>NC_019904.1:5057500-5357500 GCF_000325705.1 Echinicola vietnamensis DSM 17526 | reverse complement strand
CATTGAAAAGAATCGCATGTCCAATTTCATCCGTGGAGAAGGACTTGTACGCTCGCTGGATGATATCAGAAAAATAGTCATAAAGACGGAAAATGGAATCCCGGTCACCATAGGTGATGTGGCAGAAAAAGTGCATTTCGGCAATCAGGTACGATACGGGGCGTTTACCCAGGATGGAAAAGAGGCCGTCGGCGGCATCATTATGATGATGAAAGGCTCCAACCCCAATGCGGTCATCCAGGATGTGAAAGCGCGCATGGAAGAGGTAGAGAAATCGCTTCCGGAGGGATTGACGATCAACACTATAATTGATCGTAGTGATTTAATTTCCAGAACTACTGATACTGTGAAAACCAATCTTTTTGAGGGGGCGCTGATTGTAATATTCGCATTGGTGATCTTGTTGGGTAGCCTTCGTGGTGGAATTATCACTGCGACTACTATTCCGCTTTCCCTGCTTTTTGCCTTCATTATGATGAAGCAATTTAATGTTTGGGCCAACCTAATGAGTCTCGGGGCCATTGATTTTGGGATCATCATTGACGGGGCGGTGATTATCATAGAAGGTACGGTTTACGAAATTCAGAAACGCATACGCTCCGGGAAAATTAAGTTCAATCAGGTCTTGATGGATGAGGTGGCTTATGATGCAGGAAGTACCATGATGGGTTCCGCTTTTTTCGGGCAGATTATCATCCTCATTGTATTTGCCCCGATCTTGTTTCTCACCGGTGTGGAAGGTAAAATGTTCCAGCCTATGGCCTACACCTTTGGATTTGCCATGATTGGTGCCATCATCCTGTGCCTGACGTATGTACCGATGATGTCGGCCTTATTCATGAAACCCATCCAAAACAAGAAAAACTGGTTTGGCCGTTTCGAACGTTGGTTAGAGAGGGTGAGCGATAAGATAATTGGAAGCATACAAAAAGTTTATTTGCCTTTATTAAAAGGAGCTCTTCGTTTTAAAGCCATTGTGATTATTGTGGCTATTGTACTGCTGGGAGCAGCCGGGTTTGTTTTTTCAAGAATGGGAGGGGAATTTGTTCCACAGCTTGATGAGGGAGATATCGCCATGCAGGCACTCATCAGGCCTGGAAGTTCCTTAAGTGAATCAAAAGAAGTATCCATCAAGATAGAGAACCTGTTATTGGAAAGTTTTCCTGAAATAAAAACAGTAACTGCCCGAATCGGAGTGGCAGATATTCCTACTGATCCCATGCCGATGGATATAGCAGACATGTACCTCATTTTAGAAAAAGATAAAGATCAATGGGTTTCTGCTGAAACCAAGGACGAGCTGATTGAGCAAATAAAGGATAAACTAGAGACCCATCTGACAGGGGTAAATCTGGTATTTACTCAGCCCGTAGAACTGCGTTTTAATGAGTTGCTGGAAGGAGTACGGGAGGACATTGCCGTTAAACTCTATGGTGAAGACCTGGAAGTGCTTTCCGAAAAAGTGCAGGAGATGGCTAATATTATTTCTACCGTATCTGGAGCCGGGGATGTTAACCCCGAACGGACATCTGGGCTTCCTCAAATGACCGTCCGCTACAACAGGGATAAAGTTGCACAATACGGCCTGGTTATTCAAAAGCTTAATGAGTATGTGAGCTCTGCTTTTGCCGGAGGTGTTGCAGGAGTCATTTTTGAAGGGGAAAAGCGTTTTGACCTGGTCATCCGCTTTGACGAGGCTCACCGTAAAAGTATAGATGACCTGCGCACACTCTACATTGATCTGCCTGATGGCACCCAAGTACCCATCAAAGAAGTCGCTGATATTAGTTATATGCCAGGCCCTATGCAGATATCACGTGACAACACCTATAGAAGAACCTATGTTGGAGTTAATACCAGGGGGCGTGACGTAGAATCAGTGGTGAATGACATACAGGAAAAGCTGGATGCAGAATTGGATTTACCGCCCGGTTACTACATTACTTATGGTGGGGAATTTGAAAATCTTCAGCGGGCTAAAAGCAGGCTGCAGATTGTTGTGCCTATCGCCCTGTTTCTGATATTTGTATTGTTATATTTTGCCCTAAAGTCATTTTCTCAATCCATTATGATCTATATGGCTATCCCCTTGGCAGCTATCGGGGGAGTTTTTGGCTTATGGATAAGAGGTATGCCATTTAGTATCTCGGCAGGCGTTGGCTTTATAGTACTTTTCGGGGTGGCTGTGTTGAACGGCCTGGTACTGATCAACCGCTTCAATTCATTGAAAGAAGAAGGCGTGACGAGTATTAGAGAAAGAATTCTAACGGGAACAAAAGAACGAATCAGGCCTATTATGCTTACTGCAACAACAGACATATTCGGATTTCTGCCGATGGCATTTTCAGCATCTGCGGGAGCTGAAGTTCAGCGACCATTAGCAACGGTAGTAATTGGTGGCATGCTTACTGCGACATTGCTTACGCTGGTAGTGCTGCCAGTGCTATACACATTTGTAGAGGGAAGGAGAGAAAAAGGAAAAAGTCTGAGTGCTCCGAATGCCAATGTGATCATTGTTTTTTTCGTTTGTGGTGGATTGTTTGGATTACCGGCAGTGGCTAATGCCCAGCAGCAAGACAGTTTACCTACGATCACATTAGAACAGGCCAGGAAGCGGGCTGTAGAAAGTTATCCTAAAATTCAATCGGCACGTCTGGAAATAGAAAACCAGGAGATGCTGAAGAAAACTGCCTGGGATTTTGGTAATACCCAAATATTTACCGGGAAAGAAGAGGTGGGTAATGGTTCGGATGTGAGTGCTGAAGGAGTTTATACCCAAATCGGTATCCAACAGCAGCAAATTGACATTTTTGGAATAGCGCCAAAGCTCAAACTGCAAAAAGAGAGGGTAGCCCTGGCTGAAAAAGCCCTTGACCTGTCTGTGATTGAGCTGGAGCTTGAGGTAAGCCGCGCCTGGGGCATGGTCTATGCTGCGAAAAACACCTACCAGGTATATCAGCATCTCGATTCTATTTTTACAGATATTGAAAGGGCAGCCAGGATAAGGCTGGAAACGGAAGCCTCTTCCAAACTGGAATACCTCGCTACTTCCAATCAGGCCAATCAGGTACAGATACAGAAAGAACAGGCTTATCGGGATTATTTGAGTTCACTGCAACGCCTCAATCTCTGGTTTGCCAATGACACCCTGTTTACAGTACCGGATATTCCGGCCAACCAGTTGGATCGACCCCTGAATTATGTTGTTGATTCACTTATGAGTCATCCTTTACTTAATGTTTCAAAACAACGGGTAAATGTAGCGGATGCCACGATCAAAGAGAGGCGCTCGCAGTTTCTTCCAAAGTTGCAAGGTCAGTATGGCCGGCAGCAAATTGCCGGACAGTCGGGATTTTATCAGTATCAGATTGGGATACGCATTCCATTATTGTTCGGACCTGAACTTGGAAGGACACAGTCTGCAAAGATCCAAAGGAATATAGCCAGCCAAAACCTGCGACAAACCCAACTGGAAATCAACACTGCTTATCAGAATACCAAGGAAAAATATTTGAAATGGCACAACTCCTGGGTCTATTACCGTGATGAAGCGCTCCCGCTGGCAGCAGATCAGCGGTCAGGGGCTATTACCGCCTATCGGGAAGGTGCTATTGATTATGTGGCCTTCCTGCAAAACATCAGAGATGCCATTCGCATAGAAGTGGACTCCTGGGATGCCTTTGGCAACTACCTGGATAGCCGCTACCAACTGGAATACTTCTTAAAAACATCAAATTAAGCATTTAATAAAACCTGGATAAATTATCAGATTAAAAATATAAGTATAATGAAAAAGCAGATCATATATATACTAGCGCTGGTACTGATAGTATCGGTATTTACGGCATGCGAAAGCAATTCGGCTGATAAGGCGGGAGAAGCTTCCCATGAAGCGCATAATGAAGGAGGACATGAAGAGGAAGGTCATAATGAGGAAGGCATGGCCGAGGTCCACCTTTCGAATCTTAAATTTGAAAGTCTGGGCATCAAGATTGACACAATACCCACCCGTTCACTATCGGGCGTGGTAGAAGCCAATGGCCAGTTAGAAGTTCCACCCCAGCATGAGGCGACAGTTACGGCCATCCTGGGAGCAAATGTAAACTCCATAAAAGTGATAGAGGGAGACAAGGTGAGAAAAGGACAGGTGTTGGCATACCTCTCCCACCCTAACCTGACGAACTTGCAAACTAATTATGTAAAGGCATATAGTCGGTTTCAATATCTGGAAAAGGAAATGCAACGGCAAAAAAGACTGTATGAGGAAGAAGTAGGTTCCGGGAAAACTTATCAGGAAACATTGGCTGATTACAATTCCATGAAGGGAGAAGTGAAAGGCTATGAAGCCCAGTTAAAACAACTGAACTTGAATATTGAGAATATTCAAGGAGGAGACATCTATGAGTACGTGCCTGTGGTCAGCCCGATCAAAGGCTACGTTGAAAAGGTAAAAGTTCAACTGGGACAGTATGTTGATCCTCAAACAGTGATGTTTATGATCGTCAACATAGACCATATCCATGCCGACCTAATGGTCTTTGAAAAGGATGTTCACAAAGTGAAAAAAGGACAAAAGTTGTCTTTTACTGTGGAATCTGTTCCGGGAAATACGTTGACTGCCAAAATTTATTCAGTAGGAAAACAATTTGAACAAAAGCCAAAAGCCGTACATGTACATGCAGAAATAGATCAAAAGGAAGATTTTCTGATCCCGGGGATGTACATCAATGGTAAAATACGTACCGGAAATACTCAGGTAAAGGCCTTACCTGAAAGCGCCATTATAGAAGAAGAAGGCAAGCCTTATATTTTTATGGCAGAAGCACATGAAGAAGATGGGAAGACCGAATGGGCATTTAAAGCAGTGGAAGTACGAACAGGTATTAATGAAGACGGTTGGGTAGAAATTAAATTGTTGGAGCCGCTTCCGGATGGTACCCAGGTTGCCTGGAACAATGCCTATTACCTGATTTCTGAAATGAAGAAAAGCCAGACTTCTCATAGCCACTAAATCAGTTGGCAAAGGGCAGTTGGCAGGATTAGTTGGCCAACTGCCTTTTGCCCATTGTCAACTTTGAATAAGAATTAAATAATCCAAAAAACAGAAAAAAAGATGAAAGAAATAAAAGCATTTATAAAACCGAAAAGAGTGCAGGTAGTGGTAGAATCTCTGCGAGATGCAGGATTTGAAAGCGTTACAGTCTCCAAAGGTGAGGGAACAGGTGCTCATAAAGACCCTGATGCTTCTCCTTCCCTGGACTTTCATTTTACCGATAGCCCGATAGTAAAGCTGGAGCTTGTGTGCCAAAATTAAGAAATGGAAAAAGCCGTGCAATTGATATGCGGAAAAGCCCAAACGCCTGATCCGGGCGATGGCATTATTTACATCTCTGAAATAGAGGATGCCTACAGAATAAAGACCGGAAAGTCTATCAAAAGATTTGATATGAAGTAGTTATGTCAACTCCTATTGAAGAAATGCAGCAATTAGCCAGGGAACGTGGCGGACTTTGTTTATCAGATTTATATATCAACAGCAAGTCCAAATTGTGGTGGCAATGTGCAAAAGGTCATCAATGGCAGGCCACCCCTTTTAGTGTGAAAATCAGAAAAAGCTGGTGTCCTGTATGTGCTAACAACGTTCCACACGGAATAGAGAAGATGCAATCCCTGGCTAAAGTAAAGGGAGGTAAATGTATTTCCAGGGAATACATAAACTCCAAAACGACACTCAGGTGGCAGTGTAAAAACGGTCATCGTTTCCAGGCTACTGCTGATAGTGTAGTTCAGGGGAGTTGGTGTCCGAAATGTAAATAAATGTTTAACCCTAAAATCTACAGTTATGATGTATGATTGGTATTTCTGAGGAATGCACTGGATTTGGTGGATCCTGTGGCTTATCCTTATATTCTGGATTTTCTTAATTCCATACTCTATTCCCGGACAAAACAGATGGAGGGATAAGGCAATGGAAGATGTAGTAGCAAAAACAATTGCAGGGTTTATGAACACCCGGGGAGGGAATCTTTTTATTGGTATTGATGACGAGGGTAAACCACTTGGTTTGGTCGAGAACTACCGTTGTTTGAAAAAACCGGGACGAGATGGTTTTGAGCAGTATATAATGCAACTGATCTCCACCAAATTAGGGACAAATTATTGCTCTCTGGTAGATGTTTCTTTTTACCAAATAGAAGGGCTTGATGTCTGTCATCTTGAGATTAAACATGCGCACTCTCCGGTCTATCTGCATCAGGACGACCGTTCACACTTTTATATCCGTACAGGAAATGGTACGCGTGAACTTGATATACCTGAAGCGCTCAATTACATCGAAGAAAATTTAAATGGTCGTTAACCATGGAGAAGAAATTATTTATTATGCTATTATTTTTTGGTCCAACATGGCTGGCTGTTGGCCAATCCCTTTACCGGACTACCGAGGGGCATATCGTCATGGTGGCCGAAATAGATGATGAAAAAATAATTGCAGAAAGCCATAAGCTGTTTCTTGTGTTAGATTACAATACCAAAGAAATTTCAGGTAGACTTAATATAAAAACAATGAATACTGGTATCGGTTATTTAAATGAACAAATTAACAATGTTGCTGATGAAGAATCTTTGATATCCTTTACCGGAATGATCCCCGCTGAGGATTTTATTAGCCAGCCGCATTTACCTATTTCATTTAGCTGGCCTTTAAAAGTCATAGTGGGAAGTAGAACATTTGAGGTAATTCTTTCAGGCAACCTGAAACACTTTAACGGAGGTGAGGCCATAGCCTGTAGGCTAAGCGCTACCGGAGATGTTGACACAAACGAAATCGGCCTGAAATCAATTTTACCGGAAATAGGTAAAACACTAAAGATTCAGTTTACACAGGTAATACTTAGAAAAAATGAGCTATGAGCACTATAAAAGAACTGGAAGAAAACCTATTGCAACATAAAATAAAACCCACGGCCATGCGACTGCTTGTGCTAGAGTACTTGTTGGATCACGAAATAGCAGTAAGTCTTACTGATCTATACAGGGACTTTGTGAAATCTGATAGAACTACCATCTACAGAACGCTAAAAGCTTTTGAAGATAATGGACTGGTGCATAGCATTGATGATGGTACCGGAGTGCCTAAGTATGCTTTATGCGAAACAGGTTGTAAATGTGAAATAGAAAGAGATCTGCACTTGCATTTTCATTGCAGAAAATGTGGGGAAACCAAATGCCTGTACAGCTATAAAATACCAGAAATTGTCCTACCACCCAACCATCAGGCAGAAGAAGCCAACCTGGTAGTAAAGGGTGTTTGTTCACAATGCAGTGGCTAAAAATATCCTTCGAAGCAAAACCATTTTGAACTGTTTGCATTATGACAAAAAAGAAAAAAATAAATCTGAGAGATCTTAATAAAAAGAAGGTATCCACCGGAAATTCTGAAAGTAAAATGAAGTTAGGAACGTATGTTCCGGCAATAGTAAGTTTTGCAATGCTGATAGTCGGTATCTCACTGGACTACTTTAATCTACTACCATTTTTTAAGGGGTGGGTTCGCCCTGTATGGTACGGTTTAGCCTATGCTCCTGTGGGCTTTCCCGTGATCAAAGAAGGCTGGGAAAGCATCAGGAAAGGTGATTTTTTCACTGAATTCTTCCTGATGTCCATTGCTACATTAGGAGCGTTTGCCATCGGTGAATACCCGGAAGGTGTAGCCGTGATGTTGTTTTATGCGGTAGGTGAACTCTTTCAAAATGCTGCGGTGAAACGGGCTAAAGGCAATATAAAGGCCTTACTCGATGTACGGCCTAATATCGCTTTGGTATATCGGGACAATGATTTTGTAGAGGTAAACCCGGAAACGGTGCATATCGGGGAAAAGGTTCAGGTGCGAACAGGAGAAAAAATACCTTTAGACGGCATCCTTTTGTCTGAAAAGGCCAGCGTCAATACGGCAGCCATAACAGGGGAAAGTAAACCTGACACTATATATAAAGGAAATAAGGTTTTTGCGGGAAGCATCAACCTTGAAGGCGTAATAGAACTGGAAACGACCAAAGAATTTAACGACAGCTCCATTGCCCGGATATTGGATATGGTACAAAATGCCACGGCAAGGAAATCAAAAACGGAGCTTTTTATCAGAAAGTTTGCCCGGGTATATACCCCTATCGTGGTATTTCTTGCCATCTGCCTCACCGTTCTCCCCTACTTTTTTGTAGATAATTACGTATTCCAGGATTGGTTATACAGAGCGCTTATCTTCCTGGTAATCTCCTGTCCTTGTGCACTGGTAATTTCTATTCCACTGGGCTATTTCGGGGGATTAGGTGCAGCCTCAAGAAACGGTATCCTGTTTAAGGGAGCCTCATTTCTTGATGCCATAACTAAAGTAAATACAGTGGTTATGGATAAAACAGGCACCGTTACCAAAGGGGTGTTTAAGATCAAAGAGATCAGACCGGTAGGTATTTCCGAAAATGAAATGATGTCCTATCTGTTGGCCCTGGAGGAGCAGTCGACCCACCCGATTGCACGTGCCATTATGGAGTATGAATTAAATGGGCAGAATCATACAGCCTCTGAGGTAAGCGAAATAGGTGGAAAAGGATTAAAAGGTAAGGTTAATAATAAAACTGTTTTAGTAGGCAATAAAGCATTAATGACAGCTCATGGCATTGATGTCCCATCGGAGACAGATACCATCGTTGAATCTATCGTGATGATCACCATTGATGATCAATTTTCCGGCTATGTTACCATTGCCGACCAATTGAAAGAAGATGCGGTAGAAGCTGTAAGGCAAATGCATAATGCCGGCATTAAGAAAATCATTATGCTGTCGGGCGACAAGCCGTCTATTACCGAAAAAATTGGAAACGAATTGGGCTTAGAACAAGCCAAAGGCGGCCTGTTACCGGAAGATAAGCTTCATGAGGTGGAGGAAATGAAGAAAGATCCATCAGCCAGCATTGCTTTTGTGGGTGACGGGATCAACGATGCACCCGTTTTGGCAGTCAGTGATGTGGGGATAGCCATGGGTGGGCTCGGAAGTGATGTGGCGATTGAAACGGCCGATGTGGTCATCCAGACAGATCAGCCTTCAAGAATTGCAAGGGCTATAAAAATAGGTAGATCTACACGTAATGTAGTCTGGCAGAATATTGCCCTGGCCTTCGGGGTGAAATTAATAGTGATGATCCTGGGAGCCATAGGGTTAGCATCTTTGTGGGAAGCTGTGTTTGCAGATGTAGGTGTGGCCTTTCTGGCTATTTTGAATGCTATCAGAATCCAGAAAATGAAGTTTTAAACCAAATTGTAGTGTGTTTAATAGATAGCTAAATGTAATTAGAGAGGTTTTAAAGGACTAAATAGAAATGATAAGAAACTCATTATATACAATTTTTACGGTAGGTGTACTGCTTTGCATTTTTCCATACAACGCAATGGCAAGCCAGGATGATAGCAACCTGCGAACTAGCATTCATTTGCTGGACTACATTTCAAGGGATTATACCGCAGCAGTGCAAAATGGCGAAGTAATAGACGAAGGCGAGTTTGCAGAAATGCAGGAATTCAGTGACAAAGTGTATGTACTCATTGAAGAAAGTAAGCTGCCACAGGATGATAAACTCCGTATGCTGTCGCAGTTAAAAGAATTAGGTAAGCAGATAGAAAAAAAAGCTCCGCATCAAAGTATTTATAACTTAGCCCAGCAGACCAGACAAGATATTATCAAAACTACCGGTCTTAAAACGGCTCCCCTGATATGGCCTGATCTCAAAAACGGAAAAAGCTTATATGTACAGAATTGTACTTCCTGCCATGGAGTGAATGGAGCGGGAGACGGTAAGTTGGCAGCTGGCTTAAAACCAGCTCCTACCAATTTTCTCAACGATACCCTGATGCAGGAAATCTCGTCCTTTCAGGCATATAACACTATAAAACTGGGTGTGGAAGGCACTGCCATGCAGAGTTTTGCCACCTTATCCGATAAAGAGATTTGGGATTTGGCATTTTATATAAAAGCCCTCCGCTTTACACCTCAAGCTGACAAAAATAGCGAGCTGCAACAGAAGTTTGATCGGGCAAACAATACAGTGAATTTAGAGGAGGTGGCTACCCTCTCTGATGTGGAATTGGTCAAACGGCTGAGCAATAATGATAGCGCTGACAAAGAGCTGTTGTTAACTGCACTGAGAACACAATCTCCCGGGGATAATGCACAAAAATATTCGCTTGATAAAGCAAGAAATTATTTAAAAAGTGCCTTGCAAAATTATACATCCGGCAGCTACTCCTCTGCACGTGAAGATGCCCTGGCAGCTTACCTGGAGGGTATCGAGCCTTCGGAGGCAAGACTAAAGGCCAATGCCCCTGCTTTTACAGCCCGCCTGGAGCAGCAAATGTTTAAGATTCGTGAGGTAATCGAAAATAAAGGTGATAAAGCACAAGTTGAGAAGGAAATTGACAATGGCCTTGCCATGCTGGGGCAGGCAGAGGAACTCATGCAGGACAAAAAACTTAATTATTGGCTATCCTTCGCACTGTCAGCTTCCATTATGTTGCGAGAGGGGCTGGAAGCATTTTTGATCCTGGCCCTCATCCTGGCCCTCATTCGTTCATCAGGACTAAAAAAGGCTATACCCTGGGTGCACGGAGGGTGGATAACCGCCATACTGTTAGGAGTGGCCGGATGGTTTTTCTCCGATTGGGTGATTGGTATAAGTGGTAAAAACCGGGAGATCATGGAAGGAATGATCTCGCTGGTGGCAGTGATCGTCCTGGCTTTCGTTGGGTTCTGGCTGCATGACCACTCACATGCCAAAAAATGGAAAAAGTTTATCGAAGAAAAAATAGGCAAGCAACTAAAAAAAGACAAGATGTTTGGTATTGCTTTTTTCTCCTTTATGGTTGTGTTTCGTGAGGCCTTTGAATCCATATTGTTTTTACAGGCTATCAGCCTGGAAACACAACCGGCTCATCAATCATCTATTGGATTGGGGGTTTTGGCTGCTTTTGTAATGATCTCCCTGTTTGCTGTCCTGTTTGTAAGGTATTCAAAGAAGATACCTGTTCGGCAGTTGTTTCGCTATTCGGCCTGGGCAATTACCTTACTGGCATTAATTCTGATCGGTAAAGGCGTTCATTCCATTCAGGAAGCCGGCTGGCTATCCGTTACCGGTTTTCCTGTATCGGTGAGTGTAGATTTGCTGGGGATATATCCCACTATTGAAACAGTAGCGGCACAAGTAGCGCTGCTGGTGCTCATGCTGTTGCTCTATTTTTGGAGTAACCATAAAACCAAAATCAGATCAACAAAACTGAATTAAAATGCTCTTAAATAAAAGAATATCCATACTTGACTTTATCAAAACCATTAAGGTTGATATTGTACTTATCTCCTCCTATGCGGTCGTGGTAGGTATTTTCGATCAATACGGATTTCTTGACAAAATTTCGGTTCCTATTGGCGTCACTGCTGTTTTTGGTACTGCGGTAGCCTTACTGTTGGGTTTCCGAACCAATCAAGCCTATGAGCGGTGGTGGGAAGCCCGTATTATATGGGGTGCTATTGTAAACGATTCCAGGACACTGGTTCGGCAGTGTGTTTCATTTTTTAAAAGAGGCAACGATAGCTATGAAGCCCTGGTTGCGGAAATGGCCAATCGTCAGATCATTTGGTGCTATGCGCTTGGGGAATCACTAAGAAAACTACCTTTTTCCCACAGGGTCATTAAATATAAAGAATCCAATAAGACCGAAGCTTTTAATATTCCAAATGCTTTATTGTCAGAACATTCTGAAACCTTACTGAAGGCAAAGAAAAAAAAGATGGTTAATGATTTTCAGCAGGTGCAAATCGATAGCATCATCGCCAAGTTATGTGATTCTATGGGCAAGTGCGAACGCATAAAAAACACGGTCTTCCCCAAAGCACACAGCCTGTTGATCCATTTGATCATTTATGTGTTTGCTACCATGCTACCGTTTGGCTTATCAGATGAATACCTGGCAGTAGAAATAGGCCTGACTATTGGTATACCGATCATTTTTATTGCCATCGAAAAAACCTCCATTCTCATGCAGGATCCTTTTGAGAACCAGCCTTTGGACACGCCCATGACAGACCTGGCGGAAACGATAGAAATAAACATCAAGCAAATGATTGGAGAAACGGATGTTCCTGAAAAGAAAAAACCGACAGACTATTATGTTTTATAACACAAAATATTAACAATGGATTTTCAAACTGAAATAACGCTCATACCCAGACTACTTGTTGCCCTGGTACTTGGTGTTTTGATAGGACTCGACAGGGAAATTGACGGGCATGCCGCAGGAATCAGAACGTATGCTGCCGTTTGCCTGGGTGCGGCTTTAGTCACAATTATCAACTCCCACATTGAAGTTGCAGATCAGACCCGAATTGTTGCCAATATTGTTTCAGGCATTGGCTTCCTGGGGGCGGGTATTATTTTCAGAGATGGATCCAAAAATTTCATTTCAGGTTTGACAACCGCAGCTACTATTTGGGTCACTGCTGCTGTAGGAATTGCTATTGGATATGGCATGTACCTTATCGTGAGTGTCACATCCGCTTTGCTTATTCTATTATTGATTTCACAGCATTTCCCTTTTTTAAAAAAGAAAAATATTAGAAAATGAAAAAACTACAAATAAAAATACCGCTCCTCCTGCCAGAAGTCCCCGATGAGAAGGACCAATGTGTGGCAAAACTCATCGAGCGTCTTAAAAACAAAGAGGGATTGGAAAAAGTGCATATAGCAGACGAAACAGACAATGGCGTACCCCAGCTATGCTTTCACTACGACCCTGAGTTGATCTCTATAGACCGCATTCAGTCGCTGGCCGAGCAAACCGGGGCAGAAATCACACGAAAATTTGGACATAAACTCATAGAAGTAGATGGTATTCGTCATACACGCCATGCTCGTAACATTGAGCGTGGTCTCCGAGGTATAGCGGGTATTATGGAAGCCTCTGTATCGGCATCAGGCATGGTGCGGGTAGAGTATGATACCGCCAAAACAGATGAAGCCGAAATCCTGAAAGCCCTGAGAAAAGACGGGCTTGATATGCCCGATACGCAGGTGAGTGCTGAACGTTTTCTTGAGCAGGTAAAAGAAACTGAAAAAGGCGAAGATCAAAAGGAAGGTAATAAGGAACATGTCCATGAGGAAGGTGAAGATCATGATCATTCGCATGGCGGTATTTTCGGTAAAAATACAGAGTTGATCTTTTCCATTATCTGCGGAGCATTATTAGGTATTGGCTTTGGGCTTACTTATATCGAAGCTGTGCCTTCCTGGGTAAGTCTTTCACTTTATATCGGAGCTTATTTCTTTGGCGGCTATTTTACAGCCAAAGAAGCCATTCAAACAGTGGCCAAAGGAGGCTTTGAAATTGATTTCCTGATGCTCGTGGCTGCCATTGGAGCGGCTATTCTTGGCGAATGGGCGGAAGGCGCCTTATTGTTATTCCTGTTCAGCATGGGCCATGCACTGGAACACTACGCCATGAACAAAGCCCGTAAATCCATTGCTGCTTTGGCAGAACTCGCTCCTAAAACGGCATTGCTCAAGAGAAATGGTAAGACCGAAGAAGTCGGTATTGAGGAATTGAGCATTGGTGACATCATTGTGGTGAAGCCCAACAGTAAGATTTCTGCTGATGGGGTGGTAATTAGTGGACAAAGTAGCGTGAATCAGGCGCCTATCACCGGGGAAAGTGTGCCGGTAGATAAAGAACCGGTGGATAATCCCGATAAAGACTGGTCACAGGAAGATGATATCAAAGATGAGAACCGTGCATTTTCGGGTACCATAAATGGCAACAATACGCTGGAAATCAAAGTGATTAAAGTAGCAAAGGACTCTACGCTCTCCCGCCTGGTGAAACTGGTGAATGAAGCCCAGACCCAGAAATCACCTACACAGCGCCTTACTGATAAATTTGAGAAATATTTTGTGCCTTCTGTATTGGTACTGGTCGTGTTGCTCAATTTTGCTTTTCTGGTCATTGATGAAAGTTTTAGCGAAAGCTTCTACCGTGCAATGGCTGTATTGGTGGCTGCCAGCCCTTGCGCTTTGGCCATTGCGACCCCTAGTGCAGTGCTAAGTGGAGTAGCCCGGGCAGCCAAAAGCGGGGTGCTTATCAAGGGCGGCCGTCCGTTGGAAGATTTGGGTGTACTCACCGCCCTGGCTTTTGATAAAACCGGAACATTAACAGAAGGAAAGCCTAAGCTCACTGAAGTAGTTGCTGTAGGTGATGTAAAAGAGGACGAACTGTTGAAAATAGCAGTAGCTGTAGAAAGCCTGAGCGACCACCCCCTGGCAAAAGCCGTGGTACGGGATGGGAAAGAGCGATTGGATGGTGCTGATGTGCCTGATGCGAAAGACCTGGAAGCGGTGCTTGGTAAGGGGATTAAGGCTACCTTGGGTGATGACAAAGTATACATCGGCAATCTGGACCTGTTTGAATCCCTGGATGACAATAAGCCAGAGAAGGAAACGGAAGAAAAGGTTAAGTCACTGGAATCAGATGGAAATACCACAATGCTGATCCGTCAGAATGACCACTACATTGGTATCATTGCCCTGATGGATACGCCCAGAAAGGAAGCTAAAAATACCCTGGAGCAGCTCAAAAAGATTGGTATCAAGCGTATGATCATGCTTACGGGTGATAACCAGAAAGTAGCCGATGCAGTGGCCAAAGAGATCGGTCTCACGGATGCCTGGGGCAGCTTGCTGCCGGAAGAAAAGGTAGAAGCGATTAAAAAGCTCAAAAAAAATGAATCCAAAGTGGCGATGGTGGGTGATGGCGTAAATGACGCACCGGCCATGGCCAATAGTACTGTGGGGATTGCCATGGGGGCAGCAGGCAGTGATGTGGCCCTGGAAACAGCCGATATTGCCCTGATGGCCGATAAGCTGGAAACACTGCCTTTTGCCATCGCACTGAGCAGAAATGCTAAGAGTATCATCAAACAAAACCTGTGGATAAGTCTGGGAATTGTAGGTATTTTAATTCCACTGACAATTTCTGGTATTGCAACTATAGGTCCTGCCGTACTCATCCATGAAGGTTCTACTTTGGTAGTAGTATTTAATGCATTGAGGTTGTTGGCTTATAAAAAGTAGAATCGGTGAAAATTGAAGACATAGTCAACTGCTTTCATTAGCTGGACAGGGTCCTTCACCTTGTAACAATAGTTACGGACTTTGCTGAGCAAAATTCATATAATGAAAACAATGATAACAAAAAATATGACACACATGACATATTATCACGAAAAAACATTGGAAAATATAAGCTTCGAAGAAGCGATTCAAAAAGTAACAGAGACTCTGAAAGAGGAAGGGTTCGGTATCCTTACTGAAATTGATGTAAAAGAAACTCTGAAGAAAAAGCTGGATGAAGATTTTCGTCCTTACAAGATTCTCGGTGCATGTAATCCGCCCTTCGCACACAAGGCATTATTAGCCGAAGATAAAATTGGGGCAATGCTGCCCTGCAATGTAATCGTCCAACAAAGCGATGATAGCGTAGAAATAGCAGCAGTGGATCCGGTAGCATCTATGCAGGCCGTAGAGAATAAAGATCTGGAAGGCATTGCTGAAGAAATTCAGTCAAAGTTAAAAGCAGTTATTGAAAGTCTATAACAGTTTGCATTTAGGATATTCATCAAAACCCAAAAGTTTAACTACATATTTTGAAAAAATCCACCTT
Organism: Echinicola vietnamensis DSM 17526; assembly: GCF_000325705.1. Lineage (NCBI taxonomy): Bacteria > Pseudomonadati > Bacteroidota > Cytophagia > Cytophagales > Cyclobacteriaceae > Echinicola > Echinicola vietnamensis. Next base: position 5,341,747 of record NC_019904.1, on the reverse strand, counting down.
CCACATCAGCAAAATGGACTGCCCCTCAGAGGAGCAGATAATCCGCATGAAATTAGGACCTTTTAATGGTGTGAAGTATTTAGATTTTGATATACCTAATCGTAAATTAAAAGTCTATCATACCGAAAAAGTAGATGAAATCCATCAGGCTATAACAGCATTGAACTTTAACGAGAGGCTGGAAAAAACGGAGGAGAATGTTGATTTACCATCTACTATTGATGATACTCAACAGCGAAAAATACTTTGGTGTGTGTTGGGCATCAATTTCGGTTTCTTTGTTGTAGAAATGACTACCGGTTGGATTTCCCGCTCTATGGGTTTAGTGGCTGATTCTCTGGATATGCTGGCAGACTCCATAGTCTACGGCCTGAGCTTATTTGCTGTTGGAGCAGCAATGGCTCGCAAAAAAAAGGTAGCCAAAATCAGTGGTTATTTTCAGATGGGATTGGCACTATTAGGCTTTTCAGAAGTCTTACGGAGGTTTTTTAGCCAAAGTGAAACACCACTTTTTCAGTGGATGATCATCATATCGGTACTGGCCCTCATTGGCAACTTGGTTTCGCTCTGGCTGATCAACAAAGCCAAAAGTGAGGAGGCCCATATGCAGGCCAGTGCCATATTCACTTCCAATGACATTGTAGTAAATGGAGGAGTGATCCTAGCCGGGGTATTGGTTTATTTGCTGGAAAGCAAATGGCCTGATTTGGCTATTGGAGGGATTGTTTTTGCTTTTGTGATGAGAGGGGCTGTAAGGATATTGAAGTTAGCTAGGACATGATGAATTCTGGCCATATATTATCTAGGAACGAGAGAGATGAAAATAAGAAGTAAATCAATGTTTAATTTAAATCTAAGTAAAATGATGAATCAAATGAGAAAAGCAGTAATGATGAGTATCGCCCTGGTTTTTGGGGTGATAATGCTACAATCTTGTGGAGAAAACAAAGAGACTGATTTAGTAGAATCAGGAACCTATACCGGTGTTGCTGAAGAAGTCGAACCGGAAGAAAAAGAAATATATGTCAGGACTCCCGATGACAAACTACTTGAATTGTATTTTACTGATCAGACCAAGCTATCAAAAAATGGAAATGAAGTTTCCTTTGATATGCTTTCTGAAGGCACCAAAGTAGAGGTGGAATTAGAAAAGAAAGGTAAAAGATTGGATCCAATTCATGTTGAAATTCTTAGTGAGTAATGGGTGATATTCCATCAATATGGCGGACAGAAACCTGGCATCCTCTGTCCGTTCATTTTCCTATTGCCTTTCTTCTTTTAGCAACGCTTGTCTGCCTGGTTATTTACTTTGCCAGCGGTGAACAGCGAAAATTCCTGCAATACTGCCGAGCAGGCTTATTGATGATAGGAACCGTTACTATTTGGATAGCTATTTACACAGGGTCATTGGCTTACAATGTGGTAGTTCGTAAAATATGCGATCCACAAATGCTTGGCGAGCACCAATGGTATGCTTATGCCTCAGCAATTACATACAGTACGGCCATGTTTACAGAATGGGTACTGTATTTAAAAATCATCTCCAAAAATAAATTATTGGTTCATGCAATAACCATTTTGTTGATTATAGGAGCCTTTGGCTTAGGCTATGCAGGTCATCTGGGTGCATCAGTGGTATATCAGCAAGGGGCGGGAGTATATCAACCGACAGAAGATTGTGTTGAATTTAATGAATAATAATGAAGGAAAATAAAAGAAATCCCAATGCTATCTCTGAAAAAGGGTTGAAAACCACCCTGACAGGTATTGTTGTGAGTGCACTATTGGCTATTGTAAAGGCTCTGGGAGGAATTTTTGGCCACTCTTATGCACTTATAGCTGACGCAATAGAATCAGGGACAGACGTGGTAACTTCCGGTATGCTTTGGTTAGGCTTGAGATGGTCAACCAAGCCAGCGGATGAAAACCATCCGTATGGGCACGGTAAGGCGGAAGCTTTGGTGGCACTTGGAATTTCACTGGCACTTGTGGGGGCAGCCTTTATCATTATAAAAGACAGTATTGCCCATATTCAAAGTCCACATAAAACTCCGGCACCATATACGCTAATTATTTTAGTAGTAGTGGTGGTTACTAAGGAATTGCTATATCGCTTTGTGTTGAAAACTGGCGAAGAAATACAAAGTGGAGCAGTAAAAGCAGATGCCTTTCATCATCGAAGTGATGCCATTACTTCTGTAGCGGCATTCATAGGAATATCCATTGCTTTATGGGGTGGTGAAGGATATGAGGTAGCTGATGATTACGCGGCACTTATCGCAGCAGCTTTTATCATTTACAATGCCTACGGGATTGGCCGCCCTGCCATTGGTGAATTATTAGATGAAGAGCTGGAACCTGAATTTCATAAGGAGGTAACCCATCTTGCCGAGCAAATACCAGAGGTTGAAAAAGTGGAGCAATGCCATTCCAGAAAAATGGGGCCTGCGTTCCACGTTGACCTTCATATTTGGGTAGATGGCAAGCTGTCAGTAGATGAAGGACACCAGGTAGCACACAAGGTAAAAGAAAGCCTGGTTGAAAACATTCCCCAAATAATTGATGTCCATATTCATGTAGAACCTACTAAAAAATTAAAAAGCTATGCTACAAATACTGGAATTGACAAGAGATAATATTATCTGTACAAAAGCAGATGGAAATCTTACCGAACTGGATATGGAAAAGATCCATCCATTGATTCATAATATATTAAAAACAGGAAAAAAAGTACGGTGGTATTTTGAAATGGAAAACTTCACCGGTTGGAGTATAGAGGGTTTATGGGCAGATGCGAAAATGGATTTGTCTCATGCTAAAGATTATGAAAAGATAGCCATGGTAGGCGAAAAGAAATGGCAGGATTGGATTACCCAATTTATGAAACCGTTTACCAATGCGGAAATCCGTTACTTTGACAGGAATGAAAAAGAGTCAGCAAGGCAATGGATCGGTCAATAAAAAATAATCAGTCAACAATAGCATATATCCAGCAAACAGCCCGAAGGTTTCTAAATAGAGAAACTTCAGGTGGTTTACTTTTAATTGCAGCTACTATTTTAGCCCTGATTTTAGGTAATTCTCAATGGGCGGATGCTTACCATCACTACCTTAAAGATGAATTTCTCTTTGAGCTATCTGAGCATTTTACTTTTGGTCTGACCATCGAGGAATGGATCAATGACGGGCTAATGGCCATATTCTTTCTGGTGGCCGGTTTGGAGCTTAAGCGGGAAATAATGGTAGGTGAATTGTCATCCTTTAAGAAAGCTTCTATGCCGCTCCTGGCAGCGCTCGGTGGAATGGCAATGCCTGCCATAATATTTACAATGCTTAATTCAGGGACAGTAAATATCAATGGCTGGGGAATTCCGATGGCAACAGATATTGCGTATTCTTTGGGTATAATCGGGTTATTGGGTAGAAGAGTGCCAGCCCAGCTTAAAATCTTTTTGGTGGCTCTGGCCATAGCAGATGATCTGGGGGCCATACTCGTGATTGCGCTGTTTTATAGCAACCAACTGAGTTGGTTATACCTGGGAACCGGGGCAGGGATTTTTATCCTTTTAATGCTGTTCAATCGATTGGGCATAAAAAACTTGTTCTGGTACCTTTTGGGAGGCGTAGGGCTTTGGTATTGCTTCCTGAATTCAGGCGTTCACCCTACCATAGCCGGAGTGCTTTTTGCCATTACCATTCCTGTAAAACCTAAATTAGACAGTAAATTATTGAAAGATCGCACCGCCAGAAATGTAGAAAGACTGGAAGAAACGGATATTGAAACCCGTGACCCGTTGCAGGATGTTCGCCAGGGGAAAATACTCAAAGACATCAAAAAGGATACTGAAAACGCAAAGCCTCCATTACTGAAACTGGAAAATGCACTGATTGATTTTAATGCCTTTTTCATTATTCCTATTTTCGCCATTGCCAATGCAGGCGTGAAACTGGATGTTAGCTTTTTGGAGGTCGTATCAGGTTCTCTTGGCCTGGGTATATTATTGGGTCTGGCAGTAGGGAAAGTACTGGGGATCAGTCTCTTTGCCTTTATCGGAGAAAAGTTGGGTATAGCAGAATTGCATATCTCTTTAAGATGGGGGCACATTATTGGCATGGGCATGATAGCCGGAATAGGTTTTACCATGTCGCTGTTCATCACCAACCTGGCATTTAGCGATCCTGAATTGGTCAAAGTGTCCAAAATCAGTATTTTAATAGCTTCCCTGATTGGTGCTTTAGGAGGCATCATCACTTTACTATTTACCAAACCTAAAAATGAAAACCTATGATACATTTAAGAATATTTCTGCCGGTGTTTTTCCTCCTTTACTTTTTACTTACATTTTTAATGTACGCTTCCAAAAAGAAGAAAAAGCCACCTAAACTTAAAACTGTTACCTTATTGAACAACCTGATATGGTTATTGGTAATAGTGCTAATGACAGTTTTCTCGTTATACCCGGAGGTTTACCATCAATACATTGTGCCATTTGAGGCATTGAAAAGTCATTGGTTGAGCTGGGCAGCTATTGGACTCATGTCGCTAGCCTTCCTGATCGTTATCTCAGCAAAAAATCAACAAAGATTGAATAGAGGAAGTGAAACAAAAGGCTGGTTGCTACTCTCAACTGGCATTTATTCTAAATCCAGAAATCCGGTTCATCTGGGGCAACTAATCACACTGATTGGCTTTTTTCTTTGCATTCCCAGTATCTATTCAGGTGTTCTGCTATTACTTGGTTTCTTGATTGTATTTGTCCGTGTTGGACTGGAAGAAAAGGTGCTGGAGAGTGTTTTTGGTGATGATTATTTTGCTTATGAGAAGCGGGTAAGAAGATGGATTTAACACCACAATGCCTAAAGGCCTCAAGTCTTTTTTTAAGCAGGAGCTCGTTCTGTATAAAGAAAAACTCGCCAGGGGTCACCTTCGGGAAGCCTGGCGACATCTGGAGCGGGCGCACGTCCTTGGTCAGCCCTATCCATACCAGCACTCGGAAGCGCATTGGCTCATGCTCCGGTTTGGCTTCATGATCAAGGATTGGACAGAAATCCGGGGGCAGATACTCAGGCTTTTTGTGGGAGGGGTAAAGTCTTTTGTGGGAAAGGTACCTGTAGGCAATACCGGAGGAGCCAATGTTCCTCCCCTTTTGCCCATGGAAATACCTGAAGACCTGAAGGTAATAATAGATCGATTCAAAAAATAATTTGACACCATACAATGACCACTTTACTCACCGGGACCATCATGCTCAGCCTCCTCCACGGGCTGATTCCCAGCCACTGACTGCCGGTGCTGGCACTGAAAGAAAAGTTTGGCTGGCAAGGTAGCAAGACGGTTCGCATTGCGGCTATGGTAGCTTTGGCTCATTCATTGAGTACCTTTTTGCTCGGAGTGTTTCTGGGCTTATTCAGCCTGTCACTGGCAGAAACGCTGAACAGTTACACCGTTGGGTCATTCCTGCTTTGCTCATTGCCATTGGGTTTTATTTCATCATCCAACACCACAGGCACCATCATTTTCACTTCAATGAAAAGCAGAAGCTGAACCAGACCGGAGCAACACAAGTAGTGACCTTGCTGGTATTTATGATGTTTCTTTCGCCCTGCCTGGAAATTGAAGCCTACTTTCTGATGGCAGGGACTCAGGGATGGCCGATGATCCTGACAGTGGGCTTGCTCTACACCATCGTTTCCGTGTTGGGGATCACCTTTTGGGTGTACCTCGCACAGAAAGGCCTGCACCGTTTCAACTGGCACAGGTTGGAGCATAGTACCGGGCTGGTTTCAGGGTGCATCCTCATTATCACAGGCATCATTTCCTTTTTCACACATTAAAACAGATAAGCGTATGACTAATACAAACAATACAGACAACAAAGCCTGCTGCAGCACCGGCCAGCATCCGGACAAACCAAAAAAGCAGGATGAAAAAGCCTCCTCCACTTTCCTTCAAACCTGGGGAAGTGGTATCGCAAGCCTTGTCATGCTGCTTGCAGGAATAGCCGCTGACTAATGGGGACAGCCAGCATTTTTCCAGGGATGGATCCGCGTATGCGGGTATGTGCTGGCCTATTTGCCTGTGGGTTGGCCGGTATTGGTCAAAGGCTGGAAGTCCATCCTGAAAGGTGATGTGTTCACTGAATTTTTCCTAGTGGGCATAGCCACCCTGGGGGCTTTTGCCATAGGTGAATATCCCGAGGGGGTGGCGGTGATGCTTTTCTATGCCATCGGGGAATTGTTTCAGGATGCAGCAGTGAACAGAGCCAAACGCAACATCAAAGCCCTGCTGGACATCCGCCCCGATTCGGTCTCTGTACAGCGAAACGGGCAAATGGTGATCGTACACCCGGAAGAAGTCCAAACCGGGGAAACCATACAAGTAAAACCCGGAGAAAAAGTACCCCTCGATGGGGAAATGCTGAGGGAAAAGAGCAGCTTCAATACCTCCGCTTTGACGGGTGAAAGCAAACCTGCTACGTACAACAAAGGAGAAAATGTGCTGGCTGGGATGGTGAACCTCGACAGGCTGATTGAACTGAAAGTAACCAGGCGGTTCAACGAAAGTTCACTTGCCCGTATCCTGGAGCTGGTGCAGAACGCTACCGCACGCAAGTCAAAAACCGAGCAGTTCATCCGCAAATTCGCACGGGTTTACACGCCCATTGTTACCTTTCTGGCGGTGGGATTGACCTTCCTGCCTTACTTTTTTATAGAAAACTATGTGTTTGAAGACTGGCTTTACCGGGTATTGATCTTTTTGGTGATCTCATGTCCTTGTGCGTTGGTCATCTCAATACCGCTCGGCTATTTCGGAGGAATAGGCGCAGCTTCCCGTAAAGGGATACTGTTCAAAGGCTCCAACTTTCTTGACCTCATGACCAGAGTAAACACCGTAGTGATGGACAAAACAGGCACGTTGACCAGAGGGGTGTTTGAAGTTCAGAAAGCCGTGACCATGGACGGTATTACTACAGATTGGCTAAGTCTGGCGGCAGCTATGGAAAGTAAATCCACACATCCCATCGCAAAAGCCGTTACAGAATATACTAAAAAGCAGGGAGGGAAAATTTCAGAACCCGAGCAACAGGAAGAAATAGCCGGGCACGGTCTGAAAGGAAAAGTAAATAGTAAGCATTTGCTCATCGGCAATCAAAAACTGATGGACAAGGAAGGGATTGTTACCTGTGCTGATGCTGCCAGAGAGGTCAATACTGTCATCCATGTAGCAGTGGACCAAAAATATGCCGGTTATCTGGTGATTGCAGATGAACTCAAAGCCGATGCTGCCCAGGCAATTAATGCATTACACAAATCAGGAGTTCGGGAACTGATCATGCTGTCAGGAGATAAGGATGCTGTGACCCAACAAGTGGCAAAATCACTCGGAATAGATAAAGCCTTTGGCGATCTGCTGCCAGAGCAAAAGGTGGAAAAAGTAGAAGAACTGAAAAAGGATACCAGCCGTGTCATCGCATTTGTGGGGGACGGTATCAACGATGCTCCCGTCCTTGCTCTGGCAGATGTAGGCATGGCAATGGGTGGTTTGGGCAGTGATGCCGCCATTGAGACAGCCGATGTGGTCATTCAGACCGACCAGCCCTCTAAAATTGCTACTGCTATTCAAATAGGTAAACAGACCAAGCGTATCGTATGGCAAAATATCAGCCTGGCATTTGGGGTGAAGGTTATTGTGCTGGCACTGGGAGCCGGAGGCCTGGCTACCATGTGGGAAGCCGTCTTTGCTGATGTGGGAGTGGCCTTTCTCGCGATTTTGAATGCGATAAGAATCCAGAAAATGAAGTTTTAAACCAAACTGTAGTGTGTTTAATTATAGCTGAATGTAATTAGAGAGGTTTTAAAGGACTAAATAGTGCCTGTAAGAAAACAAGAAAATAGCCTTTAGGACAATCCCAGGGCTGGTTTTGTTGTGGATTTTATTTTGAATCTAAAGGGGGGAATTATGTCAAAAGGTCAAAAAGGCTTATTTTGGGCCATATAAAGCGATTCAGGTTTTCAGGTTCGGACCAAAATAATTCTTTGTCAACAAATATGCGCCCACGATTCGAAGCCCAGCTCAGCCTGGGATGTACCCCGATAGAAGAAGTGAAGATCCCCACCAAGACACGCAGCCACCTGGCCGCGTTGATGGCGGCCCTGCAGTACATTTATATCACATGTATATGCAGTACTTTCTGGGCTACAGTTCCTACAGCCCGGAACCTCCTTTTGACCCCTCCCTTTTTGTGGAGATCCGCAAACGGATGGGAGATGAACTGATCGCCGAGATGAATGCCAGGGTACTGGCCTACAGCTCACCGGTACCGGTCCGGGACATGAATGGCGACGGGGCTGACGATGACGGGGACGGCCCCCATAAGGGGGAACTGCTGATTGATGCCACGGCCTGTCTGCAGGACATTGCCTACCCCATCGATCTGAACCTGCTCAATGATGCCCGCCTGAAGAGCGAGTCGATCATTGATCTGCTCCACAAAAAGCTTCCGGAGGGCAAGAAGCCGCGAACCTATCGTAAGAAGGCCCGTAAGGACTACCTTAAAGTGGCCCAAAACCGGAACCCGGGCCGTAAAACGATCCGAAAGGGCATCAAGTCCCAGCTCCAATACCTCAGGCGTAACCTGAAAACCATAGAAGGCCAACTGGACAGGTTCAAAATATTTCCCCTGCCCCATAAATGGCAGCGGTATTATTGGATCATCCAGACACTGTACCTCCAGCAGAAGGAGATGTTCGATAACCGGTCGAGGAGTGTGGAGGACCGGATCGTGAGTATCCACCAGCCCCATGTCCGCCCGATAGTCCGGGGCAAGGCCCGGAACAAAACCGAGTTTGGGGCGAAGATCCACCTTTTGCTGGTAGACGGATATGCCTTTTTGGACACCATTTCCTGGGACGCCTACCATGAAGGCTGCCACCTGGCCGATTATGTGGAGAACTACCGGAAGCGCTTTGGCTTTTATCCTGCCAAGGTTTTGGCCGATAAACTGTACTGCAGCCGGGAAAACCGGAAATGGCTTAAATCCAAGGGGATCAAGCTGTCGGCCAAGCTCCTGGGCCGGCCCTCGGCCCGGGCAGTGGAAGACCACGTAAGGCCGGGGGAAAGGAATCCGATAGAGGGCAAGTTCGGGCAGGCCAAGAACGGTTATGGGATGGACCGGATCAGGGCAAGGCTCAGGAATACCAGCCAATCATGGATTGCCTCTATCATCTTGGTGCTCAACCTGGTCAGATTGGCCGGGCGGGCACTGTTGTGCCGGAGTTTTTCAGCATGGAATGCCCTGGGAATGACCATTATAGACCGGGAAAATAGCTTCTTGGACGACCTGGTTGATAAAAACCGGCCTGAGCGGAATTTCAGGCCGGTTCTTATACCCTGTTCATGCTGAGTTTTTCAGCAGGCCCTACTTATACTACCAGGGACTGGATTGGAAGAGCGAGTCGGGAAGTCCGCTATGGGACTGAGTGATGACCGCCAACAAGTGGGTGTGGAACCTGGATAACTGAGCTTGGGATTTTGAGATTTCAACATTTTAATAGGTTAAACGGAGGACAGTTTGCCCCAATCCGGGGCCGCGATCCTGCGGCCAGCAAGATGTAGTTTTGTATACAAAACCATCTCTTCAGCCTCCAAAGTCGGATTGAAAGGTGCTCGGGACTCGCAGCCTTTTGATGGGGGAAACTATTGGTTTTATGGTGGGAACTTGGCTTTTACTTGCCTTTGAAAAGATCAATTTTTTAAGGAGCTAATCGGTTAGTTGGAGCAGTTATGATTTCATATCCTTAATGATAATTTTATCGGTATCCACTTCCCCTTCCTGCAAAGATATTCCGGTCAGGAAAACGGTCAAGGGCAGGCTAAATGCTTCCTGCCGTCAGCACCCTTGACCTTTATTCCTTCCCGTTATAAAGTGGCATCCAAGAGAAGTGAATGGGGAGGTGTGGTTGAAGGCAGTCATCAAAAGGCAAAATGTGAGCTATTGCAAAGAGAAATTATTAAGGTTTTGAAGGAGATATTGGGTGTCGTTCTGGACACCAGCAAGATGTAGGATTGTCTGATGCCATTCCCATCTTGCAGTTCCCTTTATTATTATGGGAACAAAATCCTTCGAAGGCGGATTTTTTGTTTTTGAGATAAAGGACAATAAGTGAAACTCTGTTTTGCGAAACATTTTTTTTAGAAATAGGTTAATTGACTTTTTATCAGGTAGAGAGGGGCTTCAATCATTACATGTGTTGCTTTATGGAAGCTGATTGATCAATTTGGTGATAGTGGCTGAGGATGTATTGAATATAAAAGCCAGGTCTTTTTTGGAGAGAAAGGCCCTCTCTTCTTTGTATTGTTCCCAGAAAAATGGGAAGCCCTCATCGATGGGAAGCTGAAAGGATTTTAGGTATTTGTAGGTTTCTTCCAATAATTCCCGGTTGATCAGTGTACTTAGTCGGCTGATTTCGGGCATTTCATTTAGAAGTGCGATTTCTGCTTCTTTTTTCAATGAAAAGCAAGAAACGTAACTCAGTGCCCTTAGGTAGAAAGGGGAATCGGATTGGTCAAAATAGGCATTTAGATCAGCGGCCACAGTACCTTCCATGAAAATCTTTACTCGGTAGTCACGTCCTTTCTTGGCCGGAAAAAGTAGGGCAGCTGTACCGGTATAAATAAAATGAGTGGATTGTTCTGGTTCATTCAGCTCACGAATGATTTCTCCTTTTTGAAAGGTGTTGACCTGAAGATAGGGCCTCAGGTTTCTGTATATCTCAGGACGTAATTTTATCAAATGGTCAAAAGCTTCTTTCAGCAATTCGGTCTTCAATACCTTCCCCATAATGCAAACAATTAGGTGAAACAATCATCATCATTCTGTTGGATTAAAACAGTAAATCATATCCAAAATACTAAGGGAGAGGTTTCCCTTCAAATATTCAAATACAAATTAGGGATGGTTTACCCTCTAAACAAGAAAATAGATTTATGTGGTAATTGATTGTAAATCAATGGTGTAATTTTTTTTAGGATCGGTTTTAGGTTTTACCTTCAAAAATACAAAGTCAAATGTATGGCCAGGTTTAGGAATGATTTCCTTAGACTTTATGGGCAATAAATCGAATAAGAAGATGCATAAATGATGGATGGCGTTTTGATGGTAACTAATATGAAGATCAATATAAACTGGTTGGTGTTTCAGGCGGCAGTGATTGCATTTGTTGTTTTATGGACAATGACAGGATTGGAAAAGCTGATAGGTTTTGGAGAATTTCAAGATGCAATGCAGAACCAAACCCTTCCGGTCGGGATTTCCAGGAAGCTGGCTACTTTGATTGTTTTCCTTGAGCTTTTATTTGTCCCTTTCTTACTGTTCAGGAAAACGCAAAAGTGGGGATTGTTGCTGTCCATACTGCTGATGACGGTCTTTTCAACATATATAGGACTTGTGTGGATGGGAGCATTTCCTAGGGTGCCCTGCTCTTGTGCAGGATTTATTGAATCCATGAGCTGGTCGGGGCATTTATTGTTCAACTTGGCTTTTATTCTACTCGGAGTGTTAGGGCTAATGATAAAAACGGAGGTTGAACGTTAGGTGATCTGATCTCTGGGTTTAGGTGGACAACTGATGGAACTACTGAGCATAGAATAGCATATTACTATTAAATAACTAATAATTACAATTCAACAAAAAAAAATACTGCCCAATCTCTCGGGAGAAGGTGTTAGGTGAGATTTACTTTTTCTCTGGCAGTAAAAGGAGGATGCCGAAAATCCTATAAAGTGTAGGCAAAAAGCAACCTATAACCCGAAAGATGCATTAGCATATCTGTTGCAGTTTGAAATTGCTTTAAAATCAGTCGCTACGCTTTAGTTTTCGACTCTACCGTAGCAGAGCTACGCTTGCGTCTCCAAACTAACTGATTTTCTTGCACTATCAAACATCACTACGATTCCCAATGCATAAATCGGGTTTAAACGTTAGGGGATTTTGATGGTTAAAAATCCCATTTTCAATAATGAAAAAGTTAATTAATAACATACCGCTGTTGGCATTTGTGCTGACAGCCATGACAGCGTTGACAATCAACCTCTCCGCAGAGGATGTGCAGGGAACCAAAGAGGCCCTGAACCCAAATACCCATACCTGGGAGGATATCACCAATCAGGAATTGGGGGTAGATTACAATTGTGATACGGAGGTCGATACGGACTGTACCCGTGAAATGGATGAGTTGGGACAAGAGGTTCCTGACTCGAGAGTGGAAGGCGAATTCAAGCCCATCTAAATTTAAAAACTATTTCAATTAAAAAAGCCAGGGGCCATGCCCCTGGCTTTTTTCTATCTTGGATTTTGTTTCATGTCATTCAGCTGCAATTCATCCAATGGTATGGGATAGGCATATTTTGGACTTCCTGGTTCTAAAGTGTAGATTTCCCCATCCAAGTCCCTAGTGACTATCTTTTCATATTGACTGCCTGTCAGTCTCCTCAAATCCTCCCAACGCAATCCACGAAAAACCAATTCTTTTCTTCGTTCTTCCAATATCCGCTCCAATAAATCCTCCCCTGAAATCCCTGCTATGGGTTCAAACTTTCCTACCTCAAATCGGTGCTCTAATAGATAGTTCAGATCCTCCAAAGCCAGCTCCTCATTGCCCAGTCTTACAGCCGCTTCTGCCCTGTTCAGCAAAAGTTCATCCGTGGCTATTCCATCAAACAAATAAAGATTACCCATATAGGTTCCCCTGAATTTGACATGGCCATCCTGATTAGGTTGGGTAAAGAACAGTGACTTTCTTAGGTCACCGGCTGCATAACTTTCATAGATTTCCGAAAGGATAAAAGTATCGGAAGAATAACCAATGGAGCCTGATGAAAAATAACTGCAATAGACCACTTCCTCATTAAGCCTCTTGAAACCAAAAGTATTACCCTGCTCTAAATTGGCATAATCCATCAGTTCATTTCCCAGTTCAAGTGCAAGTGAAGTGTAATTAAACACTTTTTGATAATCCCCCATAGAAAGATAAACCCTTGCCAATAGCCCATAAACCGCTTGCTTGGAAGGTCTGGTGGCAATGGTCGCCCTCGAAGGCAATAAGTCCAATGCGACTTCCAAATCTGCAATTACCTGGGCATAGCTATCTTCGATGGAAGACCTTTTTGCCAGTTTATTAACATCAGCACTTAATTTTAAAGGGATACCCAAATCAGGATCTGCCAGATGATAGGGCATGGTAAAAATCCGAAGCAGATTATAAAATGCACTTGAACGATAGAATAAAGCCGATCCCCTCAAACGGTCCCAGTCCACCTGCTCATTTGAATCCGGCACAATATCATCAAGTTGCTCCAGGGCAACATTAGCGTAAAAAACCTGTTCATAAAGGGAGTTCCAAGAAACAAACCTGCCTGTTGGAGAGATAATGTCTGCCCAGACATGGGCATTACGGGTAATCTCATTCCAGCTTTCCCATTCTTGCTTGCTGATAAAATAATCATCTGAGGCTACCTCACCCATATCGGAATTTCTGTTCATGATATATTCATTATCCAAAAGGGCCTGTATATCTTCCAAGTTATCAGGAACCACCAGATCGGTACTGGGCTTTTCATCCAGAAAATCCTGACAGGAAGACAATAAATGAATGATACTGATGATCATAATGGTGAGTATGGGGTTAGTTATGTTTTTCATTTGGTTAGATTTTATGTTAGATATTAGACACCAGACGCTAGACAAAAGACTTGTTTACGGATTCTAGGCCGTATCATACCCGTCATTGCTGTTATGGTTTCCATGTCAATTAATTACCCCCTAAATCCCCCTTGAGGGGGACTTCTTGATATCGTAACCAAAATCGGTTCTTCCCCCTTCAGGGGAGGTTAGGAGGGGGTAAATTCTTTCTTATTTACTCTTTTATCCATCTTGCTACTTTCTTCTAAAAAGAGTCCCGGTTTCCCGTCTGGAAACATTTCCCGCAGTTTATTAAGATGATGTATGATCACATATGAAGAAATTGCGCGGTAAGGGACTCGTTGATAGTAGCTAGATTTTAGTACATAGTAGCAAGACTTGTTCACGTGAGCGAGATTGTTACTTTTTCCGTCATTGCGAAGGATCTGCCCTGTCTGACGCAGTCAGGAGTGGCGGAGACTGTGGCAATCTCCTATTCCAAAGACGGGACTGCCACTCCGCTTGTGCGGATCGCAGTGACGGAGAAATAGGTGTTCTCGCCTCCGAATTCAATCTTTCCTCTTTTTTCTTTATTCTGTCTTGCTACTATCATCTTGCTACTTTTTACTTAAAGTAAGCCCCGCCCACCAAGATTTGCCTTTAATAATCAATCCGGTTTAAAATAAACATAGATTAGGGCGGACGGAGCTATACCTTTAGTGCTTTAGAAATCTATTTTCACTCCTAGAGCAATGCTCTTAAGTGGCTTTGCTGTTCTGAAATCGGGATCCAAAGGGTCATCTTTTGCCGCTTTCCAAATGATCCCCAGGTTATTGGCATAGGCATATAGGGCCATTCTTTGGAAAGGTAGTTTGGGGGATGTCCTTTGGTCAAAGGTATATCCCAAGCGGATGTCCTGTAGCCTAATATGATCCCCTTTCTCCACGAGCACCGAGGAAAAACTATAGAAATTATCCCTATTGGCATTCAACCTGTCCGGCATGGATGGCACGTGGGTACTGGTTTCATCCCCCGGGTTTTGCCAACGCAGGGCAAAGTCCCCATGTCCCCCTTGGGCATTGAGGACATTGGCATATCGCACGCTGTTCCTCCTGTAATAATAGCCCAAGCGGTAACTGATATTAAAGGACAGGTTCCATCCTTGCCAACTGAAATCATTTCTAAGTGCACCAAAATGGCTTGGTCTGGATGGCCCATGGTAAATCAGGCTTTCAGGGGTGGCTCCAGTGATGATGCCTCGATAATCATTGGAGGCTTCGCCGTCCAGATAGCCCAAGGGATCTCCGGTATCCGGGTCCAGTCCTGCCCAAGCATAGCTATAAATAGCATAAAGCGGTTTCCCACTAAGTGGTATGGGCAAATCATGATCTCCGCCCATTCCCAATGAAAGGTATTGGTTCACAGGGCCCACCAACTCATAATCGCCGACCCTTTCCTTGATCCAAGAATGGAAATGATTGATGCGCCACTGGAAAGCTCCCCTGATCACTGAAGCACTGATATTAAAATCCAGGCCATGTGTTTGTGTACTGGCCGTGTTTCCCCTAAACTCCGTAATGCCGGAACTTGGGGCATAGGGTATATCCCCGATCAGGTCCAGTCCATTTTTGATATAATATTCCAAGGTGCCCGAAAACCTATCATCCTTCGATGCCCAGTCCAATCCCAGGTTGACGATCTTAATGCGCTCCCAGCTCAATGATGGATTGGGCGGGTTGAGGATGATTCCTTTGGGCAAACCTGTAATATTGCTGTTGCCGTTCCTTATGGCCGTAGTATAGGCAGAAACCCGCTTGTCAATATTGCCATTATAGCCATAGGTAAATCTCAGCTTGGCATAGGGCAGCCAATCTTTCATGGGATAGAAATCTTCCTCACTCAATATCCATGCAGCCCCAACAGACCAAAGCGGCACGCCCTTTTGGTTGGCATCTACCCCAAAGAGGTTGGAGGTATCCTTTCTGCCACTTACCGAAAGGGTATATTTCCCCTGATGGGTATAGGCAGAATTCAGGTAATAGCTAAGATAGCGGTCCACTGTCCCGCCTACCTGGTCCCCATTGGGAATGCGTAAGGAGGCAGAGGGGAAATAATACACTGGATAGGGATTGACATAGTCCATCTGGGCAATATTGCCCACCCGATAATTATATCCGTAAAAGCGGGTCCCAAGACTGGAACTTTCAAAGGACTTTACTTCTGCCCCTGCTATGGACACCCAGTCCCCTTGCTCCCAGTCCGTTTCATAGTTCAGCTGCGCCCGTCCGTTATGTGAAAAGCTTGAATATTGGGAACGGTCCAAAATCCCGCCCTCAGGAATGATGCGGGTAAGGTTTCCCTCTTCATCCACCTGTGTGTACTGGTTGACCCAGTCACGGGCATAATAGCTTTTCGCTCCATAGTGCTGTTTAACTTCCTGCTCATTGGTCCAGTACTGGTAGGATACTTGGGCATTCAGGCCTTTGATGATTTTATAATCCAATCCAAGGTTCATACGGATATCCCTGCCTTGCAAAATATCGGATTGCTCATGGATGTCCTGCAAGGGATTATAGCGCCAGTCCAGCAGACCTTCAGCTTCAGCACCATCCAAAAATCCACCCCGGTAGTCCTTGGTGATGGCCATAGGATTACCATTTTCATCCCTGAACTGCACATAAGGGGCCAGCACATCATTGCTGGATTGCTTGAGTTCACCATAGGCCAGCCCATTGCGGTCTTTATGGGTTTTGGTGAAGTAGATACCTGTGCTTAGCTTTAGCCGATCCTTCAGTAGCTTGATTTCCTGTTTTCCTCCCAGGGTAAAGCGTTCCATGCCCCTGTACTTGACGGTCTCCAGGTTCTTATCCCAACCTGCTGTCAGGAAATAACTTTGTCTTTCGCTGCCACCGGAGATATTCAGGGCGTATTGTTGATTGATGCTTTTTCGGTAAAAATCCCTCAAGTATGCCTCCCGCAGATCCTGTTTTCTGTAGGCAGCTATGCGAGCATCCGCTATTGACTGGTCGATTTCCCCATCCCTAGCAGCGATCAAGGTTTCCACTACAGGACTTAGCGCTGTCTTTCTGGGCGTGTTTTCTTTGGAATTATAAAATCCCCTGTCAAAAAGCATCAGCTCGGTATCTATAAAATCATTTACCGACATCTGGGGCTGGTAATAAGGATCAAAGACCTCTCCGATTGTAATATTGCTGTTCAGGGAAACCTTGGGCTTACTGCCTATCCGGCCGCTTTTGGTGCTGATCACGATCACCCCATTGCCGGCCTTTACTCCCCAGATGGAAGCGGCAGCTGCATCCCTGAGTACATTGATGCTTTCCACATCATTGGGGTTGATGTTCTCTATGGGACCATCATAGGGAAAGCCATCCACTATGATCAATGGGCTGCTATTGGCAAATAGGGTGCTTCTGCCACGGATGGAAAGAGCATCAGATGCAGGGCCATTTCGGTTAAATATCAGTCCCGGCGTCACGTCCCCAAGCCGCTCAAGAATGCTAGTGCTAACAGGGCGCTCGATCAGGCTGCTGTCCAGATGGACAAAAGAGCCAGTGGCCCGCTCCTTGGAAATTTGCTGGTAACCCGTGGAGACCACTTCCACGCCTTCCAGTCCCATTGCTTCTTTTTCCAGTTTTACGATCAGCTCCTCCTCCAAGGGTAGGCTAATGTCCCTGCTTTGTCTTTGGTAGCCCAAATAGCTGGATACTATACGGAGCTCAGATTTAGCTACCTGAAGTGAAAAAACTCCGTATTCATCCGTCACCGTTCCCTTTCCACTATCCGCTATCTGTATGGTCGCCCCAATCAACGGCACATCCCGATGGTCCAAGACCTTCCCCTTGAGGATATAGGTCTCCTGTGCCATGGCCATTCCGGACCACAGCCAACAAATTATCCATGGTATAATCTTTTTCATATTTGTGATTTTATTAGGGTTAAAAATTTATTTGTCATTGACCCCGATCCCTGATGACCAGCATCTTGATGGGCATGACCTTTTTGACCAGGTCCAAGCCATAGGGAGCAAGGGTCTTCCTGATACTTTCCAGGTCATTCATCTTGCCCTCCAATTGGATATCTACCCTATACTCAATCCCCGTATCATCCACGATGGGAATCCTCATGAGTTGAAGATGGAAACGCCAGTGATAGGGGAGCAGTCCTATTCGCTCATTGTTCAGCTCGAGTCCAAAAGCATCCATTTCTATCTTTCTTTCTCCACCATCTGTTCTCAGGTCAATGGATGTATCCGTCCGGACCAAGGCCAATACCTCGGTATCCCTCATCTCCACAGCTGCCCAGTATTCGGGGAACATCCTTTCCAGGTCCGCTTTCATGATATCATATTCCTGCCCAGGGTATTGGGGAGATACGATAAGCTCATAGCAGAAACGATGGTCCAGCTTCCATTCATCATAATTGTCCAGATCGGCATTGTATTTTAGCAAGTCCGGTTCCTTTACTTCCAAAATCCTTCGATTGCGGTTGAAGTCCACCTTCCCCGCACCATAGGCAAGCCCGAAATAGGTGGGCAGGTCGGAATTGGTCAGGAAGATGCGCATCCAGCTTTTATCGGATTCCCCCGTGACCTTGTACATCGCCGGCATGCCCTCGATATAGGGCATAAAAACCGACTGCAGTAGAATCCGCTTGTCCTCATCAAATCCTCTGTTCCCGAAAAACAGCAGTTCATTCCTTTTAAAAAGGGCCTTGGGAGCTGATTTGCTTTCCAATTCTTTTACTCCCTCCAAAACTTGTCTGATACTGTCCCGAACCACCGATTCCTTAGAGGTAAAGGCCATTACCTTGCCCTCAGGGTCTATCCATACATAATGGGGCAAGGTCCTGTGTGGAAATAGCTGCCGTAAGGTATTGTCCGAAATCGCCATGGGCATCTCGATATCCTTTAGCACCTTCAATCGTGAAAAAAGTTTGTCCACTTCCTCCTGATCTTGGTAGGTTACTGGCAGGATTTCCAGCTTCCCCTCAAACTCCCGCCGTAAGCTATCCATCTTCGGAAAGCCTTTCACACAGGGCGCACACCAAGTGGCCCAGAAGTCCAGGATCAGCAGCTTGCCCTGGTAATCGGACAGTTGTATTTCCCCTTCAGGGTGATTGATAACATTTTTCACCAATAAGTCAGGCATCAGCTCACCCACCTTAAGTTCCTTCACCTGCAGGGAGACGGTATCGCCTACCGCCCCCGCAGGTGGGGTGCCTGCAACTTCCAATTGATTTCCATATAGATTGCTTCCGAAAAGGCATAGGTATGCCAGGAAGCAGTTTTTCGTTAACGCTTTCATAGTTATTAAGGTCTTTGTAGAAATATTGGAATACCTAAGGAGTCTCCTTAGGAGTAGCTAGTATTGAGTCGTGAGTATGGAGACTCGTTTTCGGAGTCGAGAACGTCCACTATCCGTCATTGCGATGACCAGAGGGAAGAAGCAATCCCGCCTTTGAAATACGATAGTTCCGCAGTCGTCTTTATGGTCTCCTTCGCAACGACGGATAAAATTCAACCTCGTAAACGAAACCTAATCTAGCTACTAACATCTAGCTACTAGCTACTCCAATAGCTTCTACATTTATAAGAAATTGATTTAATCCCAGTGCTTATAAAGCTCTAGGCCAGGCTGCCCTACCAGACGCCAATGATCTTCCGGAGGATCACTTGACGAATGCAGCCAACGAATTTTGTAGTCTTGAGTAACTAGTCATGAGTCATGAGCTCAATTGTTCTAACTACTCCATTTCGTAAAAATTGATACCGATTTTAGGTTCGATAGTATTTTAGGAAATTCGGTATCGGTATGTGATTCATATTCAGTAGCAAGTAATTAGTATAGCTTCCGTGAACAAAAGCTCCAGACTCCCTACTCAATACTCCCTACTAATTTTATATTGGATTCTTCGGTTTACGTTCGAAAAGTATATCGTACTTGGAGATGCCAGGCAGGATATCAAAGGAACGGTTATCATAATAGCATACCATAGCTTGCTCCTCAGGTTTTAA
Organism: Echinicola vietnamensis DSM 17526; assembly: GCF_000325705.1. Classification (NCBI taxonomy): domain Bacteria; kingdom Pseudomonadati; phylum Bacteroidota; class Cytophagia; order Cytophagales; family Cyclobacteriaceae; genus Echinicola; species Echinicola vietnamensis. The sequence continues at coordinate 5,322,034 of NC_019904.1, read as the reverse complement.
TAATCTGAGCAGTAAGGAGGTGGCATTATGTGATCCGAAATGAACCATACACAATTTTACAGGAATGGCTTTGAAAAGCCTTAAAAACATAGTAGTTTCGTTATATATCTTAGTAGTTTAAAACAACTAGGAATTGGAATAATCCATATTTCATGCTAAAACACTTTTAAAAACTACAGGAAGTATGGTTATTTTTGTATATTGAATATAAATTCAAGCATCATATGAAGGAGGAAAATGGAAGCGAGTTTACAGTACTCGAGAACAAGAATATAGGTAGAAACTTTTCTGCTTTTCGTAAACTAAGGGACAAGAAAGCTTTAGAGGTGGCTGATTATTTGGGTATGTCAGAAGCCAACTATACCAAATATGAGCGTGGAGAGAATAAAATTACGATTGATCTTATTCAGAAGGTTGCTGAATTCTTGAAGGTGGATCCACTTCAGATTGTTTCCAGTCAACCAGGACATGTAATAGAAAATCTTACCGGTTCCCCTGTTGCAATACAAACTAATAGTACCTTTCAAACTACTAACGAAAAGCAAAATGAAATGATGCTCACGCTTATGCAAGAGATTGTTGAAATGAATAAGGCATTACGGAAAATGATAGAGGATAAGAAGTAATTTAGGATAGATTTTATGAGTGAAACTGTTGAAAAATACCCCATATGGGGTATTTTTTTTGTTTTATGTAACCCTTAGTTTTAAGGGGTGCATTGAAAATCTATTATATGAAAATCGAAAAAGTAGAAATAAATAACTTTAGGCTATTAAAAAACACTAGTCTTTCATTGCAAGAAAAAACAACCGTTATTGTTGGTCGTAACAACTCTGGTAAAACATCATTAACTGAGATATTCAGACGCTTCTCAAAACGAGATAGGTTTAAATTGGAAGATTTTAGTCTTAGTTCATTTCCTGATTTTTCTAGAGCTTTAAAAGCAAATTTAGCCCAAGAAAAGGATTCAGCAATTCGAGAAATTCTTCCAAGTATCGATATAATATTGATAGTTAACTATTTGGAGAATAAAGACGATTACGGAGTACTAAGTAATTTCATTATTGATTTAGATGAAAATTTAACAAATACACAAATTAAAATTTCATATAGATTACAAGATGGAAAGATAGATAGCTTTTTTTCAGGTATGACTGATGAAAAAGCTCCTGATTTCTTTGATATCATTCGGGAAAGAATTCCCATGTATTATGACTTTGAGGTAATTGCAATTGATTTAAAAGACCCTGATAATACTGCAAAAACTGAATTTGAAAACTACAAAAGATTAATTCGAACAGATTTTATTAATGCACAACGTTGGCTTGATGATGAAACTATAAAGGAAAACGATGTACTGGGAAAAGTACTAAGTAGCATTTTTAGCAATGCATCTAAAGAATCTGCACCAGAAGAAATGCAGAAAAAATCGAAAGAGCTTGATGAAGTTGTAAAACAAATACAAACAACGGTTGATTCTGATTTTAACACTAAAGTAAAAGCCTTAATTCCTGCTCTGAATATTATGGGATATCCAGGATTAAGTGACCCAAACTTTACTACAAAAACATCTTTTGATGCTAAAACTATTATTGAGAAAAACACCAAACTTCTATATGAGAAAGCTCATGGGATTACTCTACCGGAAACATATAACGGATTAGGTTCTAGAAACCTAATATTTATCTTGTTTCATTTATTTGACTATTTCAGACAATTTCAATCGGATGAAATACAACCAAAAAATCATGTAATCTTTATTGAAGAACCTGAAGCACACCTTCATCCTCAAATGCAGGAAGTATTTATCCGAAAGCTATATGAGATAGCAGATACTTTCTCTACACAGCTGAATGGAGGAAAAAAATGGCCAGTTCAATTTATAGTAACGAGCCATTCTACACACATTGCAAATGAAGCTGAATTTGATTCCATACGCTATTTTCTTACAAAAGGAACTGAAGATTTACAGACTTATATAAAAGACCTAAATGAGGAATTTAGTAAACCGGATAACGAAAAGGACAAAAACTTTATTCATAAATATTTAACGCTTACTAAATGTGATTTATTCTTTGCTGATAAGGCTATTCTAATTGAAGGGCCAACAGAAAGGATTCTAATGCCTGAATTTATAAAAAAACTAACTACGGCAAATCTAAACAGTCAGTTTATTTCAACGGTAGAGATTGGAGGTGCATATGCTCATCATTTTTATAAATTTCTTGATTTCCTAGAGTTAAAAACATTAATTATAACAGACCTCGATTCTACTAAACATAAACAAACTGACAAAGGGATTAAATACGAAGCATGCCAAGTTTCTGCTGGTGAAAAATCAAGCAACACAGGAATAATTAAGTGGTTCAGTTATAAGGACGATGAAGGTAATGATAAAGAAAATGTTGATTTATCTGAAATACGCACAAAAGTTCTAGAAGATAAAATTCAAGGCACTAGGAGAATAGCTTACCAAATTGATGAAGAGGTAAGAGAGTGTTGCGGTAGAAGTTTTGAAGATGCCTTTATTATTACAAACCCGACACTTTTTGGTATAGCTGAAACCAAAGGCAAAGCTTTAGAAGCAAAAGCATTTGAAGAAGCTAAAAAGTATACATCTAAAAAGACTGATTTTGCAATCAAATATGCTTATGTGGAATCAAAATGGGAAATTCCGCTTTATATTAAGGAAGGGTTAACATGGTTGTCTGAAAATGAATCGGATAAGGTTTTGAGTACAGATGTGATTAAATAATTGATTATGAATAGTCCAGCTGAAAAAGCATCAGAAGAGACATTAAAGAAAATCTACCTTGCGTTAGATAATGGAAATTCATTTCGTGTTGAAGCAGGTGCAGGTGCGGGTAAAACTTACTCTTTAATAAAAGCTTTACATTATTTGATAGAACATAAGTCAGCAGAGCTTCAAAAAGGATTTCAGAGAATTGCTTGTATAACATACACGAATGTCGCTACTGAAGAGATTAGAAATCGAATTGATAACCACCCATCGGTTTTTGTTGATACTATACATGGGTTTTGTTGGTCAATATTACAAGGGTTTCAGGCTCAAATGAGGGCTCAGATTGAATTAATAGGTGACGAAAAACTTATAGAAAAAATAGAGGACGCGGGAGGGCTAAGAAAACAAAAAATTGTATATGATTTAGGATATCGTAGTGCAACAGAAAAGGAAATCTTTATTCATCATGACAATGTGATTCAGTTATTCACTGCATTACTTTCCAAAGAAAAATTCAGAAGTATTCTTAAAAATCAATATCCAATTATTTTTATTGATGAATACCAAGACACAAATGAAGAGTTAGGAAAAGCAATAATATCAAATTTGATTGAATCAAAGTCTGATATGCAAATAGGATTATTTGGAGACCATTGGCAGAAAATTTATGAAAATGGTATTGGTGGAATGGTATCCGTTGATATTGAGGAAATAGGTAAAAAGGCAAACTTTAGGTCTGAAAAGAATTTAGTTAAATTTCTAAATAGGATGCGCCCAGGACTCCCTCAAATGGAAAAAGACCCATCTTCTGCTGGAGAAGTTAAAATCTTTCATTCAAATAATTGGATTGGTGTGAGGAGAGATGGTAAAGGAGGTGGACATTGGACAGGAGATTTGCCAGAGGCTGAAGCAGGTAATTATTTTAGAGCAGTAAAAAATAAGTTGATACAGGAAGGTTGGGAGTTTTCATTTGAAAAAACTAAAATTCTAATGCTTACTAATTCTGTTCTCGCTAGAGAACAAGGTTATAGCGGAATAACTAAAGTATTTAGGTTTTCAGATGATTATCTAAAAATGCAAAATAAATACATTGATTATTTTGTAAATATACTAGAACCAGTTTCAGAGTCATTCAGCAAAAAGAAATATGGTGAAATGTTAAAAGCGATTGGCATAAGAACACCAAGATTGAAAAACCATAGTGATAAGAAAGTTTGGAATGATAGTTTAAGCAAATTAATTAAAAATCGAAATTCTGGAACTATAGGTGATGTAATAGATTGTTTAGCCGAAACTCAAAAGCCTCGTTTGTCATCGAAAATTGAAGAATCTGAAGAGAAATATTCTAAACTCAAAGATTTAACCGAATTTGAGGATGAAGCAGACAAAAAACTTGTTTCAAAAATTAAAAAACTTAAATCTGTAAAATATTCAGAGGTCATTGAACTAGCTAAGTATATTGATGATAAAACCCCATTTTCAACAAATCATGGCGTAAAAGGAGCGGAATTTGAAAATGTATTGGTCATATGTGGTAGAGGATGGAATAAATACAATTGGAACCAGTTTCTTACCTGGGCAAACGATGGAGTTCCTGATGATAAGAAAGAATCTTTTGAACGTAATCGTAACCTTTTTTATGTTTCTTGTTCCAGACCTAAGAAAAGATTAGCAGTTTTATTTACACAAGAATTGTCTAGTTCAGCTATGGCAACATTAAACAAGTGGTTTTTACCAGAGAATATTTTCCCAATAATAATATAGACCAATATTCATTTTTCATGAGAAATCAGCTTTAGTTCTAAATCTTAAAACGAATTTGTTATATCGTAGGAATTAAGTAATTACTTGTTATCTTCTAACTCTGAAAATCTTCATGGATTTTCGGAATCGTGTATACTTGCTAAGTATAAGTACTAAATCATGCAACTACTCCTAGCCGGTACATTTAAACTCGAATTACAACATACCTACCTTATCGATTAATCTATAATTAGAAGTTTAATTAATGACTTTGTTAAAGAAAGTTTAGATATTATGCAAGAAACATTGTTTGACCGAAATGGAAATGCCATAGCCTATGTGGACTATGATGATGAAAACACAATCTATTTATGGAATGGAAAGCCCGCTGCCTATCTTGACGATGATAAACGTATTTATGGATTTAATGGCAAACACTTAGGTTGGTACGAAAATGGTGTTATTTGGAATTTGAGTGGAGAAAAAAATGGTTTTAATGATTCCGCTTTACCAGTATTTGCCAAATTTGAGCCTTTCAAATCATTTAAAAAATTTAAACCATTCAAATCCTTTAAACAATTCGCGAAGACTAAACCATACTATAAAACCAACACAAGTAAAGAATCACTATCTCAATTCTTAATGAATGGAGCTAAATAAGGATTAATAAATCAATGGAAATTTTATTGGGAGTATTCGCAGAACACTGTCTAAGACTTTAAAATTCATTTAAAGGAACAAAGTTTGACTTTAATTACTAGCATAGTCAAACTGAAATAACCAGTACACTTATGTAAATACTAAAAGCTGATTTCGAGATGAGATCAGCTTTTTATTTTTCAATAACTTCATGAAATCAATTTCCTCAATATCTTTTTTTATTATTTTTAGCCTAGCCCAGCCGACTTTACTATTTTTAGCCTTCCATTTTTATTGAATACACCGAAATGTCAGAAGATCAAAAACAAAAGCTGGAAAGTCAATTATGGGGTATTGCCAACCTCCTTCGTGGAAAGATCAGTGCGGATGATTATAGGGATTATATCCTGGGCTTTATATTCTACAAATACCTTTCCGAAAAACAATACCTCTATGCCAATGAGCTGCTCAAGAGTGAGGGAATAGAAGATTATGCGAGCTTAACTGAATCGGATTTATTGGATGCCATTAAGGAAGAATCATTATTGAAATTGGGCTACTTCTTACAGCCTCAAGAACTTTTTTCAGCTTTGGCGGCCAAGGGGAATACCGATTATGAAGATCCTGATAAGGTGGAGGGTAATGGCAGCAATTATATCCTGGATGATCTGCAAGCCGTGCTGAACCATATTGAGCAGAGCACTATGGGTACGGAGTCGGAAGATGATTTTAATGCCCTGTTCGAGGATCTTGACCTGAACTCCACCAAGATCGGCCGTACACCCAATGCCCGAAATGAGATCATCGTGCAGATCCTTAATCGCTTGAATCAAATCGATTTTAAACTAGAATATATTCATTCTGACGTATTGGGCGATGCCTATGAATACCTGATTGCGAAGTTTGCTGCCGGTGCTGGCAAATCAGCAGGGGAATTTTATACCCCGCAGCAGGTGTCCAAGATTTTGGCTAAAATCGTGACCACAGGAAAATCTAAACTAAAGTCAGTGTACGATCCTACCTGTGGTTCTGGTTCCTTACTCCTTCGAGTAGCGAAAGAGGCGACGGTAAGTGAATATTATGGGCAAGAGCTGAATCGTACCACTTATAACCTTGCGCGGATGAATATGATCCTTCATGATGTGCATTTCAGTGATTTTGATATCCGCCATGAGGACACCCTGGAAAATCCCCAGCATAAGGATGAACGTTTTGAAGCCATCGTGGCCAATCCGCCTTTTTCGGCTCACTGGAAATCAGATGCCAATCCTCTGAATGCCACTGATGAGCGTTTCAGTCAATATGGCAAGTTGGCACCCAAAACCAAAGCGGATTATGCCTTTGTGCAGCACATGCTGTATCATCTGGCAGACAATGGCATTATGGCTTGTGTGCTTCCCCATGGGGTGCTCTTTCGTGGTGCATCCGAAGGAATTATTCGCCAGTACCTGATAAAGGAACTCAATTACTTAGATGCAGTGATCGGCCTCCCTGCCAATATCTTTTATGGGACTTCTATTCCTACCTGTATTTTGGTGCTCAGTAAGTGCCGAAAGTCGGATGATAATATAGTCTTTATTGATGCCAGTGGAGAGGATCACTATGTAAAGGAAAAGAACCAGAATGCTTTGCGGGACCAGGATGTGGAATTGATCGTGGACACCTATCAAAATCGTAAATCCATCGACAAGTTCAGTTATGTGGCCAACTTAGCAGAGATCGCTGAAAATGACTATAACCTCAATATCCCTCGCTATGTGGACACTTTTGAAGAGGAAGAACCGGTGGATATTGATGCTGTAATGAAAGAAATCAAAAGTTTGGAGGCCAAGCGGGCAGAACTGGATCAGGAAATTGCCGGGTATTTTAAAGAACTGGGCTTGAATTTTTAATTGACCATTATCAATCCTTAATGTTTTTTAATACAGAGAAAAGCGAACAAGAATGGCAAAGCACAACAAAGAAGTAGGCAATTTTCCCCCTTTGAGATTTCACAAGAATAATAAGGAGTGGGTCAGAAAGAAGATAGGAGAGATATCATCTATATCATCTGGAGGGACTCCAAGTCGTGGAAAATATGAATTTTGGGGTGGAAACATTCCATGGATTACAACTAGCTTAATAGATTTTAATGAAATCCAACGAGCAGAAGAATATATTACAAAAGAAGGGTTAAACCAATCCTCTGCTAAACTATTCCCAAAAGGAACAATACTGATGGCAATGTATGGACAAGGGAAAACGCGAGGTAAAGTTGCAATTTTGGGAATCGAGGCAACAACAAATCAAGCATGTGCAGCTATCAAAGTAAAACAGGGAATGGATGCCAGATTCCTTTATACCTATTTGGAAAAGGAATATGACAGAATAAGGAATATAGCGAACGACGGAGGACAACAAAATCTAAGTGCAAGTCTTATTAAAAGCTATAAAATAAGTCTGCCAAACTTAAATGAACAAGTAAAAATATCCTCCTTTCTTTTGTTAATTGATCGACGTATTAACACCCAAATCAAAATCATTGAACAATTAGAAACCTTAATGTCAGGTCTTCGGCAAAAAATCTTTTCTCGGCAGCTAAGATTTAAGGATGATGAGGGGAATGATTTTCCAAAATGGGAGGAGAAGAATCTAATACAATTGGCAAGTAGAATCATATCCAAAAACAAAGAGAATAACCAAAATGTATTAACCATATCTGCACAACAGGGCCTAATTAGTCAATTGAAGTTTTTCAACAAATCAGTTGCAGCCAAAGATCTTAAAGGATACTATTTAATGAAAAATAATGACTTTGCTTATAATAAAAGTTATTCTGATGGGTACCCAATGGGCGCAATTAAAAAGCTTACTCGATACGATAATGGAGTTGTGTCTTCACTTTATATCTGTTTCAGGTTTAACGCCTTCGTAAACACAGTATTTATGGAGCATTATTTTGAATCTGGCCTACATAACCGTGAGATTGAAAAATACGCCCAAGAAGGCGCAAGAAATCATGGGTTACTGAATATTGGGATTATTGACTTTTTCAATACAAAAATTTCAATTCCAAATACTGACGAACAAACCAAAATCGCCAATTTTCTCTCATCCTTTGACAAGAAGATAGAGGCAGAAAAGGAAATCTTAATCCAGTACCAAAGCCAGAAAAAATACTTTTTACAAAACCTGTTTATATAAATAAATTTTGCAAGAAATATCGCTTTTGCTGCTTCAATAGCTCTAAATGTTTGGATTCAAGATCTATTTTTTGATCTATTGCGAATAAAGTGGTGGTGATTTTTTGTTGTTCTTTAACACTTGGGATTTTAATTGCAATTTTCTCTATGGTACTTTTCGAAAGACTTGGCACCCCTGAGGCTTCATTAAATTTCAACCAATTTATCTGCTCAAAAACATAAAATAGGAATCGAGGTAAAATGCTCTTATAGGAATGAGTAAAAAACAAAGTGTCGACGGTCCAGATCTTTCCATTATAGTAGAATGGTTTATCTATGGTTCCTTTTCTGCCAATACATACGGTTTCTCCCTCATAAAGGCAGGAATCAACGGATGTCATGTACCCACCTGTTCCAAACACAGGTACTTCTCCTTCAGCTAGATGTTTATAATCTTTACCGCTTCCAATTTTGACAACATCACCAATCTTAACCTCCTTCCACTTTTCAATGTGTTCCAAAAAACGAACTTGACATGACAATAATTTTTTGCTTAGAGAATTCTTTTGGGACTGCAACTCCTCAATGATTTTGATTTGGGTTTTGATTCGTTCGCTTAATAAAGATAAGAAACTGGCAATTTTCTGTTGCTCAGATACTGTTGGAAATGATACTTTAAATCCTTTAATGCTTTCGAAATTTAAGCCTTCACGTCCACTGCCAGTTTGACCTTCAAAAATTAGCTTTTGACCACGCCATGAGCTTAGAATTGATTGAAGAAAATTTGGATTATCTTTTTTCAGCCGTATTATTGAAACATGTTGATTTACATTACCTTCTTTAAAATTCGTTGGAACGACACAGCTTCGTCCTATTGATCCTCCAGTAATATTCAGAAGAATATCACCCGCCAAAACTTTACTACTTTTCATACTTTCATGCATTTCTTCAGGAATACATGTATGATCCAATATAAGAGAGTTATCTATTACGTTCTGACTCCTGATAAAAGGTATTCCAGAAGTATGATATACACTCTCACCTCCTTTTGGTGTTTTTACCACTTCCAATTTTTGAGGATAGGTCTCCAATCCGTTTTAGCTTCCACTCCCCACTAAACCCCGGAAATCTCAAAGGGGGAAACTAGATGATTTATCCTCCTCAAGGTTCTATAGCCTAGTTTGACTTCCTTTGGCCTTATTTATCTTAAAACTAAAAAACATGTTAAAACAAATGACTATTTCGGAAGTGATCACATTATGGAAAACTGACAAAAAGCAATATGTAAAAAAGTCCAGCTTTTCGGCTTATGTACTGCTGATCGAAAATCATATCCTTCCGGAATTTGGTAATGAATGTCAACTCAGTGAAAGTAGGGTCCAGGATTTTATTTTCCGAAAATTGGACCAAGGTCTTAGCCAGAAAACCGTAAAAGATATGCTGATTGTTTTGAAAATGATTTTGAAATTCGGTGTGAAAAACCAGTGGCTTAGAGATAGCCCATTGGATATCCGGTTTCCAACAGAACGAGAAAAACAACATATAGAAGTTCTGAGCAAGTCCCAGCAGAAAAAGATCATGCAGCATATACAGCAGCATTTTACTTTCAGAAATCTGGGCATTTATATTTGTTTGAGTACTGGTCTACGTATCGGTGAGGTCTGTGCCCTCTCCTGGGAAGATGTAGATACCGACATGGGAATCATTCGTGTGAGCAAATCCATCCAGCGGATTTATACAATAGAGAATGAAATAAGGAAAACAGAACTGATATTGGATACGCCTAAAACGAAGAACTCCATCCGTGAGATTCCTATCAGTCGGGATTTATTGCGCTTGCTGAAACCTATTAAGAAAATTATGAACCCCGCTTTTTTCGTCCTTACCAATGAGCAAAAGCCTACTGAGCCGAGAACTTATAGAAGTTACTATCAGAAATTTATGGAAGAATTAAATATGACCGGGCTAAAGTTTCATGGTTTGCGTCACAGCTTTGCGACACGCTGTATAGAAAGCAATTGTGATTATAAAACGGTGAGTGTCTTGCTGGGCCATTCGAATATTAGCACTACCCTTAATCTGTATGTTCATCCGAATATGGAGCAAAAGAAAAAAGCCATTGATAAAATGGCCATGGCCTTGAAGTAGTAATCATTTTAATTTATTTGCGCCTCATTCTCAACAGCTAGAACTCTTTTATTAATCTTAATGTAAATATTAATAATATGTACAATTGTTGTAGAAATAGCGAGAATAATATTTACAGGTATTGACAAAAATATTTACAAATATTTACAAAATGTGACAAAAGTGTGTACTTTTGTATCAACAGTACTCGCCACGCTACCCATCAGAACAGCGTCCCAGGGCGAGTCTTTTGCGTTTTAGGGGTTTTTATTACCATTTTTTATACTTTTCTTGCACTATGCTGTATGAAAAGAAACCTACTTCCATAGATGAACAAATAGCACTTTTGCTGGAGCGGGGAATGATTATCAAAAACATTCCATTAGCAAAAAAGTACCTTAGCCATGTCAGTTATTACCGCTTGGTAGGGTATTGGTACCCCATGTTTGCTGATAAAGAAACCCACGAGTTCAAGGAAAACAGCCGATTTGAAGATGCCATTTCCTTATATAATTTTGATCATAAACTTAGGATGCTGCTTTTTGATGTGATTGAAAAAATTGAAATCAGCTTGCGTACCAAAATGATCTACCATTTATCCCATGAATTTGACCCTTGGTGGTTCCAGGACAGCAACCTATTCATTAATATTCCTTCCTTAGTAAAAACACTTGGTAACTTGGAGGAGGAAGTAGAAAGATGCAAGGATATCTTTATGAAAGAACACAAGAAGAAATATAAAGATGACCTCAGGTTCCCCCCTTCCTGGAAAAGTTTAGAGCTTACAAGTTTAGGAGGCTTGTCCAAACTCTATGGAAATTTAAAACCTTCTGTAAAATCCAAGGATATCATTGCCGGAGAATATGGCGCGGTAAACCATACATTTCTCCCCAGTTGGCTTCAGTCCATTACCCAAATCAGGAATTATTGTGCCCATCATAGTCGCTTATGGAATAAAAATTTACCGGGAAGACCAAAGCTATTATCTTCACCACCACACCCATGGATTGAAGATCTACCTAAGCAACATGAATTCCAGAAAATATATATCCACCTGTGCATCATGAAGTACCTTTTGAATACCATCCAGCCCAACAATTCTTTTACCTTGAGGTTGGCCAAACTTCTGGAGGATTTCCCTACAGTGGATCCCAATGCATTAGGTTTTAAGGGAAATTGGAAAAGCGAACCTTTATGGTCTTAATAAATACGTTTAGATATTAAATTCTTAGCATTTTATAGGCCTTTCGGTAATGAAACCATTATCTTAGGTGTCAAAAGTAGATTTTTTAACATTGGTGTCCGGTAAAAAATAAATGAAAGAGGGCCAGTCCATTGCTGAACCAGCCCATTGTGGCTACTTTTGAGTTACGACACAAAAAAGTTAAGCCATGGGCAAAAGTAGTAATTTTAGCGGACAGCCGATATTCAATCAGTTAATAAAGTTCATTGACAAGGGGGAGGTAAGGGAGATAGCCCGCAGGCATAATGCGGAGCGTTATGTGAAGAAGTTCACGACTTATAACCACTTGATAGTAATGCTGTTTGTAGCATTTGAGGGCTATCATTCCATTCGTGAGACACTTGTCGGTTTGTTGGCCAATGCCCATAGATTGGCCCATTTGGGTCTGAACTATGTGGTAAGGCGGAGTACGTTATCAGAAGCCAACAAACGACGTGTGAGCGATGTGTTCGCCGATATATACATGAGTGTGTACCAAAGGCATGGTGACAGTTTAACGGACAGCCGGTTGAAGGATGCTGATATGAAGAGGCTCTATATTATGGATTCTACCACCATTAGTCTGTTCAAGGATATTCTCAAGGGAGTAGGCAGGAACCCTAAAACGGGCAAAAAGAAAGGAGGTATTAAGGCCCACACCATCATCAGGGCGAGTGACCATGTTCCTTATCTTGTCCGTTACAGTGCGGCTGTCCGACATGACCATACCTTCCTGGATGAGGTTTTCAACCTGCCCGGGGGCTCTATCATCACTTTTGATAAGGGATATGTGGATTATGGAAAATATGAGGTCCTGACCGAAAGCGGGATATGGTATGTGACCAGGTTAAAAGACAATGCTGTCTATCAGGCCCGAAAGGAGTTTAATATTCCTGATCAGGCAGATTCCGGAGTACTCAAGGATGAAGAAATCATCTTACGATATGGCAAGAACAAGCAACAGGAGCACCGTTCCAGGAGAATAGCCTATTGGGACAGCAAAAGTGAACGCCTGTTTGAGTTCATTACCAATAATTTTGAGATGGCAGCAGAGAAGATAGCACTCATCTATAAAAGACGCTGGCAGATAGAGCTATTATTCAAACAGCTTAAGCAGAACTTCCCTTTAAAGTACTTCTTGGGCGACAATGAAAATGCCATAGAAATACAGATATGGTCGGCCATGTTGGCCAATCTCCTTTTGACCTTGATCAAAAGCCAGGTCAAAAGGAAATGGGCTTTCTCCAACTTGGTATCCCTGGTCAGACAGCAATTAATGAATTATATCAGCTTGTATAGGTTCCTGGAGGATCCGGAAGGAAGCTGGAGAGCCATCATACAAGAAGATATTTTGAAAAATCAAAACACACTGTTCCCTGAGATGAGGGGGGCTTGCTCCTGACAAAAACCAAGTAACCGCTTTATAATCAGTAGGTTGAGAATTGAATTTAACTAATATCCGGGTTTACCGGACAACAATGATTTTTTAAGTAGAAATAGCATATGACCACACAGCCTGAACAGGTACTGGAAAATAACCTTATCAAGCAGTTGCAGCAACTGGGCTATCAGAAAGTGATGATTCCAGATGAAGCAGCTTTATTGAGCAATTTAAAAGCCCAGCTTGAAAAGCACAATAAGACCCAGCTAAGTGAGCAGGAGTTTACCCAAATCCTAAACTATATCAATAAAGGCAGTATCTATGACAGGGCCAAGATCCTGCGTGATCGGGTTCCCTATGTCAATGCCCAAAATGAAACCAAGACCATTGAGCTGATCAATCAGGTACACTGGTGCCAAAATGAATTTCAAGTGGCCCAGCAGATCAGCATAGAAGGCAAATACAAGAACCGCTATGATGTGACCATCCTGATCAATGGACTTCCCTTGGTACAGGTGGAGCTAAAGCGTAGGGGACTTGAACTAAAAGAAGCTTTTAAGCAGATAGAACGCTATGGGATTCACTCTTATGGGACTGGTCAAGGCCTGTTTCAGTTTATCCAGTTTTTTATCATCAGTAATGGGGTCAATACCAAGTACTATGCGAATACTCCTATAAAAGACAGGCAGTTCAAACAGACCTTTTACTGGGCGGACACACATAATAAACTAATCACACAGCTTTCTGCCTTTGCGGATGTATTTATGGAGCCTTGTCACCTCTCCAAGATGATCACCAAGTATGTGGTTTTGAACGAATCCAACAAATCCCTGATGGTCTTGAGACCCTATCAATTTTATGCTACAGAGGCCATTATCGATCGGGTAAAGACCACAACCAAGTACGGTTATATCTGGCATACTACTGGATCTGGCAAGACGCTGACTTCATTTAAAACTAGCCAGATATTGACCAATCTTCCACAGGTGCATAAGGTGGTCTTTGTGGTGGACAGGAAGGACTTGGATTATCAGACCACCAAGGAGTTTAACAGCTTTAGCAAAGGAAGTATAGACGGTACCAATGATACCGGAACCTTGGTAAAGCAATTGGCAGGCGATAATAAATTGATCGTAACTACCATACAAAAACTCAATACTGCGGTCACCAAAAAGCGCTTTTTCCATAAACTGGAAACCCTGCAGGACAAGCGCATCGTCTTTATATTTGATGAATGTCATCGTAGTCAGTTTGGCAAGACCCATGAAAGCATCAAAAGCTTTTTTGTGAATGGGCAGATGTTTGGCTTTACGGGGACACCGATTTTTGAGGAAAATGCAGGTACCAATGAATACGGTAAGCGGACTACCACCATGCTCTTTCAGGATTGCCTCCATAAGTATGTGATCACTGATGCCATACGGGATGAAAATGTATTGAAATTTTCGATAGAATATATCCAGACCTTTAAGCGTAAGGATCAGGTTCAGGATATCAATGTAGAGGCTATTGATGAAGCGGAAGTGATGGAAGCCTCTCCTCGATTAAATAATATTGTTGATTATATCATCACCCACCATAAGCGAAAAACCCATAACCAACGTTTTACGGCCATCTTCTGTGTGCCCAGTGTGGAAGTATTGATCCGTTATTATGTATTGTTCAAGAAAAAAGCAGTAGAAGAGCAACATGATTATAAAATCGCCACCATCTTCTCCTATGGTGCCAATGATGAGTTATTGGGCAAAGATGAACAGGATAATACCAATCATTTCAATATCTCTTCAAGAGTGAGTATTGCGGCAGAAGATGCCGGACCTTATGGACAAGCCACCATCAAGCATCCTCGGGAGTTTTTGGATGACTTTATCAGTGACTATAACCAGACCTTTGGGTCTAACTATAGTACCAAGGACAGCCAGACCTTTTATAATTATTACCAGAATATTGCTAAGCGGGTGAAAAATCAGGAAATAGATATTCTTCTGGTGGTGAATATGTTCTTGACCGGTTTTGACAGCAAGCACCTCAATACCCTCTATGTTGATAAAAACCTACAATACCATGGATTGATACAGGCTTATTCCAGAACGAACAGAATCCTAGATGAGCGCAAATCACAAGGAAATATCGTCTGCTTCCGGAACCTGAAGAAAAACACCGATAAGGCTATTAAACTCTTTTCCAATATTGAAGCCAAAGATGAAATCATCATCGCTCCCTATGAAGAGTATGTACGAAAATTCAATGAGCTGTTTATCGATATGCTCAAAATCGCTCCTACCATCAATAGTGTTAACAGCCTAAAAACCGAGGAGGATGAGTTGGCTTTTATTAAGGCCTTTAGGGAATTGATGCGGGTACGTAATGTATTGAAGACCTTCACGGAATTTGAGCACGATGATCTTTCTATGACTGATCAGGGGTTTGAAGATTATAAAAGCAAGTATCTGGACCTTTATGATAAAACTCGCAGCCAAAACCAAAAGGAGAAAGTATCCATATTGGATGATATTGATTTTGAGTTAGAGCTGATCCACCGAGACGAGGTAAATGTAGCTTATATTGTTAAGCTGCTAGGTCAGCTAAAAGATGCCAAACCAGAAGAAAGGGAAAAGCAGCAAAAGGCTATTGTAGATATGGTTTCTGGAGATACACAGCTAAGAAGTAAACTCAAGCTGATAGAGAAGTTTATCAATGAAAACCTTCCCAAGGTACAGGATTCAGATGATGTATCGGATGAATTTGATGCTTTCTGGACCAAGGAAAAGATGCAGGCCATTGAGGACTTGAGCAAGGAGGAGCACCTTGATATGGAAAAGCTGCAGGGTGTTATTGGCAATTATATGTTTACAGAAAAGCGGCCTTTGCGGGATGATGTAATAGGGATGATGAAAAAACGACCAGGATTACGGGAGCGACGTACCGTTGCAGAACGGGTGACTGATAAGGTGTTAGGCTATGTAGAGACCTTTATCAATGGAGTGAGTAGGGTTTAGTAATCATCACTCTAGTTTTACATTGGGACCTTGGATAATGAAATAGGTTATTATTGGGAAAATTGGGAGATTATTAAGTGACGTAGTTTTTAGTATTTCATTAATTATTTTATGAGTAAACATTCGAAAGTATGCCGTTTGAATTAGGTAATATCAAGCTTCCCGCAGCAATGACAATTATTATCCTATTGATTTCTACATTAGGTTCAGGAATATTGATGATTTATGCCTTTAATAGACCTTTGTTTTTTGAACTTGAAACAGTCAAATTAATATTGTTAGCGACGTCTATTTCTACACCGATATGGGCATTTAATACTTTCCTCATTATGTATTTTGAATTTGCAGATAACAATCTTGATGAAGTAATGTATGTAAATAGTATTGTAGGGAGTTTTGTAACTTCCTTAGTATTTGCCTTACCTACTATTATAGCATTTTTATATCCTTATGAGGTTAAATATGCTGTCATAGCCATTATAGTCTTACAGTTCTTATTTTTAATGGCATTGATTTATGATAAGAAGGTGAGTGGTTCGCAAACACATTAGGTGTCCTAATTATTCCTAATATTATTCTAGTTAGACTTCCTATTAGTTTATAGTTACCAAAATATGCCACTAATCAATATAATATTTCCAAGAATTAATTTACCTGAAGGTAACGTATCCCCAAGACATCCCCTAGGTATCTATAAGGGAAGTACTAAGTAGGAGTAAAGAGGAGACATAGAGGGAACATCGAGGAGACATAGAGGGAACATCGAGGAGACGTAGTGGGAACGTCTAGGGAACGTCCAAATTTTATTTGGTGGTTATCTTATGTTCTTTTATTCAGGGATAGTATAGTTTTAACGGTCTTCATGAATGCCTTGCATTTCCATTGATGAAAAGAACCAAACCTGCCTGCTGCAGGCAGGAATCTAGGCCCGTGGAGCCTTCTTCAAATTGAGGAAATTTGGTTACCGATAACAATTCAATTGCCTCAATTTAATTTTGTGCCACTTGATTTTGGCTAAAAATGAGTAGATCTCGCTCGTCCACTTCGCGAGCTAACTCATTTTTTTAACGCCCCCATCAACTGTCACAAAACCGAATGCTCCAAAGGCCAATTAATGGGATTTCGATGAGTATTTCGTTTCTTCAGGGATCGGATAGTAGTAAAGAGGAGACATAGAGGGAACGTCTAGGGATTGTTTGGGTTTTATATTGTGGCTTTGGGAGGGGGGAAAGGGTAGGGGTTCTCCTATGGATGCTCCCATGCCTAGTGGAGATCCCCAGTGTCAAGTCAAGGTGTAAATGAAGTATAAGGTCTAACTGAAGCGAGTAATAATCAAGTTTAAGAAAAAATAAAATACACTTTTCGATATTATGATAATGACTCAAACTGAATTAATTATTTTAAATTTTAAAGAAATAAGGCGCAGAAGCATAGCACTCTGGCAGGGACTCCCCAAAAGCCATTATAATTGGAAACCTGATGAAAATGCAACAACTGCTATTGAAATGGTTAGGCACGTCCTAGAGGCTGACTACGGTTGGAATATTATCATTAATAATGGTGATATGTCAACTTACAGCACTCCATGGAAGAATAGACCCTTTCAGAGTGTTGAGGATGAACTTGAATTTGCTAAACCATATCGAGAAATATTTCTAAATAGTGTACAGAAGTTTTCAGACAGAGAGCTTATTGAAAACACTATTATTCATCCTGGTAATGGGGAATTGAAACCACTCGGACAATATTTATTACGAATAGGTTATCATGAATCTGTCCACGCAGGGCAATTTATTTCGTACCTGAGAGGAATGGGGGTAGAGCGACCATTTATTTGGGATTAATTTCTAAAAATTACAGTTAACAAAATCTGAATGCAAGTGGTCAGGCAGGGATGAACAGATAAACTATTAACTAACTTTGGACGTTATGGGAAGGTCTTAATTTTTTTTGGTGGTTTTAGAGGGGAAAAGGGCTGGGGCTGCCCTGCAAGCTGGCTACTCGCTAAAAACAGTCACTGACTGTTTTCTTTACGCTCGTCCCCCTATGGATGCTCCCATGCCTAGTATACCCCTAGTATACTATACGTTTACTTTTGGCTGAATTCTAAGAAACCGTTGTACTTTATGGATAGGTTAAGATTAGGCCCTTCGCTATAGATCTTTAATGTATAAAACTTTCACAAATCCATTTTACTGACCCAAAATATAAATCGGTGAGGCCATTATTTTTGTTAAAGATGTGTTTTTGAAATTAATAAATATGTATATCCGCAATTGCACCAGTAGCCAAATAAAATAACATTGACAGTTGGTGTCCATTGCTTCAATAGAGTTATTACTATCTATAAATTAGGTCAAAACAAACGGTTCTGACCATGAATATCATCAACTTCATCAATCGGTTTCCTGACGAATCTTCCTGTGTCGAGTTTATCAGGCAGAAAAGGGGCCAAGCTGGTATTGTCTGTAAAAGGTGCGACTGTACCAAGCATTATTGGTTGGCCAACAAAAAGTCCTTTCAATGCTCTTCCTGCAGCTTCCGAACAAGTATCAAAAGTGGTACGGTTATGGAAAACAGTAACCTTCCGATCAGGACATGGTTGTTGGCCATGACCTTCATTACAGCTACCAAGAAGGGATTCAGTGCATCGGAACTGCAAAGGCAGCTGGGCATGAAGCGATATGAACCTGTTTTCAGAATGTACCATAAGCTCCGCAAGGTCATGGGGAAACGCGATGATATCTACAGGCTTGAAGACATGGTCGAGTATGACGAGGCTTTTGTGGGCCAAGCCACCAAAAGCCCGAACAAGCTCAAACGAGGCAGGGGCAGCCAAAAACGGTCGATTGTGGCGGTAATGGCCGAATCAACGGTTTTGGAAGACCTTGAAACGGGCAAGTCCGACAAGAGCTGTAGATATTTTAAGATGAAGAAGATAAAGAACCTGGAGGCGAAAACTGCCCAGAATTTGGTCAGGGAATTTATTGATCCAAACTCCGTGCTTCAAACAGATATGAGCACCACCTTCTCAGACCTGAGTGATTGTATAGATGTGCATGTCAAGGAGATATCGGGAACCGAAAAGGGGCACTTCAACCTCAAATGGGTACACATTGCTATAAGTAACTTAAAGAAACACCTGCAGACATACCATATGATAAGTGAAAGAATGATGCAAAACTATCTTGACGAGTTCTGTTATAAGCTCAACAGAAGATATTTCGGTCAAAAACTATTTGACAGGCTCATCATTGCTGCTATTTATCCCTACTGGCATGATTGCGGATAATCATATTAATAAATTAGACCCTTCATTATGGCTAAGCGCTTTTATCAATGATTCTTATTAATCATGTCACAATTTAGCTTTCGGGCTGCTGAAGCGGCCAAGAGTGTCCGGCATAAACACTTTCCTGCCCACATAGCCCTCATTTATTCCGTTGCCACTTGGCCTTGATTGCCCTCAAGCTGTATTACGTACCATAATTAATTTCTAACCATTAAATCGAAATATTATGGATATCAAGAACATAAATCTCGTGTCAAACCAAGTATCAGAAATAATTTTGAGCTATCAGCCGGAAATCAAGTTGTCAGACTTGCCAAAAATCACTTCATCCAAGGAAGCATATGAACTGTTAATTGGGAATTGGGATCAATCCAAACTGCGATTTATAGAGCAGTTTAAAGTGATGTTGTTGAACCGGGCCAATAAGGTTCTCGGAATCGTAAATATATCTACTGGGGGTATATCTGGAACTGTGGCTGATCCCAAGTTGATTTTTGCCAGTGCTTTAAAGACCAATAGTTCAGCAATCATCTTAAGCCATAATCATCCCTCGGGAAATCGTATGCCAAGTAGGACAGATAGGATACTTACCAAAAAGATAGTTGAATTGGGAGTATTGATGGAACTGCCAGTAATTGATCATATTATTGTGACCTCTGAAAGTTATTATTCATTCTCAGATGAAGGAGGGCTGTAAGGCCCTTTTTTTATTGCTGGTAATTTTTTAGTTTTATCTTGATCAAGATGATGTACTTTTTGCCGGACCATCTTGTATTCGTGCCTTTTCGATTTTTTAAAGGAGTGAAAATATTTTACCCTACTTGGGATTAACTGGTGAATAGTTTCCAAGCAAACAATGGACTTTATAGGGTTTACCAAACCATATCCATTTTATGCAGGAATTAAAACCAGAGCTAGCACAAAAAATATTGGAGAAACATGGACACACCATTTCCTCATCAGAAGCAAGTAGCCTGCTCCATTTTATGGAAGAGTTGGCAATTGGTATTGTCAAGGCAGTATTGCGGAAGGAAATGGAATAAATAAAATAATATGATGGAAACGGCTGATTTGTATGTAAGGGTGAGTACAGACGAACAAGCAGACAAAGGTTACTCACAGCGGAACCAAGAAGAGGTATTGGTAAGGTATTGTAATAATCATGGAATTACCGTCAACCGGGTGATATATGAAGATTTTTCTGCTAAAACATTTTATCGTCCAGAATGGTCTAGACTTCTTGGGCAACTTAAAGAGAAAGGGAATAAGAGTAACCTCGTGCTATTTACCAAATGGGATCGCTTTAGTCGAAATGCCGGAGATGCCTATATGATGATCAATACCCTCCGAAAGCTGGGGGTAGAGCCACAAGCCATCGAACAACCCTTGGACTTGTCAATCCCTGAAAATAAAATGATGTTGGCCTTTTATCTGGCAGCACCCGAAGTAGAGAATGATCGTAGGGCATTGAATATATTTCATGGTATGCGGAGAGGATTAAAGGAAGGTAGATGGCTTTGGATGGCACCCTTTGGATATAGAAATGCTAGGGATAGTTTTAAACGTCCTATTATAGAGATTGAGGAGGAAGAGGCAGCTCATGTAAAATGGATTTTCGAAAACCTTGCAGCTGCTAATTACTCCTCAGAACAGGTGCTTTTGCATGCCAGAAGAAGAGGGGCTAAACTGCCAAAAAATAAGTTTTGGAGGATTGTTAGAAATCCGTTCTATTGTGGGAAGCTTTATGTCCCTGAATTTAATGGTGAAAAGGGACATTTTGTAAAAGCTCAACATCAAGCCTTGATTTCAGAGGATCTGTTTTATAGGGTGCAGGATGCGTTACAGTTGAAAAAGAGAAAGCGGAGAACTGAAATTGTAAGTCCAGAAGAGATTCCTTTAAGAGGTTTCTTAAAATGTCCTAAATGCAGCAGGAACCTTACAGCAAGTGCTTCAAAAGGTAGGAACCAATATTATCATTATTACCACTGTACATCAAAATGTGGTGTGAGGTTTAAGGCCAAGGATGTAAATACCTCCTTCAGAAAATTCCTATCGAAATACAAGCCCAAAAAGGGTATGATAGACTTATTCGAAATGATCTTTAATCAAGCTTTTTTAAGCGAAAATAAAATTGACCTGAGCGAAAAAAGAAAGCTGAAAACAGCCATAGAAAAACTGGAACAAAAGATTTCCAAAACCAGGGATTTGTACATTGATGAAAAACTGGATATTGAGGATTATCGAGTGGTAAAAAGAAGGTGCGAAGAGGAAATAGAACGATTGGAAGCCAAAGGGACAAAAATCGAATCAATCATTACCCAGGATATTCCAGAGAAAGTCAAAAAGGCCCTTGGAATGGCTGAGAGGCTTGATTTATTTTTCGATACTGCTGATTTGGGAATTAAAAGAAAGATAATTGGTTCGATCTTCCCCGAAAATATCGTCTTTGATGGTAAGCAACATCGAACCGCTCGGGTGAACGAATTCTTTCGGGCTATCTATAAGATTAACAGTATGATAGCCTGTAAAAAAATAAGTCCAAAGTCGAAAAATTCAACTTTGGACCGAGTTGTTGACCCACTAGGGCTCGAACCTAGACTCTTCTGAACCAAAATCAGACGTGTTGCCAGTTACACCATGGGTCAGTATTTATGCCTTTAAGACCTCGTTTGCCTTAAATGTGACACAAAGGTATGCGCTTTTTTTTTTAATGCAAACCCTGCTATAAAGTTTTTTTTAAGGGTTTTTTGTAAGTCCCTTGGAGTCAGTAAAAAAAAATACTGGCGCCAAGGGACCCTTTGTGTTATTGATGGGAAGCGACCCATTCCTTGGCATTGACGAATGCCTCTACCCAAGGGGTGATTTCTTGGTCTTTTAGATCCGACGGATAGTGCGGCCAGTTCCAAGGTGCCAATGAACGTTCGATATGCGGCATGATGGCCAAATGCCGGCCGTCCCTGGAGGCCAGGCCTGCCACGGCATGGTCCGATCCGTTCGGGTTGCCCGGGTAGGCCTGGTAGCTGTATTTCATGCCGATGTTATACGCCTCCTGGTCCTTTGGAAGGGAGAATTTACCTTCCCCATGGGCCACCCAAACGCCAAGACGTTGTCCGGAAAGGGATCCGAACATCACCGTGTTGTTCTCTGGAATGTCCACGTTGACAAAGGCCGATTCAAATTTATGGCTTTCGTTGTGCAGCATTTTTGGCTTCACATCGTGGTCGCGATTGATCAGTCCGAGTTCGATCATGAGCTGACAGCCGTTGCAAACGCCAAGGCTCAGGGTGTCTGGGCGTGCATAGAACTTGTCCAGTGCCGTTTTGGCCTTTTCATTGTACAGGAAGGCCCCTGCCCAGCCTTTGGCGGATCCCAGTACGTCGGAATTGGAGAAACCGCCTACAAATACGATCATGTTGACATCTTCCAGGGTTTCACGCCCCGCGATCAGATCGGTCATGTGGACGTCCTTCACATCGAAGCCTGCCAGCCAAAGGGCGTAGGCCATTTCTCGATCGCCGTTGACACCCTTTTCCCGAATAATGGCCGCTTTGGTGCCGGATGCATCGTGGCGGAAAGGGTTGAGCTTAAAGGCATCGTAGGTGCCTTCCCAGTCTTTGCCGAAGGTGAAATCCAAGGCTTGGTGCTTGTAGTTTTCAAAACGTTCCTTGGCCAGTTTTTTGCCGCTCTGTTTTTGGTCAAGCAAGAAGGAAGACCTGAACCAGGTGTCACGGTGTTCGGCGACATCCAGCGACAGTCCTTGTCCTTCAAGGGTGATTTTACTGTCAGCGGTTACCTCGCCCAAGGCAATATACGAAATGCCCAGTTCGTCCAATGTAGCTTTAACCGCTTTGGCCTCCTTGGCCTGGATGACCACGCCCGGGTTTTCTGCGAAAAGGGCCTTGATGATGTCTTTTTCTGCGAGTTGATCGGTATTGATTTTCAGTCCACATTCCTGGGTAGGAAAGGCCATCTCGAGCAGGGCAGTGATCAGTCCCCCGGAAGAGATGTCGTGGCCAGAGAGGAGCATCCCTTTTCCGATCAACTGCTGGACGGCCATAAAGGCCTTTGCAAAGTAGGTGCTGTCCTTGACAGTAGGAGGGGTGCTGCCGATTTTATTGACCACCTGCGCAAAGCTGCTTCCGCCGAGCTGTGCACTGTCCCTGGAGAAGTCGATGTACAATATTTCGGTGCCCACTGCCGGTTTGAGGTCAGGGGTTACCGTCTTGCGGATATCCGCACATTCGCCCACACTGGAGATGATGACGGTACCCGGGGAATAAACCGTTTTGCCATCAGGATACTTTTGGGTCATGGACAGGGAGTCCTTTCCGGTAGGGATGTTGATGCCCAGGTCTATGGCAAAATCACTGACCGCCTGAACGGCCCTGTACAACCGGTCGTTTTCCCCTTCGTTCTTGGCGGGCCACATCCAGTTGGCGCTGAGCGAAACCCCGCTGAGCCCATCTTCTATCGGTGCCCAGACCAGGTTGGTAAGGGCTTCGGCGATGGCCAGTTTGGATCCTGCCTCCGGATCGGCCAGTGCTGCCACGGGGGCATGGCCAATGGAGGTGGCAATGCCTTTTTTGCCGGTAAAGTCAATGGCCATTACCGCCACGTTGTTCAGGGGTACCTGGATGGCGCCAGTGGTCTGTTGGGTGGCCACACGGCCAGTGACCGAACGGTCCACTTTGTTGGTCAGCCAGTCCTTGCAGGCCACGGCCTCCAATTGGAGGACTTCTGCAATATAATGTTCCAGCGCATCTACCTTGTAGGCAGGTTCGGCATAGTTTACGGTTGTTTTCTTATCGGTAAGGATGGTTTTCGGCGAGCTGCCGAACATATGGGAAAGGTCCCAGTCTACCGGCTTTTCGCCGGAATTTTTGTTTTCGAACTTGAAGTGCATGTCGCCGGTGGTCTCGCCCACCACATAGAACGGTGCACGTTCCCGTTCGGAGATCTTTTTCAGCGTTTCCACATGCTCCTTGCCAATGACCAAGCCCATTCTTTCCTGGGATTCGTTGCCGATGATTTCCTTGGCCGAAAGGGTAGGATCGCCGACGGGCAGCTTGTCGATATCGATGTTCCCTCCGGTATCTTCCACCAGTTCCGAAAGACAGTTCAGGTGGCCGCCGGCACCGTGGTCGTGAATGGAGATGATCGGGTTATGGTCGTTTTCGGCCATGGCACGGATGACATTGGCCACCCTTTTTTGCATCTCCGGGTTGGAACGCTGGATGGCGTTCAGCTCGATGGAATTGCTGAATTCTCCGGTGTTTACAGAAGAAACGGCACTTCCCCCCATGCCGATGCGGTAGTTGTCTCCGCCCATGATGACGATCTTGTTGCCCTTTACGGGAGTGTTTTTAAGGCTGTATTTTTCCCGGGTGAACCCAATGCCACCCGCAAGCATGATGACCTTGTCAAAGCCAAACTGCTTGTCGTTTTCTTCGTGCTCAAAGGTCAGGACACTGCCGGAGATCAAAGGTTGGCCGAACTTGTTGCCAAAGTCACTGGCGCCGTTCGAAGCCTTGATCAGGATATCCATCGGCGTTTGGTAGAGCCATTTTCGCTCCTTGAGGTCTTTTTCCCAGCTTCGCCCCGCTTCGCTCCTGGAATAGGAAGTCATATAAACAGCCGTACCGGCAAGTGGGACGGAGGCCGTTCCCCCGGCAAGCCGGTCCCGAATTTCGCCCCCTGAACCGGTGGCCGCCCCATTGAAGGGTTCCACGGTGGTGGGGAAGTTGTGGGTTTCCGCTTTCAGCGAGAGCACCGTATCAATGGTCTGAGGCTGGAAATAATCGGCCTTGTCCTGGCTCTTGGGGGCAAACTGCTGTGCTTTTGGCCCCTTTACAAAGGCCACATTGTCCTTATAGGCCGAAACAATTTTATTGGGGTGCTTGATGGAGGTCTTTTTGATCAGTTGGAAAAGGGTGTTTTCCTTTTCTTCTCCATCGATGATAAAGGTTCCGTTGAAGATTTTATGGCGACAGTGTTCGGAATTTACCTGGCTGAAGCCGAACACCTCACTGTCGGTCAGCGGTCTGCTCAAGCTTTTGCTGACCTTTTCCAAGTACTCGATTTCCTCATCGCTCAGCGCAAGGCCTTCCTGTGCATTATAGGATTTGATGTCCGTAATTGGCAGTACTTCCTCAGGTTTCAGGTCAATGGTAAAGATGTCCTGGTCCAGCCCAGGGTATTTGGCCTGGAGCATGGGATCGATTTTCTGGCCTTCTTCCAAAAGGCTGAATTCCTCGATCCTAAGGATTTCCGGGATGCCCATGTTGGCAGCGATTTCCACCGCATTGGTAGACCAAGGGGTGATCATTTCTTTTCTGGGGCCGGCAAAGCTGCCTTCCACCTTTTCTTGCGCCAATTGGTCGGCTTCTCCAAAAAGCCACGAGAGCTTTTGGAGATCTTCAGGTGCGACAGGTTGCTTGGCTTCTAGCGCGTAGATGGTATTTTTTTGTGGGGATTGGAAAAAGAGAATCATGTCCGCTGTTATTGGATGACCATAAATTAAGCAGCAAAGGTACGCAAATGGTTGAAAAGTTGGAAGGGGCTATAGCATTTTATGTCGATTGGCACCGGTGGGCATGGCGATTGCCATTTTTGGGAAAATCCCTTCCGGGTCAAATAGTTAGTGTTCAACGGGTTAAGGGAAAGGGGCGTTGGGGCATTTGGCACTTTACCGATAGGAGTAGGGACTTTACCGAGTATTTCGGAGGAATTGCCTAAAGGATCATGGTTGCTTGCCCTGTCATGGATACCTTTGCAAAAGGGAAAAAGGCTTGCCTATGGAACTGTTCGTATTCGGGCATTGCTTTGATCGGATATGGACAGTGGGGCCGGGGGATGGTGACCTTACGGGGCCAATGCACTGTTTTTTGACTTCTTGTAAGGTTTTTGTTAAATGGATCAAGGTGTTGAAATAAAACGTCGGAAACTTTGAGATTCCATAAAGTTTCCTCAGTTTTGCATGCGTGAACAATTAGAAGTGGATTGAGATTTTGGAGACACGCGAAAAGATAATGACCATTGCCATGGACCAATTTGCCCGTTTGGGGGTAAGGTATGTGACCGTGGACGACATTGCCCGGGCTGCCGGGGTATCAAAGAAGACCATTTACCAGGAATTCAAGGACAAGGCGGAATTGGTGCTGGAGGCCTTTAGGAACAAGATGCTGGAAGACCAGGCGTTTTTTACCAACCTCTACGATGAGAACAAAGGGGCGATATGGCATTTTGTGGAGGTTTCCAGGTATATCCGGTCCAGGTTTTCGTACATCAACCCGGTGGTCTTCAGTGAGATCCAGCGGTACTATCCGGGGTGTTGGAAGTTGTTTGAGGATTTTAGGCAAAATTGTGCCATCAAGACCATTTCCGACGTCCTGGAGAAAGGGAAGAAGGAAGGTACTTTCAGGCCTGAAATCAATGCGGATATTTTGGCACTGGTCAGGATGGACCAGATCGCGAGTACATTTGATTCGGAAAAATTCCCGCCATCAAAGTTCAATGTACTGGAAGTACAGATGGCGATCATGGACCATTTCATCCATGGTATATTGACCGATAAAGGAAGAGAACTATTTTATAAAATCAATAATCAGGAATAATTCATGCGTTTAACAACCAAATTCTCCCTTTTTGGTGTGCTGCTCACCTGCCTTTTGGCGGGCCGGGTATCCGCCCAGGAAGTGTTGGAGTTTACTTTAGAGGAAAGCGTCCAGTACGCTTTGGAAAACAACGCCGATGCCAAGAATGCCTTGTTGGAGACTTTTGCGTCGAAAGCTTCGGTGGGCGAGCAGGTGGCCCAGGGACTGCCCCAGATCAACGGCAGTTTTGATTTTACCAAGAACGTATCCATTCCGGTGATGTTCCTGCCCAACGAAGGCCCTTTTGCCGATCCCGACAACCCATCGGACGTGCTGCCGGTACAGTTTGGTGTCAACTACCAAAGTGGCATAACGGTAACGGTAAACCAGATGATCTTTGACGGTTCGTACTTTGTGGGGCTCAAGGCCGCACGGACGTACAGACAGCTCAGTGAATTTGACAAGGAAAAGACCGAAAACGATGTGATCGAAAACGTCAAAAAGGCCTTTTTTACCGTCCTGGTGAACAAGGAAAGGCAGGAGCTCGCAGAGGCCAACCTGGCCAGGATCGATACGCTGCTGCAGGAAACCACAGCCCTGTACGAGGAGGGGTTTGCCGAGAAGATCGAGGTCTCGCGGGTGAAGGTCCAGTACAACAACATCAGGACCGAGCTGGACAAGATCAATGCGGCCACCGAGATCAGCAAGCAATTGCTCAAGGTCCAAATGGGCCTGCCCATTGAATATGAAATCAGCGTGACCGAGAGCCTGCGGGATTTGAACCAGCCCCAGCAGATCCAGGAGTTATTGGACAACCCCGGGTACCGGCGAGTGGAAATGGACCAGCTGCAGACCAATTGGGAACTGGTAAAGCTGGACCTCAAGAACAACACCGTGCAGTACCTTCCCAGCCTCAATGCAAATTTCACCTACCAGCGTAACGGCGCAGGGCAGGAATTCAATACGGTATGGGACAGTGAAAACTGGTTTACGGGCGCATTTGTGGGACTTACCCTGAATGTTCCCATCTTTGACGGGCTGGCCAAGGCCAAGCGGATCCAGCAAAACCGCATCCAGCTGCAGCAGATCGAAAACCAGATGGACATGCTGGACGATAACATCGAGGTGGAGCGTTTCCAGGCAAGGACAAATTTGCAGAATAACCTCAAGACCCTGGATGTACAGCGGGAAAACATGGAACTGGCCACCGAGGTGTACGAGATCAGCCGGATCAAATACTCGGAGGGCGTAGGTTCCAACCTGGAAGTGGTGGAAGCCGATTCCGATTTAGTGGAGGCGGAAATCAACTACTACAGCGCATTATACGACGCCTTGATCTCCAAGGTGGACCTTGAAAAAGCATTAGGAATATTAAGATGAAAAAATACATATACCATTATAGCAATATGAAGACCTTTTCCCGATTATCATTGGCATTAGTGGCGGTCATGGCGTTTTCCTGCGGTGAGCAGGGGTCGGACCTGGAAGCCAAAAAAGCCCAGTTGAAAGCATACAAGGATCAGTACCACGAGCTGAAAAACAATATCTCGGAACTCGAAAAGGAGATTGCCGCCGAGGATTCCACTTTTGCAAAGAACAATAGGAAATCCGTATTGGTGACCACGGTGAAGGCCCAAAACCAAGCCTTTGAGCATTACCTGGAAGTGACCGGATCGGTACTCTCCAAAAAGAACGTCAACATCAGTGCGGAAGTGGCCGGAAGGATAGAGCAGATCGAGGTACAGGAAGGAATGCGGGCTACCAAGGGAGAGGTATTGGTGAGCATTGACGGGGAATCCATCGACAACAACATTGCCGAGCTGGAAACCCAGCTGGACCTGGCCACTACCCTGTACGAAAAGCAACAGCGCCTCTGGGACCGGGAAATCGGTACGGAAGTACAATACCTCGAGGCAAAGAACAGGGTGGAGTCTCTGGAAAAAAACCTGGCTACCCTGAAGACACAGAAAAACAAGACCACCATCCGCGCACCGTATCACGGTACCGTGGAAGAGGTCATGGTCAAGTTGGGAGAGCTGGTGCAGCCGGGCATGCCGATCATCAACTTTGTCGGGGAGAGTGACCTGTACATCGAAGCGGACATATCGGAGGCATATGTAGGAGTACTGGAGCAGGGCGATTCGGTAAGGGTGGAGTTTCCCTCCCTCGGCCGTGACATCAAGACCAAGGTGACCGCGGTCGGAGCCATCATCAATCCCAGCAACAGGACCTTCAAAATAGAGGTGTTCCTGCCCCGCTTGAAGCACATCAAGCCGAATATGATATCGGTATTGCGGATCAAGGATTATGAAAACAAAGCGGCCACTACCGTGCCCACCAACCTTATCCAACGGGATAACAAAGGGGAATATGTCTATGTGGTGGACAAGGGACAGGCCAAAAAGCAATACATTACCAAAGGGGAGACCTACCACCGGGTCTCCGAAATCAAGGAAGGACTTTCAGGAGGAGAAGTGCTGATCGACAAGGGATTCAGGGAAGTGGCTGAAGGTTCCAAAGTTCAAATCGTCGAAAGTTAATCATGGCAGAAAAAC
Organism: Echinicola vietnamensis DSM 17526; assembly: GCF_000325705.1. NCBI lineage: Bacteria > Pseudomonadati > Bacteroidota > Cytophagia > Cytophagales > Cyclobacteriaceae > Echinicola > Echinicola vietnamensis. The sequence continues at coordinate 5,292,580 of NC_019904.1, read as the reverse complement.
AACAAGATAAAAATGTAACCAGGGAATTTGGGCTATCCTCACTTGCGGTCAACAACAAGACCAGTGTGATCATCCTTTCGCTGATCATTACGTTTATGGGCCTTTACGCCTACCGGACGATGCCCAAGGAGAGTTTCCCTGAAATTGTGATCCCCACGGTCTATGTGGGGACCAGCTATCCGGGAAATTCCCCGGTGGACATGGAAAACCTCATCACACGTCCCATTGAAAAGGAGCTGAAGTCCCTCAAGGACGTCAAGACGATCGAGTCTACTTCCATACAGGATTACTCTACCATTATCATCGAGTTCAACCCAGGGGTGGACATTTCCAGGGCCCTGCAGGATACCAAGGATGCCGTGGACAAGTCCAAGAGCGAACTGCCCACCGACCTGGACCAGGATCCCAATATCTTCGAACTGGATTTTTCGGAGATGCCGATCATGTTTGTGAACCTTTCGGGCAATTATTCCCAGGAAGAACTGAAGGAGTTTGGCGAGTACCTGGAAGATGAGATCGAAGCCTTGCCCGAAATTTCGAGTGCTGACCTTACCGGTACCATTGAGCGGGAGATCCAGGTCAATGCCGACCTTTTCAAGATGGAGGCCATGGAGGTGAGCTTTGGGGATATCGCCGATGCGATATCCTCCGAAAACGTGACCATCTCCGGGGGAAATATCCTCAGCGGGGATTTCCGCAGGGCACTGCGGATCACAGGGGAGTTTGAAGACCCCGAAGAACTCAACGAGATCATTGTCAAAAGTGAAGGCGGCAACATCATCTACCTCAAGGATGTGGCCGAGGTAAAGGATACCTATAAGGAACGCGAAAGTTATGCCCGCGCTTCCAAGTTGCCGGTGGTAACGGTCAATGTGATCAAAAGAGGAGGCGAAAACCTCCTGGCCGCCAGTGACAAGATCAAGGAAATACTCGATGAGGCCGAGGCCAATCATTTTCCATCGGACCTGAAGGTCAGTATTACCAATGACCAATCCAAGGTGACCCGCAGCATGGTGGCCAACCTGGAAAACAGCATCATCTCGGGGATCATTTTGGTCATCATCGTACTGATGTTTTTTATGGGCTTCAGGAACGCCCTGTTTGTGGGCATTGCCATTCCGCTGTCCATGTTCATTTCCTTTATGATCCTCAATGCGTTCGGGGTGACGTTGAACATGATGGTGCTGTTTTCCATGATCCTGGCACTCGGGATGCTGGTGGACAACGGTATTGTGGTCGTGGAAAATGTCTATAGGCTCATGCAGGAAGGCAAGACCCCTATCCGTGCGGCCAAGGAAGGGGTCGGCGAAGTGGCCTGGCCGATCATTACCTCTACGGCCACCACCGTGGCGGCCTTTATTCCGCTGGCCTTCTGGCAGGATATCATGGGGGAATTCATGAAATACCTTCCCATTACGCTGATCATCGTGCTTTCCTCGTCCCTGTTTGTGGGACTGGTCATCAATCCGGTGGTGACAGCGATGTTCATGAAAATCCAGGACCTGGACAAGGTGAAGCCCAAGAAGCGCTCCTTTATCATTGCCGGTACACTGCTGACCATTGCGGCCATCTGCTATATCGCCCAGGTATTTACCATGGCCAATATTGCCCTGATTGCCGCCATCATCACGCTGATCAACGCGGTGTTCATGAAACGGGCCATCAGGTGGTTCCAGCAGGTGTTCCTGGTCTGGCTGGAGGAGAAGTATGAAGGATTGCTTTCCTTTGCCCTGAGGGGCAAAAAGCCATACCTGTTTTTCTTTGGCATGTTCGGCGTATTGGTGTTTTCCTTGGTGCTGTTGATGGTCAGGTCTCCAAAAGTAGAGTTTTTCCCCAGCAGTGACCCCAACTACGTGAATATCTTTATCGAATATCCCATAGGTACGGACATAGAGGCGACCAATGAATTCAGTAAGAAGGTGGAGGACGAGGTAATGGAGCTGATCGAGCCGCACAGGGATATCGTGGAGGCCTTTATCGCACAGGTCGGGGAAGGGACCAGTGACCCTTCCGAAGGGCCGAGTATGGGCGTGACCCCCCACAAGGCCATGCTGACCGTGAGTTTTGTCGAGTACCAATACCGTAACGGTAAGAATACCACCAAGATCATGGAGGAACTCCGGGAGGCCATGGCCAAATACCCCGGTGTACAGATCACTGTGGACAAGGAACAAAATGGTCCACCGGTAGGCAAACCCATCAACATCGAAGTGAGCGGTGAGGATTATGAAAAGCTGGTCGCCGAAGTGGAGGATATCCGGGAGTTTATCAAAGGAGCCAATATCGGGGGCATCGAAGAATTGAAGATGGACCTTCAGACGGGCAAACCGGAGCTGATCGTCAATATCGACAGGGAGAAGGCCCGTCGGTTTGGGCTGTCCACGTCCACCATCGCCAATGAATTGAGAACGGCCATCTTCGGTCTGGAAGTTTCCAAGTACAAAGAGGGTGAAGATGACTATCCGATCCAGTTGAGGCTGGCAGAGAAGTATCGCTATAATGTGGATGCCCTGGTCAACAAGAAGATCTATTTTATGGACAAGTTTGGCAACAAAAGGCATATCCCGATCACTTCGGTTGCCAATTTTGAATATAGCTCCACCTACGGTTCGGTGAAACGGAAGGACCTGGACAAGGTGATTACCATTTATTCCAATGTCAACGAAGGGTTCAACCCGACCGAAATCAATAACAGGATCAGGTCACGCCTGGAAGATTATGAACTTCCCGATGGCATGGACATCAAGTTCACCGGGGAGCAGGAAGAACAGGCCAAGTCCATGGAGTTCCTGATGCGGGCAATGATGATTGCCGTAGCGGCCATATTCCTGATCATCGTGGCACAGTTCAATTCCCTGATGACGCCGTTTATCATCATGTGCTCTGTAATCTTGAGTACGATCGGGGTGTTCATCGGTCTGGCGACCTTTAACATGGACTTTGTGGTGATCATGACCGGTATCGGGATCATCTCCCTGGCCGGGGTGGTGGTAAACAATGCCATCGTACTGATCGACTATACCAACCTTGTAAGGCAGCGGAAACGTTCTGACCGTGGACTGGGAGAGGACGAGCACCTTACCTATGATGACCTGGTGGCCAGTATCGTCGAAGGCGGAAAGACCCGTTTGCGCCCCGTACTGCTGACGGCCATCACCACCATCCTTGGGTTGATTCCAATGGCGATCGGTATGAACATTGATTTCTTTTCTTTGTTATCTGATTTTGACCCCCAGTTTTACGTAGGGGGCGATAATGCGGATTTTTGGGGACCAATGGCATGGACCGTAATATTTGGGCTAACCTTTGCGACCTTTCTCACGTTAGTAATTGTACCTGTCATGTATTTATTGGCAGACAAGATCAATATAGCTATTCGAAGAAAATAGTTTGTATAGATTTATTTAAAGGTTGGTGGTTTTTTAAGTGTTAAAACCTCCGGGGCAGTGTCCCGGAGGTTTTTGTTTTTTTGATCAAGCCATATTTCTGGGCGGATGGATTTCATTGTCCCTGGGGACAGTGATGCGCCACCGGCCGTCAACGGCACCAAGAGCGGACCGAGCCGTATTTCTGTCGGCCCGGGACCGCTGCAAGGAGGCATTACAACTGCCTTTCTCGTCGCCTGCGGAACTAGAGAAGTATCTTTTTGTATTTATAGGAGCAGCCCTCCATACACACAATTGATTTGGGACGAAGGACCATATAGTCTTCTTCAAACGTAATGTGGTAGGTAAATGGATTTGGAGTGTCGCCCATGTCACAGCCATAGGTGAATACAAGTTCTTCTTCGTCCAGCTTATAGGTGCCTTCATGGCATGATATGTCAAAATCGGTCGAGACCGTCAGTGACCCATCATGGCCAAAATGGTAAAGGGGACCGTTTTCGATCGTTTGGGTCGTCATATCCCGTCCGCCAGCACTAAAGGACTGCTCGACCAGTTGCCATGTTCCCGGAAGTCCTTGGGGATATTTTTGGAAAGTAGGATGGTCATCGAACAAGTCACATCCGGTCAGTGAGATAAAAATCACCAGCAGGTAAAAGGATTTCATACCGATAAAATCAGGTTTCTTGATCAGGACGCAAGGGAGGGGAGAAATGCCACTCTTAGGAGAAAAAAAAGAGGCTGACCTAGGGCCAGCCTCTGGAAATGTTATCGTAGGGATCGTCCTATTCTTCTTTTACCTCTGCCGGGAAGACATTGTTTTCCCTGTCAATGTCAGCCATTCTCTTGCTCGGGTCGATTTCCACTTTTTGGATGGTAGAGAAGGGCCTTTCGAGGGTGATTTCCTTGGTAATGTTTGTCCAGGGCCACCGTTGGGTCAGGATGCGCTTGGGCATGCCGGCCTCTTCAGGTTTGTTGCCACGCTGAATGACCAGGGGAAGGTAGACCATCTCTTGGCTGCCGTCCTCGTAGGTGATCACCAGGTCGATGGGCATTGGCATCAGTCCATCCCGCTGTAGGGTGATCTTGGTGCCGTCACCGGCCGCCTCTACCGATTTCACGGCATAGTCAATGGATTTGGTGCTGTTTACCCAGTATTCCTTGTACCAGTCGAGTTCCAGTCCACTCTGCTTTTCCATTTCCCGGATAATGTCGTTGGTCTTGGGGTGCTTGAACTTCCAGTCGTTGAAGTAGTTGAGCATGGCCCGGTCACGGTTTTTCTCGCCGATGATATAGCCCAGCTGGGCGATAAATACCGCTCCCTTGGAATAGGCCGCAGCACCATAGGCAAAATTCGTGTGGTAATGGTCGGAATGGGTGGTCATGGGCTCTTCCCTGCCTGATTTTGCCAACCGCTCATAGCCCACATAGGCACCCCTTTGGGGGAAGTCGGATGGTTCTTCTGAGAAAATATTGGCCATGGTCAGGTTGGTGGCGTAAGTGGTAAAGCCTTCGTCCATCCATGGATAAAGGGCCTCATTGGTGGCCAGCACGCCCTGGAACCAGCTGTGTGCCATTTCATGGACGGTTACCCCCACCAAACTTGGAAGGGACCGCTCCCCGGTGATCAGCGTGGACATGGGGTATTCCATGCCGCCATCACCGCCCTGGATAATGGAGTATTGCTTATACGGGTATTGGCCGAAATGCTCGCTCAGGAAAGCCATGGCCTTCGGGGAATACTCCTTGAGCTTTTCCCAATTCTCGGCAGTCTTGCTGTTCTTGATGTACAGATGGTGAATGGTAATGCCGTTGTCCATTTCGACCTTGTCATGGGTGTAATCAGGATCTGCTGCCCACATGAAATCGTGTACCTGTGGAGCCTTGAAATGCCATGTGAGGGTTTTGCCCCGGGGTCTTTTTACCTTCTGGCCTTCCTCTTCATAGCCATGGCCGATTTCCTCTGGGTTTTGCAGGTAGCCGGTGCCGCCAAGGACATAGCTTTTGTCAATGGTGATCCTGACATCGAAATCACCCCATATGCCATAGAATTCCCTGCCGATATACGGGTTGGCATGCCAGCCTTGATCGTCGTAATTGGCCATCTTGGGATACCACTGGGACATGGAATAGCGGACGCCTTCTTTGTTGTCACGCCCGGCGCGCCGGATCTGAAGCGGCACCTGGCCTTCAAAATCCATGGAAAATTCCACCGTGCTGTTGGGAAGGATAGGCTGGTCGAGCGTTACCTCCAGAATGGTGCCCACATGTTCGTAGTCCAGCTTTTTTCCGTCCATTTTAAGGCTCTTTACCTTCAGGTAGCCGATTTCCTCGGGAGAAAGGTTGTAAATGCGGTCCTGCACGCGACGGTCTGCATCGGCAATGGTCCTCGACCGCACATCCATCATGGAGTTTGGCTGGAAGGCATTGTAATAAAGATGGTAAAAGACACGGTAAAGGGTATCGGGCGAATTGTTGGTGTATTCAAGGTCCTGATGACCTTCGTACTGGTTTTTTTCGACGTCCATATCGACGTCCATTTTGTAGTTGACAGCCTGTTGCCAGCGGGTAGTCTGGGCGTTCAGGCCTACCGTACAGCATAAACTGAAGGCCAACAAAGCGGTTGAACGTATTAATCTCATAGTTATAAGTTTTTCCAAAAGTAAAAGAAAAACTAAAAAACACCTAAACCGTTTATCAAAGCTTCGTCCGTTCCTGTACGAAAACGGGTTTTTTAGGGCCTCGGGGAGCATTGGACCGATAATCTTTCAAGAGGATAGCGGATGGTGAAAATCAAGATGGTTGATTTTTTTGGTTTTTTTTAAACAATTTTGCTTCCCCACGGTTTGGTTTCCTAGACTGTAATCGACCATATATGTTCAAGTTCGCGCCCTTGCCAACAGGGCTACTCGTCTTTTTTGTTCTTTCCATCGCTTGGAAATGCTATCATATTGAGCAAAAAGTCGAGTGGACAAACGTTGCCAAATCCTATGACATCCGTATTGGGACGGGGAAGGGAGAGGCCGTGCAAATGCTGGGGAACCCTGATGAGGTAATCCCCAATGGAATGGACAGTACCTATCGCTATCAAGTTCCGTTGACCTCAGAGGGGGAAATCCAAATTACCTTTGATTCCCTGCAGCGGGTGGTCAAGGTGGTCCGCCTTAACCAACAGAAAGGCGGCCTTTAGCAGCCGATCGATGTCGGAAGGATTCCCCGGCCATGGTACCTTGCCCTCCTTTCGCATTTTGACCAAGGGAATTCGGTTTCCCGTGTTGGGCAAGTGGACGGCTACCGTCACGAAGTCGGATCAGGTGAGGGAAGGGGAAGGTCGCGCCCATAACGTCCGTGAACGAGCAACGGGACCGGTGGCCCGGATTTTGAAGATGTTTGGTCCATTACGGTTGTTGACCATTCACCCTATGAACAAAAATTTCATGACATTATTCGGTACCGACAGTGAACATTTACTGTTCGAGTCGCTGGTGGGCAGTTATAAAAACCGACGGGGCCAATTCCCCGGGGCAACTGAACGAAAGGACTTGGCATTGCTCAGCACCCTCTTGGGTGGCCCCAAACAGGTTTCCCTGAAAGAAATTCCCAAAAGTTACCGTACACTGGTCCGGGCCTGTGGTCCCCCATCGGTCGAATTGGCCTTGCGCAATGGATTGGATGAAACCGGCCAGCGGGCCGGGGTCTTTGGCTTTTCCCAATATCAGTTCTATGCCTTTCAGGAGATCGACCGGGAAAGGATAACCTTGGAGGTGATCGCCCTGGAGTTTCCAAAAGAACAATTGCCCCTGATCCTGCTCCAAAAACCGGATACGCCCTTCTGGAGATGCTTTAAGGAGCTGGTCCACGAGCATTTTTAGCAGCTATTGCTTTTCCATGGTCAAGATTAAGGATGCAGTGATTGTAGGGAAAGGTTAAGCGTTCCTGAAAGTGCTGAGCCAGTATCAGGGCGCCAGGGTCCGGTCGACCAGTGGCTCCAGTTGAAATACCGCTTTGATGGGATAATGATCGGAATAGTCGACTTCCCGGAGGGTATTGAACCGTAACGGGGCAAGGGAGGGATGGTAGAAGATATTGTCGATCCTCAGGAAAAACAGCACCTTGTTGAAGGTGAAGCCAAATCCTTTGCCCGCGGTTTCAAAACTGTTTTCGAGAAGCGATCGGATGGTGAAATAGGTATAACTGTAGGGGACATCATTGAAATCTCCCAACAAAATGGAAGGATGGGGGCTGTTTTTTATATGGGCTGCCAGCAGGTCCACCTGGCTGGCACGGTTGACCACGCCGCGGTTGAGCCTTCTCCAGGTCTTTCGGTAATTTTCCTTTATCCCGTCGATATTGTCCAACTGGTCTGCAGGAATGCTCATGGATTCCAGGTGCACGTTGTAAACGCGAATGGTGTCCCCTTTTATTTTCAGGTCCACGAACATGGCGCCGTTGGTCTTTCTGTTGTCGAACAGTTTGCCTTCATTGATGATCGGGTATTTTGAAAAAACAGCAAGCCCAAAGAACCGCTTTCCCTTTCGTTCCTCGACCGAATGTGCCGAACAGTGGTATTTTCCTTCCTGGCCAATAAGCTTGATGGCATTTCTTGAAGGAGTCGTGTTGTCCTGATAAAATTCCTGGATACCGATGATGTCGCTGTCCTGTTCCCTGATCCAATTGTAGATGTTCGGGGTGACCTTTGGGTCCCTTGCCTTGTATTTTTCATAATTGAACATATGGGCATTATAGCTCATTACCGATAGCCCTTTTCCCTCAACGGGAGAATTCCAGGCCATGCTCACCCCTACAAAACGCCAACCCAGCAATATGGCCACCAGCGGCAAAATGAGAAGCTTTCGCTTCAGCAGGACCAGTATGACCAGCAGCACAAAATTGATGAGCAGGAATACGGGAATGAGCACTGGTACCAGCCCTGCATAGGAAAGTTGTTCGGGTGAGATGTTGACACCAAAAAATAACAAGACCGAAACGAAGAACACGACGGATACCAGAAACCTCATATATAAAGTCATTAAAGGATAGCGAAAATAGTGGAAGATTAATCGAATATCAAGAAGTTTACCGGAGATAGGGACCAAATCAGTGAATTAATCACGATGGACAGCCAAGGAAAAGGGACTTGGGCAGTCCCGCAGCAGCTTGAAAAAGTGGTACAGGGAACGTTACAGCCGAATAATTTGTCCAAAAAAATAAGGCAACGTTGAAAAAATGTATAAATTCGTCTTAAATCAACTATTGTATTCTCTATGAAAAAGTTTGACAATTTACTTTTCGTGGGTTGTGTTTTGATGGCCTCGCTGCTGTCAAGTTGTGGAGGTTCCGGAGACAAGGAAAAGGAAACGGCCAAGGAAGAAGAAGCCCAGGCCATGGAAATGAAAGAAGAGGAGCGGGCCAGTCCCCTCCAAAATACCTCGGGCAAGATCGGTGGGAAGACCGTTTCGGTCCAATACGGTGCGCCATCGGTGAACGGCCGACAGATCTGGGGGAACCTGGAATCCTACGGTGAAGTGTGGCGGACCGGGGCAAACGAAGCCACCTTTGTGGAATTCTCCGGTGATGTCACCGTGGAAGGCGAGCCCTTGCCTGCAGGGAAATATTCCCTGTTTACCGTTCCGATGGAGGAAGGGGACTGGACAGTGATCTTTAACTCCGAATGGAACCTGGAGCACGGTCATTACCAGTACAAGGAAGAAAATGATGTGCTACGGGTGAAGGTGACACCGGAGTGGATGGAGGAAAACCAGGAACAACTGAAGATCTCCGTAGAGGATCCCGGGTTGGTCGTACGCTGGGAAAAGCTCCGTTTGCCGATAGCCATCCAATAAACAGGTAGCGAGGGCATTTGCCCCCGACCGACCATGAAAAAGCCCCGGGATCCCGGGGCTTTTTTTGTTGCTGGCCCATTGGTTACGGTATTAATACGTGGATTTCGAATATTTGGAAATATTACCGTCACGATAAATTGAAAATACACATTTAAGGCTTAAATTCGGGAATTGTTGCCCTGATATTACCTCCTTGAAGCCTGTTTTATGAAATATTTTGGTTTTTTAATCGTATTTATCGTATCCCTTGTGCTGGCTGTAGGGCTTTCGGTCAATTTTGGCCAGGTCCCCTCCCTGGGATATCTGATGGATCCCTACCATGGATTTTGGCAGAACGCCTACAGTGAGGATGAACTGGCACAAGAAACATTGTCCCTGGAAGGGCTGCATGCACCGGTAACGGTCGTTTATGATCAAAACCTGATCCCCCATGTATTTGCTGAAACCGAGGCTGACCTGATGATGGCCCAAGGTTATGTTACCGCGCAGCACCGCCTTTGGCAAATGGAATTCCAGACCAGGGCAGCGGCGGGGCGGATTTCAGAGATCGTGGGCAGTGCCGCATTGGACTTTGACAGGATGCAGCGAAGGAAGGGGCTTGGTTATGGGGCCGAAATGGGGCTGCAGTTCCTCAAAGAGCAGGAGCCGGCTACACTGGAATTGATCCATGCCTACACCGAAGGGGTGAACCGTTATATCGACCAGCTGGACCTTTCCCGGATGCCGGTAGAATATAAGATCTTGGACTACAGGCCAGAGGAGTGGACACCCTACAAGACGGTGCTCCTGCTGAAATACATGGCCGATATGTTGGTAGGGGACAAGGATTTGGAGTTTACCAATTTACGCCATGTCCTGGGCGGTGCCATGGTCGACCGGCTCTTTCCCGATATTCCCCTTGACAATGACCCGGTGATCGAAGCCGACCATGAATGGGATTTTGAGCCCTTGCCCGTCCATCGGCCGGACAGCGTGGCCTATCCTGATTTTTCACTGCTCATGGATCCCATGCCCGCTCCCGAGCCAGGGGTTGGCTCCAATAACTGGGCAGTAGCAGGAGAGAAGACCGAGAACGGGCATCCCATTCTCGCCAACGATCCTCATCTGGGACTTAATTTGCCCAGTCTGTGGTACGCCATGCAGCTCAGTACGCCGGAATATACCGTAAAGGGTGCCACCTTGCCCGGAGCCTTGGGAGTGATCAGCGGATTTAACGAACAGGTGGCCTGGGGCGTGACCAATGCCACCCGGGATGTGCGCGATTGGTATGCCATTACCTTCAAGGACAACAGCCGCTTGGAGTACCGCTACAACGATCAATGGATACAGAGTGCTGTCCGGGTGGAGGAAATAGCCGTGAAAGGGGACGTGTCCTTTATGGATACGGTCATCTATACCCATTACGGGCCAGTGGTCTATGACGAAGACTTTCGCCCCAACGGCCAAAAGAAGAACTTTGCCCTGAAATGGACCGCCCATGAGGGATCCAATGAGCAGCAGACCTTTCTGGATCTCAATGCGGCCCGCGACCATGGCGACTACCTGGCGGCCCTGGACCATTATACCGCACCGGCCCAGAATTTTGTGTTTGCTTCCTCCCAAGGGGATATCGCCATGAAGGTACAGGGGAAGTTTCCGCTGAAATGGCCCGGACAGGGCAAGTACCTCATGGACGGCAACGATCCGGCATTTGAGTGGAACGGCTATATTCCTTCCGAACACAATCCATCCACCCTGAATCCGGCGCGTGGATTCGTGAGTTCTGCCAACCAGTATTCGGTAGGGGAAAGTTATCCCTATTATATTTTTGACAATACCTTTGAGGATTACCGGAACCGGAGGATCAACGGACGGCTACGGGAAATGGAAGGAATCACCATGGCCGATATGCAGGCCCTGCAATTTGATGATTTTGACCTGCATGCCGCCGAGGCACTGCCGGTGATGTTGGAAAAGTTGAAACAGGATACCTCCAGAAGGTTTGGTCCCGAGGAGCAGGCCCTGCTTTCGGTGCTGGAAAAATGGGATTATTATGCCGATCCGGATGTGAAAGGTCCGGTGGCTTTTGAGTTGTGGTGGGATGCCTTTAAAGGAGGCGTTTGGAAGTGGCTGGACCAAGGGGACAGGCCTATTGTCCTTCCGGGCAATTATATGACCACTTTCCTGATGAAGGAGACGCCCAACGATAGTATCTTTGATCTTCCGAGCACAACTGGACTCCATGAAACCGTGGTGGACCACCTTCAGACCAGCTTCAAACGGGCTTCCCAGGAATGGCAGGCCCTGAAAGCCGAGCAAGGTGAAGACGTGGTGTGGGCCACTTACAAGAACACCACTGTCCAGCATTTGGTGCCTAATTTCCAGTCCTTTGGCCGGGAGGGCATATTTACGGGCGGAGGGCGAAGCATCGTCAACGCCACCAGTGAACGGCACGGGGCCAGCTGGAGGATGGTCGTGGAGCTTGGGCCGACCGTTAGGGCACATGGGATTTACCCTGGCGGCCAGTCCGGAAATCCCGGCAGTAGGTTTTACGATAACTTTATAGAAAAGTGGGCGGAGGGGCACTATATAGATTTTGGTCTGCATAAAAGGCAGGAGATGGAGAATATATTGTTTACCACCACCCTAAAACCCGTTGATTGAGATGAGATTCCTATTATATCTATTGGTATACGTGATGGTCACCGTGTTGATGGGCCCTTGGCTGACCTATTGGATGATGATGCTGGTGTGGGCAGTCCTGGGAGCGGCCCTGGGGGGAAGGGGAACCCATGTGTTTTTTGCTGCCGCCCTGGGCGTAGGGCTTACCTGGTTGGCACAGAGCTATTGGATTACCGTGGACACCGGATCGCACTTGCCCAGACAGGTGGCCGAGATCATGGGGATGGGCAAGGAGGAGCTGTTGATGCTGGTGACGGCGCTGCTGGGATTTTTGATCGGGGGCTTCAGTGCCCTGACGGGCAACCGGTTTCGGAAACTCTTTGAGCGAAACACTCCTTATTATTTCGACAGGTGACCGTGCCTGCTGGCGGGGGCGACCATCAGTATAACAGGAAGGCATCGGTAGGAGGCAGGGGACTAGCCGACCACTTCCAGGAATTTTACCGGGATATTGACCATGACGGTCTGGTGGATGCTGGGCACGCGGATGATAAAGAAATCCTGGTTGCCCTTCTGGATGCACTCTCCTTCAAAGCCCTGTAAGGGGCCACCAATGATTTTGACCTGCTGGCCTTCTTCAATATGGGTGGTTTCCACTTCCACGGCCACGCCCGTTTCCACGATGCGCTTGATGGCCTCGATCTCACTGTCCCTGACCACGGCATGGTCGCCGGAAAAATTGACGAATTTGACCGCTCCCTGGACCTGCAGGGCCTCCCAAAGCCGGCTTTTGTCCGAGCGGACAAAAATATAGCCGTTGAAAAGTGGCCGTTTGACCTTTTTCTTCCGATCGCTCCACTGCCGTACCTCTTCGATCATCGGCAGGTATGCGGTCACGCCTTTTTCTTCCAATCGCTGCGCCACCCGTTTCTCCGCCCTTGGGGCAGTGTACATCACGTACCAATTGCTCTCTGGATTCATGTGCTTTTGACTTTGAAAAATCAAAAATGGCAATATATCGGTGCATTATCAAGCTTTTTTTACGATATGCATGTCCTCCGGAACCCGTTTCCGGACACACTCCCCGGCCTGCAAACCATATCCTGTAGGGATGGGATGAAAATAAGATTTATTAATCTGAAATACATTAATTAATTTTTTAAAAACAATTTTTTGTATTTAAAATAAATTGTTCTACTTTTAGAATATCAAATGACACAGGGCGTAAATGAAGTAAATGTGAAGTGGGTTGACCCGGAGAACAGGGCTTCCGCAATAAGTGGAGAACAGGGCTTCCGCAATAAGTGGAGATGGGGCATACTGGAATTCCGATGCCCTTGAAAGTTCAGCTGGGGATTTTTGATTGTGCTGACATGGTTGTTTGATAGTCTGAGGCCAGGATCCCGGGAAATGCCTTTTGGGGTAGATTTTATGAAAGGGAAATTGGTCGAACAAAGGAATGCGACATACCCAAAATACCTTAATCAATCCTTAATATCCCAATGTCAAGAGGTCAAGGCCATGTGCGGGGAAGGTTATCTTTTTCTCGGATAGGAAGCCGGCTCAGGGCAAAAGGAAGTTTCGAATAGGATCGGGGAAATGGCAACATGTCCTTGCCGTTCAATAAGAGAGCATCACAATATAAAAAAATATAGGCATTTAAAAATTGAAAGTATGTATTCAGATGATAGGTTAATTCTTCAATTATTGTCACTGCTGAAACAATTCAACGTAAGGAAAATAGTTGTTTCACCTGGAAGTAGGCATTTTTCCATTATCCACTCCATGGAAAAGGACAGTTTTTTTCAGCTTTATTCTGTGGTGGACGAACGGAGTGCTGCCTTTTTTGCGCTGGGGCTGATTCAGAAATCCAATGAACCGGTAGCAGTGGCCTGTACCTCAGGCACGTCCACGATCAATTATGGTTCGGCAGTGGTAGAGGCTTTTTACCAGCACCTGCCGCTGTTGTTGCTGACTGCCGACCGTCTTCCGGAGTTGCTCAACCAAATGGAAGAGCAGATGTTCAAACAGGACGATGTTTTCAGGAACTTTGTGAAGTTTGAGGGACAGCTCAAGGAGGTGAAGAGCGGTTTCGACGAATGGTACTGCAATCGGGTGATCAACGAGGGACTGCTGTCGCTGACATCCCGCGGTCCCGGGCCCGTTCACCTGAACATCCCGATCGAATCGCACCAGGGAGATACCTTTAGTACTGCAGTACTGCCGAAGGTGAGGAAGATTACGCGAACCAGGGCAGATTTGGAGGATTTCCAATGGAGCCAATACGCAGAGCGGTTGAAGGGCAAACGTATCCTTGTGATCTGGGGCCAGGCAGCTCCCATGTCCGAACAATTACGTAAGTCCCTGGACGATTTCTGTGAAAGTTATAACTGTGCGATCCTTTGTGACAAGACGTCCAACTGTCGCCATGGCCATGCCATCGACAATGCCTTTGTGACCCTGCGCAACTTTTCCATTGACGAAGGGGCCAAGCGGCTTCCTGATGTGGTCATCACGGTTTTTGCCAATTATATTTTCAACAACAACATCAAGAAATACATCAGGAGGTTTTCGCCTAAATGTGAGCACTGGAGCGTAGCTCCCAGTGGGGATATTATCGATCCGTTCCATAAGCTCACAGATGTCTTTGAAATGGACGAAGGATTTTTCTTCAGGAAAATGGCCGAACCTTCCCATCAGGGTTCCACCGAATACCTGACGAGCTTAAAGGCCATATCCCAACGGATCATGGAGCCGGAAGTACCGTTCAGTGAGCTGTATGCAGTGGGGCAGCTGGTCAAATCCCTGCCCAAGGGCGCTTCCCTGCACATTGCAAACAGTGCTTCGGCAAGGATGGCCAATTTGTTCGTTACCGACGAATCCATCAACGCGTACTGTAACCGTGGCGTAAACGGGATCGATGGCTGTATGTCCGCAGCAGTGGGCTTTGCAGCAGCGGCAGATGAGCCCGTGTACCTGGTGATCGGTGACCTTACGTTTTTCTATGACATGAATGCGTTATGGAACCGCCACCTTTCCAAGAACCTCAGGATTCTCCTGCTCAACAACGAGGGAGGGGCCATCATGCACTTGCCGCTGAAGGAGTCATTGGCCGATGTCCTGTCCAAGCATATCTCCGCGGGACACCAGACCTCCGCAAAGGGATGGGTGGAATCCCTGGGGATGAAATACAATGCCGTCAGGAACCAGGAGGAATGCGACTCGGCCGTGGAATGGTTGGCCGATACAAGCCAGGAAGGGCCCATGGTACTGGAGGTCTTTACCAAAAAGGAAGTGGATATCAAGATTCTCAAGAAATATTTTGGCAGTTTGAACAGGGAAACAAAATTTGACAAGGCGAAATTAAAGGTCTCCCAGAAGATCGGAAAGTACGTCAATAAAAACCAATAAGGGAAGAATAGATGTCATCAAAGAATACGCGGATCGCCAAGAATTCGTTGTCGCTCTATCTTCGGATGCTGATAACGATGGGGGTTTCGCTATACACCGCAAGGGTGGTACTGCAGACCCTTGGGGTAAGCGATTATGGGCTCAACACGGTCGTAGGAGGGGTGGTGACCATGTTTTCCTTCCTCAGTGGTACGATGGCCTCGGCCACCCAGCGGTTCTTGAACTATGAGCAGGGTACCGAGGACGATAACAGTCTAAGGAAGGTGTTCAGCACCAGTCTTTATATCCATTACCTGATCGCCCTGGTGGTATTGGTGCTGGCAGAGACGGCCGGACTTTGGTTTTTGAATACCCGGTTGAACATTCCGGAAGGCAGGATGGTAGCGGCCAACTGGGTGTACCAGTTTTCCATACTTTCCTTTGTGCTGACAGTGGTCAATGTGCCCTATAATGCTGCCATAATTGCCAACGAGCGCATGACGGCATTTGCCTATATCAGTGTGATCGATGTGGTGCTGAAGCTGTTGATCGTCTATTTGCTCCAGTTGTTCATGGTGGACAAATTGATCCTGTACGGGTTTTTGACCTTCTGCGTCACCTTTGCGGTCAGGATGGCCGTGCGCTGGTATTCCCGCAAGAATTTCGAGGAATGTCGGGTAGGGGTGAGCAAGGATGAAACGTTCTTTAAAAAGATGATGGGGTTTTCCGGATGGACCATGATGAGCAGTGTCTCCGTGGTCCTGCGCAACCAGGGAATTGCAGTGGTGCTCAACATGTTCTTTGGAACGGTAGTGAATGCGGCACAGGGAATATCCAACCAGATCAATACCGTGGTGACGACCTTTGCAAGGAACTTTACCCAGGCGGTAAATCCACAGATCGTCAAGCAGTATGCGGCAGGTGATCTGACGGGCATGAAGAAGCTGCTGGTCACCAGTGTGAAGATGTCCTTTTTCCTGATCCTGTTGATCTCGTTGCCCATATTCATCGAGGCTCCGTTTATCCTGAAGCTATGGCTGGGGGAAGTGCCCGAGCACACGGTGGTGTTTGTGCGTTTGGTAATGGTAAGGGCCCTGATCGAATCCTACGCCAATCCAGTGGCCACGGCACAGGCGGCTACCGGCAAGGTAAGGAACTACCACATTACCCTCAGTGTCATTGGGCTGATGAACCTTCCCATCAGTTATGTGATGCTCATGATGGGCTACGAACCTGAGTCCACCCTGGTGGTTGCGATCCTCTTGTCCGCACTGATCAGCTTCATCAGGGTGTCGTTCCTGAGGAAATCTATCGGGTTTAAGTTCAGGGACTTCCTGACCGGGGTGTTGTTGCCTTCGGTGGTCGTGATCATTTTGGCCGTGCCCATACCTGGGTATTTGTACTATGTGATGCCGGCAAACGTGGTGAATTTCATCATCAAGGTGCTTTGTGCCTGCGCCACGGTACTGGCGGCAGTGTACCTGGTAGGGCTTTCCAAGCAGGAACGGAATTTTATCAATAATATCGTTATCAAGAAAATATTAGGAAAACGTAAGAAATGAAAAGTCTCATCAAGCGATTGGTCCCCAAGGGGATGAGGAACAAACTAAAGGGAATGGCACCCGGGAATTCGGGCGGGCAGGCCGTTGCGGTTCCCTATACCATCCAGGTGTCGACTCCCGGTCTCCTGAAAGGAAAAGTGGCCGTCGTGACCGGGGGCAGCGGAGCTATTGGAAGGGCCATCTGTTGTCGTTTGGCAGCGGACGGTGCCCTGGTGGTCGTCTGTGGAATGAGCCATGACAAGATGCAAGGGGTAGTGGACGAGATCGGAGCCAATGGCGGTAAGGCGGTAAAGAGGCAGCTGGACATCTCCAGTGAGGAAAAGATCATCGAATTTTACCAGTGGCTGAAAGAAAGCTACGGGCAGTTGGATATTTTGGTAAATTGCGCAGGCGGAAGTGCCCGGCAGGCAAGCAGGCCAATTTATGAACTGGAGACCGAGACCATAGATACCACCTTGCACGTGAACCTTCGGGGGGCGATACTTGTCACTCGGGAGGCTTCCAAGATCATGGTAGCGGCAAAGCGGGGGACAATCGTTTCGGTGACCTCGGTGATCGGGGAACATGGGAAGGCAAAGTTTTCCGAATATGCCGCGGCAAAGGCAGGTATCATTGCCTTTACCAAATCCATAGCCATGGAGCTGGGCAAGCTCGGCATTACGGCGAACTGTGTGTCCCCCGGAATCGTTCAGCGGGGCACCATTACCCCGGCGCAGATGGCAAAATTAAAGAAGACCAACTACATGAACGACTATGGCCGCCCAGAGGATATCTCCGAAATGGTGGCCTACCTCACCAGGGAAGAAGGAAAGTTCATTACCGGACAGAACTTTAAGGTGGACGGAGGACGGAGCCTGGGACTGAAGGGAGATTGACGCTCCTGTGGAGCAGCAGGCAAATGGTCCTGCCTTGCCGATGGGATAGTGGTGCGCCAAGCAATTTACCTTGCCCCTGGAGGCAACGGTCGGGAACATAAAAAAGGATTTTTAAGATAACCTTACTATAATAACAATTGATTATTTAACAAATAACAGCTAGAAAAATGAAAATTACTGTAGTAGGAACCGGATATGTAGGCTTGGTTTCAGGAGCCTGTTTTGCCGATGTCGGCATTGAAGTGGTCTGTGTGGACATCGACCAAAAGAAAATCGATAAGCTCAAGAACGGCATCATGCCCATTTATGAACCGGGGCTGGAAGAGATCGTTACCAGGAACTACAAGGATGGAAGGCTTTCCTTTTCCACCAACCTGGGCGAAGCTATCCAAGGGTCCGAAGTGGCCTTTATCGCCGTGGGAACGCCTCCGGGCGAGGACGGGTCGGCAGACCTCAAGTATGTGCTGGCCGTGGCCGATGAGATCGGCAGGACCATGTCCGATTATATCGTCGTGGCGACCAAGAGTACGGTTCCGGTAACGACAGGCTGTAAGGTAAAAGAGGCCATCCAACAGGCACTGGACAAGCGCAAGAGCGACCTGCCCTTTGCCGTGGCTTCCAACCCGGAATTTTTGAAAGAAGGTGCGGCAGTGGAAGACTTTTTGAAGCCGGACAGGATCATCATCGGCGTGGAGGATGAAAGGGCGGAAGAGATCATGAAGCGCCTGTACAAGCCCTTCCAGCTGAGCGGTGACCGGATCATCTACATGGACATTCCTTCTGCGGAAATGACCAAATATACCGCAAATGCCATGCTGGCCACCAAGATCAGCTTTATGAACGATATTGCCAACCTCTGCGAGCTGGTAGGTGCGGATGCCAATATGGTCAGGGCAGGGATCGGTTCGGACCCCAGGATCGGCAACAAGTTTATCTATCCCGGTGTGGGCTACGGCGGAAGCTGCTTTCCAAAGGACGTCAAGGCCATCATCCGGACGGCGAAGACCTACGGCTATGACCTGCGTGTCCTCCAATCCGTGGAAGCGGTAAATGACGACCAGAAACACCGTTTGGTGCACAAGATCAAGCAGCATTTCGGAGACGACCTCAGCGGCATGACCTTCGCCATGTGGGGACTGAGCTTTAAGCCCAATACCGACGATATGCGCGAGGCACCGGCCATTGTGATGATCAACGAACTCCGGGCCGCTGGCGCCAAGGTAAAGGCATATGACCCCATTGCCATGGAAGAGGCCAAGGAAGTGTACGTGGGCGATAAAGTGACCTACTGTGACGATGCCTATGATGCCTGTGTGGATGCGGATGCGCTGTTGCTGGTGACCGAATGGTCACAGTTCAGGATGCCGAGCTGGAGTGCATTGGGCAAATTGCTGAGCAATAAGGTAGTATTTGACGGCAGGAACATCTATGATAAGAAATACTTGGCGGAATTGGGCTTTACCCATTATGGCATCGGTATTTAATAATGCTTACCTTAAGGGGACAAAGCAAAACGAAAGGCAATGATTGGAACAACTGAAGGACATCAACTCTCCGGAGCAAAAGTATTGGTCACGGGCGGAGCCGGGTTTATCGGCTCCAACCTGATCGACGCCCTGCTGGAAGCCGGAAGCCGGGTGGTCTGTTTGGATAATTTCTCCACGGGCAAACGGACAAACTTGGAAAAGGCCCTGACCTCTTCCCGGTTTAGCCTGATCGAAGGGGATATTCGGGATTATACCACTTGTGCCGAGGCCGTGGAGGGATGCAAATGGGTGTTCCATCAAGCAGCATTGGGCTCTGTGCCGCGATCGATCGCCGACCCCATGACCTCTACCGATGTGAACATAGGGGGCTTCGTCAAAGTGCTCTTTGCCGCCAAGGAAGCAGGTGTACAGCGGGTGGTCTACGCGGCAAGCTCTTCAACATACGGTGATCATCCCGACCTGCCCAAGGTAGAGCATGTCATCGGCAATGCCCTTTCACCCTATGCCATCACCAAATATGTGGACGAGTTATTTGCCAAGAACTTTGCCGACACCTATGGGCTGGAAACCATTGGCCTGCGGTATTTCAACGTATTTGGCAGGAGACAGGATCCCGACGGGGCCTATGCAGCCGTCATCCCGAAATTTGTGCGGTGCCTGGTGGAAGGGGAATCCCCAAGGATTAACGGGGACGGTTCCTTTTCCAGGGACTTTACCTATATCGACAATGTCATCCAGGCCAATGTCAAGGCGGCCGTGACCGGGACGGCACTGATGAAGGCAAACCTTGCAGAGTATCATGCCCATATCGGCCGGCCGTTCAACACCGATGCGGTCATCTCAGAAGTGTTCAACGTGGCTTTTGGGGAGCGGGTAAACCTGAACGAGCTGGGAAGTTACCTGAAAGAAGAACTGTCAAAATTTGACAAGGAAATATCCGGGATCCCCATGGAATACGGTCCGCAGCGGGCCGGTGATGTGCCCCATTCCCTGGCTTCCATCGAGAAGGGCAGAAAGGTGATAGGGTATGAACCTGAATATTCCGTAAGGCAGGGACTGGGATTGGCATGTGAATGGTATTGGAATAGTTTTAAAAAAGAGCGTAACTTTGAAGCTGATTTTTAAACGTCAAGATAAACTTAACCAAACGAATGAAAATTACGAACGTAGTATTGTCCGGAGGGGTAGGCAGCAGGCTTTGGCCCCTTTCCCGAAAAAGTTGTCCCAAACAATACTTGCCTATTTTTGAGGAAAGGACCTTGTTCCAAAAGACGGTGGAGCGGAACCAGCCCCTGTGCGATCAACTGATGATCGTCGGCAACCAGGCCAACTATGAACTGTCCCGAAAGGATATTAAAGGGCTTGGCATTACCAAATATATCGAAGTGATCGAGGCCTGTCCCCGGAATACGGCAGCGGCCATTGCCTTTGCGGCGTTTCGTTCCGGGCCGGAGGATATTCTTTTTGTGACTCCCTCGGACCACCTGATTACCACGGGAGATGCCTATACTAAAAGTGTTGAGAGGGCCATTGAATTGGCCAAGGAAGACCATATCGTGACCTTCGGCCTCAAACCTACCCGCCCGGAAACCGGGTTTGGCTATATCGAGGCCGACGGGGAGTCGGTAAAGGGTTTCCGGGAAAAACCTGATCTGGCAACCGCAGAGCAGTTTTTAGAGCAGGGGAATTTTCTTTGGAACTCGGGTATGTTCTGCTTCAAGGCGCAGGTATTCCTTTCCGAGCTGGAAAGCTATGAGCCGGAGGTATTCAAACGTTCGCAAGAGGCCATGGAGGCGGCATCGGATGGGTTTTTGGACAAAGAACTGTCCATGAAGATCCCTTCTATATCGGTGGATTATGCCGTGATGGAGCGCACACGGAAAATAAAGGTAGTGCCATCCTCATTTGGCTGGTCGGACATGGGCTCTTTTGAGTCGGTATTCGAGTACATGGAGCAGCACGGCTATGAGCCCGATGCGCAGGGCAATATGATCATCGGCAGCAATGTCCACACGGAATTCGTGGGACTGGAAAATACCATTTTGGTACAGACCAAAGATGCCATCCTGGTACTGAAAAAGGAAAGTGCCCAGGACGTGAAAAAGGTGTTTGAGAAGTTGGAAAAGGATAAGCCTGAGCTGGTGGATTAGTAAAAGTCCAACGTAAAGGGCATGTGAAATCATAGAGCGATAAACCGGATAAATGAATGTAGAGGCACTTACTTTGGTAGCGGTAGGGGCAGCTAAGTCAGCAGGAACGGAGATCATGGAAGTGTATGGGGCTCCCGACATAGGATTGGCCTACAAAGAGGATGATTCCCCATTGACACGAGCAGACAAAGCAGCCCATCATTGTATTCTTGAGATACTTCAGGAGACAGGGCTACCGGTGCTTTCTGAAGAAGGAGAAGAGGTTCCTTATGCGGTCCGAAGCCAATGGGATTGGTTTTGGATGGTGGATCCATTGGACGGGACCAAAGAGTTTGTCAAAAGAAACGGTGAATTTACCGTGAACATTGCCCTGATCCATGAGGGACGTCCCGTGCTTGGCGTGGTCTATGCCCCGGTGATGGGCTGGATGTATTGGGGGAGCGAAGCGGAGGGTGCCTGGAAGCAGGTAGGTGACCGACCTCCATTCCGGTTAGGTCAGGTACAGAAAGAACAAGTAGGGACCATGGTCGTGAGCCTGTCCCATCCGAGTGCACGGACCAGGGCCTTTATGGCGGACTACCCCGAGGCCAGTGTGATCAGTATGGGCAGTTCGCTGAAGTTTATGTTGCTGGCCGAAGGCAAAGCGGAGATTTACCCCCGTTTTGCACCCTGCATGGAATGGGACACCGCTGCGGCCCATGGCGTGTTAAAGGCGATGGGAGGGCAGGTGTTGCAGGCCGAAAGTGATCAATCGTTGGAATACAACAAAAAGGATTTACATAACCCATATTTTATAGCCAGTACGGTGACGTAGAAAGAGGAATGATCGAATGCCATGCGATTTCCTTTTGTGAAAGGTGCAGTCAACGGGCTGCACCTATGTTTTATAAGCGTGCAGAACGAAAAAACAAGGACCTGGCATTTAGTTTGGTGGCTGCAAGGACGCTTAGTAGTAAAACCACGGATAATTAAAAATGCCACAAATTCCTAGAGGCACAAAATGCATGCTTTAACCTGCACTGGAAGGAATTTATAATTACTTGGAGCGTTTATGGCCTATTATTGTTCAGATAAATAAAGAGATTTATCGCTTCCAGAAATCATGGCTTGATCCAAAATCCAACCAAACAACTATATTTGTGAAACATCAATAAAACCAAAACAGACCTATTCTTACATTGCTTTATAATAGACACTACTCATGAATACGCTACTTTTTCCGCTTGAAAAAGCAAACATTGCCGTTATTGGCCTGGGCTATGTAGGCCTGCCCCTTGCCGTAGAATTTGCCAAGAAGTATCCGGTGACGGGCTTTGATATCTCCGGCCCCAGGGTAGAGGAGCTCTCCAAGGGAAAGGACCATACCCTGGAGGTGGAGGATGAACTTTTACGGTCCGTATTGGTCAACGACAAAAATGAGTTGGGGGATGGGGCAACCGGTTTTTACCCCACCTGCTCGGAGCGGGATATTGCTGATTGCAACGTTTATATCGTGACGGTGCCCACGCCTACCGACAAGCACAACCGTCCCGTGCTGACCCCAATGCTCAAGGCTTCCAAGGCCATCGGTAAGGTGTTGAAAAAAGGAGATGTGGTGATCTATGAATCTACCGTGTACCCCGGGGTGACCGAGGAGGAGTGCGTGCCGGTGCTGGAAAAAGGTTCAGGACTGAAATTCAACCAGGACTTTTTTGTGGGCTATTCCCCGGAAAGGATCAACCCTGGGGACAAGGAGCATACTGTTGCCAAGATATTAAAAGTGACTTCCGGTAGCTGCCCTGAAGCGGCCGAGTTTATCGATGGACTTTACCGGTCGGTCATCACGGCAGGGACCTTCAAGGCTTCCTCCATAAAAGTGGCCGAGGCGGCCAAGGTCATCGAGAATTCCCAGCGGGACATCAACATTGCCTTTGTCAACGAGCTTTCCAAGATCTTTAACCTGTTGCATATAGATACCCAGGAAGTACTGGAGGCGGCCGGTACCAAATGGAACTTCCTCCCTTTCCGCCCAGGCCTGGTCGGTGGGCACTGCATCGGGGTAGATCCTTTTTACCTTGCCCAAAAGGCGCAGGAAGTAGGATATCACCCCGAGATCATTTTGGCAGGAAGGCGCCTGAACGATTCCATGGGCAAACATGTCGCCACCGAGGTGATCAAGCACATGATGCGCAAGGACCTCAAGGTGATGGAATCCAAGGTGCTGATCCTGGGATTTACCTTCAAAGAGGATTGTCCAGATGTACGCAATACACGCGTGATCGATATTTACCGGGAACTGGAGAATTTTGACATTCATGTAGACGTCTACGACCCCTGGGCCAATCCTTCGGAAGTGGCGCACGAATACCATATCCAGGTGCTGGACCGTGACCAACAGCCGGACCTGTCTGGCTATTCGGCGATTATCCTGGCCGTTGCCCATCAGGAATTCAAGACCTGGACCATCCAAAAGTCCGATAAGCAGGTGGTTTACGATGTCAAGGGCATGCTGGACAAAGGCTTGGTGGATGCACGGCTGTAATCGGCTAGTGCTTTATCCGCTTGTCCCCTAGGAGAGGTGAAACTATTCTGCCATGGATGGACACGGATAAACACAGATTTAATGTTTTGATTTACTCAACTTCTCTTTTGAGTGAACTCCAGGAGCGGTTCCTCTCCTCACGGGAGAGGCTAGGAGAGGTAAAAACCATCCGAATTACCCCCTATGAGGCTGTTTCATAAATCAATAATCCGTCATCACGAGCGGAGTGAAGTGATCTCGATGTGCTTTCATTGCACGTATGACGAGATTGCTTCTTCCGATATCCATCGGAATCGCAATGACGAGGACTTATAAGACAACCTCAATTGTTCGGATATTTTCATGTTTCCATAGTTAAATGGATCAAAGGCTCAAATGGACAAAGGTTTAGGTGGGTGCTTTAGGCTGAGAGCCACCTAACTGAATACAGAGAAGGTACAATCAATACTTTTCCCATTTTAATCCTGAAGAAAGCACCAAAAAATCCTTAGTGCCTTCGAGCCTTCGTGGCCTATAACGAACACTCCTCCCATATTTACCACTCGATCCCTCTCCTCACAGGAGAGGCTAGGTGAGGTATAATATTCTTCAGTTATCGGTTGTTATCACGATTTATATGATGTAAAAAGAACTTAAAAATTATTTTTTTGCAATACATCATTTGATGTTTTCTTTTGAAGTGCTGATTTTCATTTGTACAACAATATTATGTGAATGTTATAAAATACGAAGTTAAGGGCGTTTTTAACGAAAAAAATGAAAAGTTTTGGAGATGTAATGTCTAACGAGTACTTTTGGTGCTCGTTAGGCCAAGGTGCTTTTTTATGCTCGATTCTTTGATTACATCCAAGACCAGACTGCGACTGTTGGTAAAGTTTTTTATCAACGCTGATAACCATAGTCACCTCCGTGGCCTGGCCGAGGAGTTTGGTGAATCCACCAATGCCATAAGAAAGGAGCTTAACAACCTGTCCGAAGCGGGTTACCTTCAAAAGGCTTCTGAAAAAAACAGGATCAGCTACAGTGCCAACACCCGGCACCCTTTGTTTTTTTCCCTACAGGATATCATCCGAAAATACATTGGCCTGGACACGCTGGTGGAGGAGGTCCTGAACCGGATGGGAGATGTGGAAAGTGTCATTCTTACCGGAGATTATGCCAATGGTCTCGATACGGGTACCATTGATGTCAGTATCAAGGGAAATGCGTTAAATGAAGAATACCTCGACATTCTGGGGAAACGTATCCAAGAAATGATCGACCGAAAAGTGAATTTTACCGTACTGGGAGATAATTCCCAGTCTGGCATCATTTTATATAATAAAGCGGCTGAGTAAGCAATTTAGCCTACTTGGCTTTTCTGATTACCTATCCCGATAAGCACGAAAATGTGACTGACCGGGCGAAGCTGTGGGCGGAGCCCAATAAAGAATTATAAATGAGGAATGATGAATTTAGATATTCATGGTGAATATACATGTAGTAATGGTCATAACATTCTCCATTCATAATTTCTAACTCTAAATTCAAAGCCTTAGGCTATTGACTTTTATTAAATCAATCTAACAGTAAAAAATATGAAAATCACTGTAGTAGGTACCGGTTATGTCGGGTTGGTTTCAGGAGCTTGTTTTGCAGACGTAGGGATTGAAGTGGTGTGTGTGGACATTGATCAGAAGAAGATCGATAAGCTCAAGCAAGGTGTGATGCCGATCTATGAACCTGGGCTCGAAGAAATCGTCGTACGGAACTATGAAAGTGGTCGACTGAAGTTTACCACCGATTTGGGAGAAGCCATCCAAGGATCAGAAGTGGCGTTTATCGCCGTGGGCACACCTCCGGGTGAGGATGGTTCTGCTGATCTCAAATATGTCTTGGCCGTGGCAGATGAAATTGGGCAAAAGATGTCCGACTATATCGTAGTGGCGACGAAAAGTACCGTTCCGGTAACCACGGGCAAGAAGGTTGAGCAGGCCATTAAGGTAGCGTTGGAAAAGCGGGACAGGGCCTTGGATTTTGCAGTAGCCTCAAATCCTGAATTCCTAAAAGAAGGTGCCGCGGTAGAGGACTTTTTAAAGCCGGATAGAATTGTGATCGGAGTGGAGGACGAAAGGGCAGAAAAGATCATGAGAAGGCTATATAAGCCTTTCCAGCTGAGCGGAGAGCGGATCATCTATATGGACATTCCCTCTGCAGAAATGACCAAATATACCGCAAATGCCATGTTGGCCACCAAGATCAGTTTTATGAACGACATTGCTAACCTTTGTGAGTTGGTAGGGGCCAATGCAAACATGGTACGCAAAGGCATCGGGTCAGATCCCAGAATTGGAAATAAATTTATTTACCCTGGTGTGGGATATGGGGGATCTTGTTTTCCCAAAGATGTAAAGGCGATTGTAAGAACTGCAAAGCAATATGGTTATAACCTTCGGGTGCTCCAAGCAGTGGAGGATGTCAACGATGACCAGAAGCATGTATTGGTCAAAAAGGTAAAGAAGCACTTTGGTGAGGATTTGACAGGAATGACCTTTGCGATGTGGGGACTGAGCTTTAAGCCAAATACCGATGACATGCGCGAGGCGCCGGCCATTGTAATGATCGATGAACTACGGGCAGCAGGAGCAGAAGTGAAAGCCTATGACCCCATAGCCATGGATGAAGCCAAGGAGGTATATGTGGGGGATAAAGTCACTTATTGTAAGGATGCTTATGATGCTTGCATCGATGCAGATGCTTTGCTCCTCGTGACAGAGTGGTCGGAATTCCGACTACCCAGTTGGTCAACGCTGAGCAAACTGCTCAAAAATAAAGTCGTCTTTGACGGTAGAAACATCTACGATGCCAAGTATTTGAAAGAGGAAGGGTTTGAGCACTATGGCATTGGCATTTAATAGGTAGACGGTTGGATTGAAGAGTTGTCATGCTGACGTGAGGAAGCATCTTTACGAAAAACGTCATCGAAATAAGACTCTCACCCCTTAGGATGCCAGTTCGTTACCTTTGAACAACACTTTATTTAAGGTGTAGAATCGATGGTTAAACCTTTAGGGACACATAATTATTTTGTGTACATTCTAACCAATAAAAATAAAACGGTATTGTACACTGGAGTTACAAATGATTTAAGAAACAGGTTATATCAACATGCTAATCCTGAAAAGAAGACCAGTTTCACATCAAAATACAATTGTTTCTATTTGATTTATTGGGAAAGATTTCCAGTTGTTTCAGAAGCTATACAAAGAGAAAGAGAGATTAAAGGTTGGAGACGGGAAAAAAAGGTTAAGTTGATAAATGATCATAATCCAAAATGGAAGTTTTTAAATGATGAAATTTAGATTTATTTCCGCCTTTGATTGACAATCGCCTTGTCATGCGGACGCCAGGAAGTATCTCTACGGAAATCGTTATCGTAAAAAGATTCCTCCTGATGTCGGAATGACAAATATTCAATCATACTGACGTGAGGATACATCTCGACATTTGCTACTTGCGAAAAAAGATTCCTCCTTACCTCGGAATGACAATAATACGATTCAATAATATCTCAGTTCAACAACACAACAATTCGACAATAACACAATAAGTATGTCCATCAATATCAAAGCTTTTTCCCTTACCCTGATCATGTTTATCATTTCGATAGCGCTACACGCCCAGTCACTATCGGACATCAAAAGTGTAAAAGTGGACCAGCTGACGGATGCGCAGATTGCGACCATCGTCCAGAAGGCTGAGGAACAGGGAATTTCCAAATCGCAGATTCCGGCACTTGCCGAGGAGCGGGGAATGCCTGCCATGGAAGCCAGTAAACTGGCCACGCGGATCAACCAACTAAACAGCGCGGGTGTATCAGCTGATGAGGCAAATAGTGGTACTATGGCGCAAAGACAATTGACGGATACGGCTAGAATAGGAAGGGATAGAAGTGAAGCAGACAGTCTATCAGAGGAGGAAAAAAAGATCTTTGGCTATGGGCTGTTTCATAACAAAAAGCTGAATTTCTCTCCCAACTTGAACATTCCGACGCCGCAAAGTTATGTGATCGGCACGGGAGACCAGTTGCTGATCGATATCTATGGCGACTCGCAGCAGTCGTATGACCTGAGCGTAAATCCGGAAGGACGGGTCTACATCCCTAATGTAGGCCCTATCAATGTGGGCGGTTCCACCATTCAAGCGGCTACTGCCCGGATCAAAAGGGAGCTGAGTAGCATCTATGCAGATTTAAACAGCAGTAATCCCCGGACCTTTATGCAGATCCGTTTGGGGAATATTCGTTCCATTCAAGTGGCTATGGTGGGAGAGCTGCAAAACCCAGGAGACTACACCTTGCCCTCCTTTGCATCGGTGTTCAATGCCCTGTATGCCGCGGGAGGACCGAATCGGCAAGGTTCCTTTAGAAATATCAGGGTATTCCGGGATTCGCGCCAAATTGCAGAGGTGGATGTCTATGAATTCTTGATGAACGGCAACCAGCAGCAAAACGTGCGCCTCCAAGACAACGATGTTATCATGGTACCGGCAGTAGAGACCCGTGTGGAAGTACAGGGGCCGGTGAGAAGGGAAGGCTTGTTCGAAATCCAAGCCGATGAAGATATCAACGACCTGATCCGCTATGCCGGAGGATTTAAAAGTGAAGCGTATACCGGCAGAGTGGCAGTGCGTAGGGTTTCTGATCAAGCCAGGGAAGTGGCAGACGTCAGTAAGGAGGCGTTTGGTAGCTTTAAGGTCAAGGATGGGGATATATTCTTGATCGGTAAAAAGTTGGAGCGTTTCGAAAATAGGGTGCAAATTTCAGGCGCAGTGTTCCACCCCGGAGAATTTGCCTTGTTTGAAGGAATGACGGTAAAAGACCTGATCGATAAAGCAGAAGGACTTCGCGGAGAAGCCTTTTTAAACCGGGCGACCCTTTATCGGACCCAACAGGACATGACCTTGGAGATTGTTCCAGTAGATGTGAAAGGGGTGGTAAACGGTACGGCTCAAGATATTATTTTACAGCGAGAAGATGTCCTGCACATACCGAGCAAGTATGACCTTAAGGAAGAGTATTATGTAAAGATCTCGGGTGAAGTCAATCGCCCAGGAGCCTTTGCCTTTGCCGATAATATGACCGTGGAGGATTTGGTGCTAAAAGCAGGTGGCTTTAAGGAGTCCGCTTCAGATGCTTATATCGAAGTGGCCAGAAGAGTAAAAGATCGCACCAACGGCCAAATCGCGGAAATCTTTACCATTGATATCGATGAAAACCTGGAAATAGATTCCGGTGATGAAGAAGTGGTATTGGAACCTTTTGACCATATCATTATCCGAAGAAGCCCCGGTTTCCAACGAGAAAAGATGGTGCGTGTAGAAGGGGAAGTAAACTATCCTGGACAATATACAATTTCCACTGCAAATGAACGTATTTCTGACTTGCTTAAACGGGCAGGAGGAATGAACCAGTTTGCCTATGCCAAAGGAGCCAAACTGATTCGAAGAACAGAATATTTTGTGCCGAAGAGTGACAATGAAGTCAGGAGCGAAAATTTAAGGGAAGTAAAGGAAAATTTGGTAAAAGAGGAGGGGAAAAATACAGAGGCAGAAGTAAATATGCTAAACCGGATTGATAAGAAAATCAATGACAAAGGAGGAGATATCTCCAATCAAAAGGGCTTGGCTGCAGATGAATTTAGAGCGGAGCGTGTTACAGATGTCTCCCAGTCGGATAGTACCAGGGCAGCAAAAGTGGAATTTAAGACTCAGGAAATGGTGGGGATAGACCTCCTTAAAATATTGGAAAATCCCGGATCCGATCAGGATTTGATATTACAAGAAGGAGATATTTTAAGTATTCCCAAGGAGCTTCAAACAATTCGCATGCGGGGAGAAGTATTGTTTCCCACTTCAGCTCGATTCGAATCCGGAAAGAGTTTTAAAGGATATATATCTAAAGCCGGAGGTTTTACGGACAATGCCCGAAAAGGAAAATCTTATGTGATTTATGCCAATGGGGATGTGAAGCGGACCAAGAACTTTATTTTCTTCAAGGATTATCCTAAAATGGAGCCAGGGGCGGAGATTATTGTTCCTGAAAAGCCGGAAAGAGAGCCGATGTCCGCTACAAACTGGATTGGACTGGCTTCCAGCTTGGCTACTTTGGGGATTTTAATTGATCGATTGGCGGAATAATCACTTCTCATTGGGATCCCATATGATGTGGAAGATGAGCATAGGAAGGCAAACTCGGGCCTAAGTACCTTAATTATTAAAAGGACCTTTTAGTTATAATTTAATTTGCGATGAACAACGACTCAACCAAATATATTGCATCTACAAAAGACGATGAAATAGACCTTTTGGCGTTAGCCAAAACTGTGTGGGGTAGACGAAAGCTAGTATTTAGGATTGTGGGAGGATTTTTTGTTTTGGGATTACTGATCGCATTATTATCCCCAAAAGAATTTACCGCCAAGGGGACGTATCTTCCCCAAACTTCCGAAGGGGGGAAGGCCGGAGGGTCGCTTTCAGGCTTGGCCTCCCTGGCAGGAATAAACCTTGGAGGAATGAGTGGAGGTTCAGAAATTCCTCCCATGTTATATCCCAAAATTGTGGGTAGTATTCCCTTTAAAAAGGCTATGTTAACTGCCCCGTTGCAGTTTGAGGGAATTGATCAAACAGTGACTTATCAAGAATACTATGAAGAGTACTACTCACCCGGTTTTTTGGGCTATATCAAAAAATATACACTTGGTTTACCAGGGGTTATCATAAAAGCTATCAAAGGAGAAACAGAAGCGGAGGAGGTTGTAAATAAGGAAGGAGAAATGATTACTGTATCAGGTGAAGAGCTGAGACATTTTAAAAGGCTCAATGGTCAAATCTCGATTTCTTTTAATGATAAGGAGGGGTTTGTGGAACTCTCCACGGTTATGCCTGAACCGAAGGCAGCAGCTCAACTGGCAAAGTATGCGGAGCAGTTACTGCAACAGGAAGTGATTGCCTTCAAAGTTAAAAATGCAGCCGAGCAATTAAAATTTACCGAGGAAAGGTACCAGGAAAAGAAAAGGGAATTTGGAAATATACAAACAAAGTTGGCTCACTTCAGGGATAGAAATCAAAACATCTCCAGTTCCGTTGCATTAAATCAATTGGAAAAGCTGGAAGCGGAGTATAATTTGGCTTTCTCGGTCTATTCCGAATTGGCCAAGCAATTGGAGCAAGCTAAGCTTCAAGTGAGTAAGGATACACCTGTTTTTTCAGTGATTGATCCTATTACCGTGCCGGCAGAAAAGTCTGCGCCTAAGAGGTCAATGATATTAGTGGTTTTTGTTGTTTTGGGACTTGTAATTTCCTTAGGGATAATATTAGGGCTAGAATACTTTAACACTATAAAAGAAGAATGGCGGGGTACTTAATCCGAAAAAAAATATAGTATTTACGAGAATACAATTCTAATGATAATCGAAAATTTTTCATTCTTTCTTTAAAATAATCAACTTCATTTTAGTAAATAATAAAATAAAATATGAATACAGCTCTTTTACCTTTGCACCAATCTAAAATTGCGGTGATTGGTTTAGGTTATGTCGGTTTACCGCTAGCGGTTGAATTAGCCAAGTACTATCCTACTGTGGGTTATGATATTTCTCCCAAAAGGATAGAAGGATTAGAAGAAGGGCATGATTTTACTTTGGAAGTAGAGGATGAAAAGTTACAATCTTCTTTAGTGAAGTCTTCGATCGGTTTGGATCATAAAGGCAAAGGCTTTTTACCTTCGAATGACGTTTCAGAAATTTCATCCTGCAATATTTTTATTGTAACTGTTCCAACCCCTATAAATGAACATAAGACACCGGATCTTCAACCATTGATTGCAGCGAGTACCATGTTGGGAAAACTTTTAAAGAAAGGAGATGTGGTCATTTATGAATCTACCACCTATCCGGGATGTACAGAAGAAGATTGCGTACCGATATTGGAGCGTGAATCTGGTTTGATATTTAATCAGGATTTTTATTGTGGTTATTCCCCAGAAAGGATTAATCCAGGAGATAAGGTGAACACCTTGACCAAAATCAAAAAAGTGACTTCGGGTTCAACCCCAGAAGTTGCGGACTATGTAAATGAACTTTATGCTTCAATTATTGAGGCAGGTACCTATAAAGCTTCAAGTATTAAGGTAGCAGAAGCTTCTAAAGCTATAGAAAATGCCCAAAGGGATGTCAATATTTCCTTTGTCAACGAATTGGCCTTAATTTTCGATCGCTTAGGTATTGATACGAATGAGGTGTTGGAAGCTGCTGGTACTAAATGGAATTTCTTAAAATATAAGCCTGGCTTAGTAGGAGGACACTGTATAGGGGTAGATCCTTATTATTTGGCCCATAAGGCTGAGCAAGTTGGCTATCATCCTGCAGTTATCCTCTCTGGAAGAAGAGTAAATGATAATATGGGGATGTTTGTGGCCAATAAAGTGATCAAATTGATGATCCAAAAAGGTAAGACCATTAAAGGAAGTAAGGCATTAATTTTAGGATTTACTTTTAAGGAAAATTGCCCAGATATCCGTAATACCAGGGTTATAGATATATATAAAGAATTAAATCAATTTGGTTTAGAGGTGGATGTTTATGATCCTTGGGCCTCCAGAGAAGAAGTGCAAGAAGAATATGGAATACAACTAACTTCAAAAAATAAATTAAGTAAATATGATGCTGTTATTTTAGCTGTAGGACATAAAGAGTTTAGCGATATGGATCTTGAGGATATAAAAACTAATGGTCTGTCTGTATTGTATGATACGAAAGCGTTTTATAGAAAGGATTTAGTACATGGAAGACTTTAAAACTAAGATTTTTAGATTTGTTTCAATCATCTAATATGGTAATAAGTAAGTCTAACATATATTTATTTCTTTACGAAATTTTTTTCTTTGGGATAATGACATTATGTTATTTAAATGTCATTATCCCTTTTTGGGGTTACTTAGGTTTTAAAAATAATTTTAATGAACATTCATTTTATATTGGAATAATCATTGTTATTTTTTTTACTGGACTTGGGATTAAACTGAAATCAAATTTTATTTCAACGGTATGGCATTTCATATTGATTTATTTATTTTATCCACAGGTAATATATTATTTTTCAACTTCAAATAATTTATTGCCAGTAGTTGGTTATATTATATTACTGATAGTATTTTTAGTAATTATTAAACTTCCTCTACCATTACTCGCCCTTCCTAAATTTAGTATTGAAACTTCAGAAAAAAATTTTTTAATAGTGTTCTGGGGTAGTTCCTTTTTAGTTTTTCCTTATTTAATATATTTTAAACATGTTGACTTTAACAATTTACTTCTTTCTGATATTTATGATACAAGATTGTCCTTTAGAGACGTTTCTAAACCTGGGATATTAAATTACTTACTATCACCACTTTCTAGAGTTATATTACCATCTCTGTTAGTAGTTGCTCTTTTAACAAGAAGATTTTTTTATGTTGGATTATGTTTTGTTTTTGTTGCTTATTTATTTTTAGCAAATGGAGCGTTGAAGAGTATTTTCTTGGGTTTTTTTGCTGTTGTGTTTTTTTATTTGGGTTCAACATTTCGGAAAAAACTCATTTTATTTATGAGCTTGATTTTGATACTGTGTTTTCTTTCAATTACGGAATATGAAATATACAGTACAGGATTTTTATCAGATATGGCAATTAGAAGGGTGTTTTTTGTACCTCCTTATTTTGAAGATTTATATTATAGTTATTTCAATGAACATAATTTTACTTATTACACACATTCTTTCCTTTCTTTTTTTAAATCCGGCGAGTCTAATTTATCGTTATCCAGAAAAATGGGGCAATACTTTTCTGGAAATGAAGATTTGAATGCAAATATTGGAATAATACCTGATGGTTTCTTAAGCATTGGTTGGATAGGAGTCGTATTACATTCAATTATATTTTCTATATCATTTAAAATCTTTAGCAATGTTAATGTCGGAAAGGAATATTTCGGGTTGTTTTTTGTTTATATCTATTATGCAAATACAGCTTTTATTGGGACTTTTTTTATTTCTCACGCTTTCCTTTTTTTATTAATATTTGTTTACATATTTCTAAATAATAAAAACAAATCTATAACAAATACAATATATGAGTAAAGTAGCATTAATTACTGGGGTAACAGGCCAAGACGGTGCGTACCTTAGCGAATTCTTATTAAAGAAAGGGTATTTGGTTCATGGTATAAAAAGAAGAAGTTCATTATTCAATACTGATAGAATTGATCATTTGTATCAAGACCCTCATGAAGAGAATAGAAACTTTTTTCTTCATTATGGTGATATGACAGATAGCACTAATTTAATAAGATTGATTCAAGAAATTCAACCTGATGAAATATATAATTTAGCTGCAATGAGTCATGTTCATGTTTCTTTTGAGACACCAGAATATACAGCAAACGCAGATGGTTTAGGGACCTTAAGGATCTTAGAAGCGATTAGACTTTTAGGCCTCGAGTCGAAAACTAAAATATATCAAGCATCTACTTCCGAATTGTATGGGAAAGTACAGGAGGTACCCCAAAAAGAGACCACACCTTTTTATCCAAGAAGTCCATATGCTGTTGCTAAAATGTATGCCTATTGGATTACTGTAAATTATCGTGAGGCTTATGGTATTTACGCATGTAATGGAGTTTTATTTAATCATGAATCCCCAATCCGAGGAGAAACTTTTGTTACAAGAAAAATTACTAGGGCTGTTTCAAAAATTGCTTTAGGCTTACAAGATAAATTTTACCTAGGAAATCTTGATTCTAAAAGAGACTGGGGCCATGCAAAAGATTATGTTCGAATGATGTGGATGATTTTACAAGCTGAAAAGGCAGAGGATTGGGTGATTGCTACTGGAATAACAACGACTGTCAGAGATTTTGTTCGAATGGCATTTAGTTATGTTGGTATTGAATTAGATTTCCAGGGAGATGGTGAGAATGAAGTGGCGTTAGTTAAAGCGTGCAATAACCCCGAATATCAAATACCAATTGGGAAGGAGATTTTATCAGTGGATCCAAAATATTATCGTCCTACTGAAGTAGATCTTTTAATTGGTGATTATTCTAAGGCAAAGAAGAAATTAGGATGGGAACCTAAATATGACCTAAGTGACTTAATTGATGAAATGATGGAGTCTGACTTGAAACTTATGACCAAACAGCAATTCCTGAAATCGGGTGGATACGAAATAAAAAATTATTATGAGTAAAAATAAGCCAATTTCAAGAATACTTTTGACTGGTGGGAGTGGGATGGTTGGCAGAAATATTTTGGAATATTCATCATTAATGCCGTATTATGAAATATTTTCTCCCAATAGTAAAGAGCTTAACCTGCTAAATAAAACCGATGTATACCAATACATCAATAAAACTAAACCTGATATAATAGTTCATGCAGCAGGGAAAGTTGGAGGAATACAAGCAAACATGGCTGATCCAGTTAATTTTTTATTAGAAAATTTAAACATGGGGCAGAATGTGATTTTAGGAGCAAAAGAAAATAACGTAAAAAAATTTCTTAATTTAAGTAGTTCTTGTGTATATCCCAGAAATGCAGTAAATCCTCTTCAAGAAAATTTAATATTGAAAGGAGAACTAGAACCAACCAATGAAGGATATGCTTTAGCTAAAATTTTTTCTACAAAGCTATGTGAGTATATTTCTAAGGAGGATCCGAGTTTCTTGTATAAAACCGTTATTCCATGTAATCTTTATGGAAAGCACGATAAATTTTCACCAAATAATTCACATATGCTTCCGGCAGTTATAAGGAAAATAGATGCTGCAAAAAGAAAGGGTATAAAGAAAGTTGATATTTGGGGAGATGGTAATTCTCGTAGAGAATTTATGTATGCAGAAGATTTGGCTGATTTTATCTTTTATGCATTAAAAAAGCTAGAATCTATGCCTCAAAATCTTAATGTTGGATTAGGTGTGGATTATTCAATTAATGAATATTATGAAACAGTAGCCAAAATAATAGGGTACGAGGGAGAATTTTTTCATGATTTATCAAAGCCCGTTGGTATGAAACAAAAAGTAGTTGATGTAAACAGATTAAATGAGTTTGGTTGGAAACCAAGTTTTTTACTTTCGGAAGGAATAAAAAGAACTTATCAATATTTCAAAGAAAATTATAATGATTAAATATCCATTGGCAACCTCAACATGGGATGATGCTGAACTACAGGCTATTAAAAATGTGATAGCAAAAGATATGTATACTATGGGGGAATATGTGCAAAGTTTTGAAAATGATTTTGCAAAATTCTTAGGCTCAAAATATTGTGTTATGGTGAATTCAGGGTCCTCAGCAAATTTATTAGCTGTGGCAGCCTTGTTTTATAAAAAAAATGATCCACTTAAAAAGGGGGATGAAGTTATTGTTCCTGCAGTATCATGGTCGACTTCATATTATCCATTGTATCAATATGGACTTAAGCTCAAATTTGTTGATATTGATATAAACACTTTAAATTATGATCTTGAAGCTTTAGAAGCTGCGGTTAATGATAAAACTAGAATGATACTAGCTGTCAATCTTCTCGGAAATCCTAACAACTTTGATAGGATTAACAGGATTATAGCAGATAAAGATATATTACTTTTGGAAGATAACTGCGAGTCGCTTGGAGCTACTTTTAATGGTAAGCAGGCAGGGACATTCGGAATCATGGGAACTTTCTCTACATTCTATTCTCATCATATTGCTACGATGGAAGGTGGTGTTATTTCAA
This sequence comes from Echinicola vietnamensis DSM 17526, assembly GCF_000325705.1. NCBI lineage: Bacteria > Pseudomonadati > Bacteroidota > Cytophagia > Cytophagales > Cyclobacteriaceae > Echinicola > Echinicola vietnamensis. The sequence continues at coordinate 5,255,978 of NC_019904.1, read as the reverse complement.
CTGATGATAAAGAATTGTATCATATTCTTTTAAGCTTAAGGTCCCATGGATGGACTAGACATCTACCAAAAGAAAATGAGGTTTCTAATAAAGGAGATGATTGGTTTAAGGAATCATTTAGATTTGTTCTTCCTGGATATAATGTTCGCCCTGTAGAGATGAGTGGGGCCATTGGAATAGAGCAACTTAAAAAACTAGATGATTTTATTAATGTAAGAAGGTCAAATGCTAAATATTTCAAAGAATTATTTTCCGGTAATGATGAGTTTATTTTACAAGAGGAATTAGGAGAGAGTAGTTGGTTTGGGTTCAGTATAATTTTAAAAGATAGTGCTAAGTACCGTAGAGATGAGTTGGTTGAATTATTAACTAATAAGGGAATAGATTGTCGACCAATAGTTACTGGGGACTTTACCAAGAATGAAGTATTAAAATATTTTGATTATGAAATTCATGGTGAAATGAAATCTGCTCAAAAGTTGGATACAAATGGATTATTTGTAGGTAATCATCAAATTGATCTTAAGGATCAAATTAATTATTTATATTCAATAATTTAAAATATAATCCACCCCTTTCAATAAAAGAGGGGTGGAGTTCTTTTCGTGATAGGTGTAATTTTGAATTTGAGTAAGTCTAGTTATTTTAGATTAATAGCAAATCAAGCTATTTATGTAATCATAGCCCAATTAATTCCTGTTATTTGTAGCCCTATTCTTACGAGAGTATATGATGAAAATGGAATGGCCGAAGTTACGGGCTTGGTTTCGTTATGTAGCATATTAATTGTTGCTTCAACTGGAAAGTTGGAAAATGCTTTAGTTTTAGAAAAAAATAAAGGAAGAATAAAAGATGTATTAGGATTAAACACCTTATTTGCATTCATTTTTTTTGTAATTGTATTCGCATTAGTTTTTATTTTTAAGGATTTTTTAGTTCGTAGTTTCAAATTAAACCATACGGTTTATTTAGTTCCCTTTTATGTTCTCTTTTATGCATTTTTTAATATTTTAAATTATTGGTTTATTAGAGAGAAAAAATTCACATTAAAGGCAATTTCTAAAATTGTTGAATCAATTATTTATGTGGCATTAGCCTTACTCGTAGCAAAGGTTTTTGGAAGAAATGAATTTGGATTGGCAATAGGTAAAATTACTGGTGTAATCATTGGGTGTTTGTTCCTATTTCTGAAAGCTAAATCGAGCCTTCCTGTTGTAAAGTATAATTTTAAGAGTATGAAAAATATATTCTTAAAATATAAAGATTTTCCTCTGCATAATGTTCCATCTAATATGATTAATATTGTTGGGATCCAGCTAATTGTAGTTTTTTTAGGGATTTATTATACCAAGGAAGAAGTTGGATATTTTGGCCTTGCCAATATGATCGTTGTTTTGCCTGTATCTTTTGTCGCTCAAACTATTAGTAATATTTTCTTTGAAAAGGTCGTTGAATCATTTAAAAGTGGTAAAGTATCTGAGGTGAAATCTACGTTTTTAAATACATTAGGAATTTTGCTTTTATTTGGAATTCCAGTTTTTCTTACATTAAAATTTTATGGAGAGGATATTATCGTATTGATTTTTGGAAAAGATTGGGAAATATCAGGTAAAGTGGTGGAGATAATTAGTTTAGTTTTTATTTCCCAAATTTTAGTTAGTCCATTAGGGATCATATTGGTTGGAATAAATAAAATCAAACTAAATGCGTATTGGCAATACGGTAGGTTTATACTAATGGTTTTTCTACTTTTTATAGGAGCAGATTTATTAAGATTGGATTATTTCGACTTATTATTTTTATACAGTATAGGAGTTTTAGTGAGTTATGTTTTTTATTTAGTTATAATTTTTAAGTCTGTATTTGGATTAGGTAAATAGAAAAAATATGATACTTCAGATATGTTCGTATTATCCCAGTAATGTTATCCATGGAATACTATTCAGTGAAATAGATAAGGTTTATGAACAACATATTCATGTCCCTATGTTAAAGTCGAGATATGAAGATTGGAATAAAAAGAATTTTGTTTGTTTACAACAAGGAGAAATATTCTATAGCCCATCGTGGAATCCTTTTGATAGAATAAATTATAGAAGTAGGATAAATAAGTCGTTAGAGAGCATCAGTGTTGATTATAATAAATTAAAATTAATACATGCACATACTTGGTTTGTTGATGGTGGTGTTGCTTATGAGATATTTAAGAAGTTTAATATTCCATATGTCATTACAGTTAGGAATTCTGATATAAATAGTATTTACAAATGGAGGATTGACTTACGAGGAGTGGCCTATGAAATACTCAAAAGCGCCAAGAAAATTATAGTTTTATCTCCTTCCTATAAGTTAAAATTGCTGGATTTGTTGCCTAAAAATGAATCAGATAAAATTGTACATAAAATTGAAGTCGTTCCTAGTGGATTAAAAAGTAAATGGTTACAAAATAATGACAATTTGGAGAAAGATACAAGTCGGATCAATTTTTTAAGTGTAGGAAGGATAGTGCCAGGAAAGAATTTTGATAAATTAATTGAAGCTTATAATTCAGTAAATATAAAAAATAAAGGTGACCTGTATATTGTTGGTTTTGAGAATCTTTCAAAATTTGAAATTAAATTAAAAAGTAAGTATTCCTTGGATCCAAATGTTAAATTACTGGATAGGATAAATGACTTTGAGGAACTAATTAATATTTATAAAAGATGTCATGTGTTCGTTTTACCTTCAAAAAGGGAGTCTTTTGGTTTGGTTTATATTGAAGCACTGAGTCAGGGATGTCCAATTATATATACAAAAAATGAAGGTGTTGATGGCTTTTTTAATAAAGAAGATATGATAGGTATAAGTGTAGAAGCAGATAGTATTTATTCGATTAAATCAGCGATGGAAGAAGTTGCTAACAATTTCAGCTCGTTTTCTACTAATACCGTCAATGTTTCAAAACGTTTTAGTATTGGAAAGGTAGCAGGTAGAGTTGTTAGTATATATAACAAGAGCATTAAAGAATAGTAAGATGAGTAATGTGATGTCAAAGAATATATTGTTAGTCAGTTTTGTTGTCAGTAATAAAGGGCATGGAAGAGAATATTTGACAAATATTGCTAATTTAACTTCAAAAAGTTCTAATGTTTCAGTGTTTGTTCCTTCAGATACAGATTTACAAAAGGAATTGTCTTCAGAGATAACTGTTTATAAAAGTAGATATGGATATGGTGCAATTGAAAGGGAGAAGTATAAGAAATATGGAAAATTATCGCAAGTAATTAGAGGGGGAGCGAGAGTTAGAGATAGTTTATCTATCTATAAAGACTTGATATCTTTAATTAAAAAATCAGATTTTGACATTATTCATATTTTGGATTCTGAATATATTTCACTTTTAAGTTTTTTGAATTCAATAAATGAGGAAGGAAAAATTTATATTACACTACATGCTTCTGACTTTTACTTTAATAGTTTTACTTTTGGTTCCATTTATAAATCATGTATTAGAAAATTGTTAAATCGGAGCTTTAATAAAGTTAATGGAGTAATATGTCATGGGGATTGGATAAAGGATAGGTTACAGAAATCATTTCCTTCTGTCTCCGAAAGAATTTTAGCATTAAATTACCCTAGCCAAGTATATAAGAATCTATCTTCTAAAAGTTTGATAAGAGAAAATCTTAGAATACCAAAGGATAAAACTTTGGTATTATTCATTGGAATGATCAGAAGAGATAAAAGAATTGAAATAGCCCTAGAAACCATTAGTTTACTTTCTGAAGAATATTGTTTACTAATTGCAGGTAATCCGACTGATTATTCCCTGTCAGACATTGATTATTTGATTGATAAATATAAGGTAGGCCATAAGGTAGTTACTGATTTAGGCTTTTTGCAAAAAAATAAATTCGAGGAATATTTTTCTATTTCTGATGTACTGTTATCGTGTCATTCTAAAACATTCCCTTCAGCAAGTGGTCCCGTTAGTGATGCGCGGACCTATGGTTTACCTGTAGTTGTTTCTCCTGGAGGACAACTACAATATTATGTTGAGAGTTCAAAGGTTGGAGTAGTTAGTAATGGATTCGCTGCAAAAGATTACGCAAGGGCTATTGAGGTAATAAAAGGTGAAAAAAATCAAATAAGAGAATCTATTGTTGAAGCATCTAGAGAATATTCATGGGATTCTTTTGTAAATCGTCAAGTTAACTTTTATTAAATATTATGAAAGTGTCTATTATAACACCATTATTCAATGGTGAGAACTTTATTTCTGAGACAATTGAGTCAGTGATTTCCCAAACTTATACCGATTGGGAAATGATAATAGTAGATGATGGTTCTCAGGATAAAGGTCCAGAAATTGTGAAGTCTTTTGCCAAAAATGATAAAAGAATTAATTTCTTTAGAAATGAGGAAAATTGTGGGCCAGCTATCAGCAGAAATAAAGCAATAGAAATGGCAAATGGGCGTTTTATTGCTTTTTTAGATAGTGATGATAGATGGACATCTCAAAAGTTGGAAAAACAAATTTCATTTATGCACAACGAAGATATACCTTTTTCATATACATGTTATAAGATGGTAAATGAAAATGGAAAATATTTGGGTGAAAAAATACCTCCAATAAAAGTAGATTATAAAAAAATGCTCGAGTCCAATTATATTGGTTGTTTAACTGCTGTATATGACTCACATAAGGTTGGAAAGGTTTATATGCCAAACATCCTAAAACGACAAGATTATGGGCTTTGGTTAAATTTATTGAAAAAGGTTAAATATGCTTACTGTATAAATGAAGTCCTAGCAGAATACACTATTAGATCCAGTTCTGTTTCTAGTAACAAAATTAAATTAATTAGATATAACTGGGAGTTGTTTAGGAATGTTGAAAAATTAAGTTTTACAAGATCTGTATATTATTTGTGTAAGAATATTTTAAATAAATTTAGAAAATGATTTCAATAATAGGTGGTTCTGGATTTATAGGGACTAGGTTATCAAATAGACTAATATCATCGGGAAAAGATATAGTAATCATTGACAAAAGGTCAAGTGGAACATTTCCAGATTTATGGAAATACTCAGATGTAAGAGAATTTGATGTTTTGTCCAAAGCTATTCAAGGGGATGTAATAATTAATTTAGCAGCAGAACACAGGGATGATGTAACACCTCTTTCGCTATATGATGAAGTAAATGTAGAAGGAGCAAAGAGAGTTTGCGAAGTTGCAGAAGAAAAGGGAATAAATCGTATAATTTTTACAAGTTCTGTAGCTGTGTATGGCTTTGCTCCCATTGGAACAGATGAATCTGGTGATATAAATTACTTTAATGATTATGGAAGGACAAAATATCTAGCAGAACAAGTTTATAAGGAATGGCAAAAGAGAGATTCTCAAAATAGAACTTTGGTAATTGTTAGACCGACGGTGGTATTTGGTGAGCAAAACAGAGGGAATGTTTATAACTTACTTAAACAAATTGCATCAGGCAAATTTATGATGGTGGGTAATGGAGAAAATGTTAAATCGATGGCCTATGTAGAGAATGTTGCAGCTTTTCTTGAATACTCTCTTGATTTTAAATCTGGAATTCATATATATAATTATATTGATAAACCTGATTTTACCATGAATACTTTGGTGAAAAAAGTATTTAAAGCATTAGGAAAAGAAGAAAAGGTGGGAATTAGAATTCCCTATTCAATTGGATATGGAATGGGGAAAATATTAGATTTAGGAGCGAAAATTTCAGGTAAAAAACTTCCTATTAGCTCAATTCGAGTGAAAAAGTTTTGCTCTAATACAAGTTTTAATACTAGTATTGTTAAATCAGGGTTTGAAGCTCCGGTATCCATTGAAGAAGGTCTATCACAAACAATTAAATATGAATTCGTAGACCGAAAAAAGGGAGAGGTGTTTTTTACCGAATAGAAAAGATTTAGTTAAAAGTGAATAGACATCTTTTTAAAACGTCCATATTTCTGTTGATTCTTTTAAGTGGGGGGCAATGTAGTGGACAAACACTAGATTATAAATTGTTCAACCCAAATTTAAATGAGTTTAAGAAAAACTTTAAATTCAGTTTACCTGATTATAGAAGTTCAAATTGTGATTTTAATAGTTTAACTAAATATTTAATTAAACTAAATTCTAATGAATCCAATATAGCTTATTATGGAGTAGCTCATGAGATATATTTACCCTTAATTATTGCCTTTAAGGAAAAGAGGATGGACGTCATTAGTCAATATGATACCTTATTTAGTGAAAGTAAGCTGTCCCATTTAATAAGTTCATTAGGTAATGACAGACTAAATGAATTGACATATTTCTATTTGGTATCAAATTATTTGAAATATAAATGTCATTTGGGTAATAAGGAAGAGAAGGTCAGATTGAATGAAATATATAAAATCATAAAAGGTTATATATTAGATTTTTGGATAGAGGATGTTGGAAATAATTGGGAAGCTGAACCGTTTGGTTATAAGGGAAAAAGAAGTAGAGTTGCATATTTATTAGATCATGAGTTAAATGATTTTAAAAAGGAAGAAAGATTTCATGGTGCAATTGTCGATCAGGATCTTTTTTTGATGGCTATTGGTACTAATTTGGCTGCTTGTGAATTGATTTATCAAAATGAGGTAAGTGATGAATTAACTGAAATAGTATACTACTTTTTTGAAGTTTTTAAAAGAAAGGTGGAATTTTTAGATGAGAAAAGATGGGTTTTTCAACCAGGAGCATTTTCAGAACATCGTGATTATAAATATGCTGGCAACAAACAGATCACAGCAAATATCGAAGTGAATAAAGTTTCTGGGATTTCTTGGGACGCTTCTCATTTTTCAAGATTTCCAGCATTTTTAGTTACATTAAAATCTATTTTAAGGGAGGATTCTCCACAAAGAAGGTATGTTGATCGTCTTATAGAGGGACTGTCAAATCAATTTATTGAAAAAGTTGTTGTTTATCCTAAAAACAAGAATGATTTGATTCAGTTTAATAATTTTATGGATGGAAACAATGGTGTTTTTCGTTATCGCTTCAAGGGAAAGTCTTCTGGATATACTCCTTATACGAATTGCTTACATATTTACTGGGGCTGGTGGAAATTGTTGAATGATGAGCGTATTTACAAAGTTTATGGAGAAATTTCTAATAACTTTCCTGAATATACCTCAATACAATTAAAAAAATTTTCACCTAATCCTATTATGCTCAAAGTCTATAAAGATTTGGTTGATTTATAATTTGTGTGATGAAAGGTAAACAACTCTTGTTTTTTGCAATATTCTGTTTGTTCATAAACATTAAGTTAAAGGGGCAGGGTATCCCTAGTGGGTATCCTATTTTTGAAGAAGCTATAAGAAGGCATCAACTAAGCAGTAAATTTGATTCGTCTTATAGTTTTAATTTGCGACCAATTCAAATGCCTATAAAAAGAGATAGTAAGAGTAAAGAAAATTATGACTTGTTTCAATTTGGAAGTAGCAATTACCTGAATAATGAAAAGGAATTAAAAGGGAAATATTTATTTGTATTACCAATAAGGAATTCAATAAAATTTACTTCAAAAAGACCTTATGGATATGGAGATGGAGTTATGATTCCAAGTGTTGGATTTCAGAATTTATTTTCAGCAGGAGTATTTTTAAAATTTAAATTTTTAAGTGTTCAGCTATATCCTGAATTCGTTTTTGCGGAAAACAAAAAATATGATGGCCTTCCAATTGGGTATTCAGATGCATTTTACAAGGCAAGATATATAAATTGGAATCTAGGGGATACACCGGAGCGTATTGGAAAAATAGGTTATTCTAAATTTGGATTAGGGCAATCAAAAATTTCATTGAACTATGGGGCTTTTGAGGTTGGAGTAGCCTCACAAAATATTTGGTGGGGACCAGGACAGTTTAACGCTTTAATTTTTTCCAATAATGCAGATGGGTTTCCACACCTAACCTTTAATACAACTAAACCAGCCAAAACTTTGGTTGGGAATTTTGAAGGACAAATTTTAATGGGGAAATTAACTAATAGCGGTACCGAACCTTCTCAGATAAATGAGTTAAATGATAAATATTATGATCCGCTACCTAATGATGATAAATACCTAAATGGTATAATGATTAGTTATAATCCTAAATGGATACCAGGCTTGTTTCTCGGTTTTACAAGAACATATCAGCAATATTTCGAGGATAATGACGGATCTTTTAAGTATTATTTCCCCATTTTTGAGACTTTCACCAAAAACAAATTATTTGAGGGGGGGAATAGTGTTGAATATGATGGTAGACGCCAAGATCAACAAATTTCAATCTTTGGACGATATAATTTAAGCAAAGCTAAAGCTGAAATTTATTTTGAGTTTGGACGTCGTGATCATGCATATAATTGGAGGGAGTTTATATTAAACCCTGAGCATGCACGAGCTTATTTATTAGGGTTTAAAAAATTATTTAGTTTACCAGTCAAAAATAAATTTTTACAGGTGCGTGGTGAAATGTTACAGCAACAGGGATCTATTAATGGATTGATTAGGTATAAAAATAGTAGTGGAGGGGCATGGAGTACTCATTATCAGCTTAGAGGTTTTGTTAATAATGGCCAACCTCTTGGTGGTGGTATTGGAACAGGCAGTAATTCCCAGAATATTGAAATTTCATTAATAGAGGATCTTAATAAGTTTGGGCTTCTTTTTGAAAGAATAGCTAATCATCAAGATGTTTATTATCTAGGATTAGGGATGCAAGAAGAAAAGCAACCGTGGGTAGATTTATCGCTAGGATTCTTGTTCGACTACCAATGGGATCGGTTTTTACTGAGTTCCCGTTTACAAATGATCAATGGCTTGAATTACCAGTGGCAACTAGACCCGGCAAGCACGGAAGAGTTTCCTGTGGGAAAAGATAAGTTCAGTGTGTTTGCACAAGCGCATTTGATTTATTTGTTAAAATAGCGACCTTTATTAGATAGGATAATACTTTGATTGTTTAGTTAGATAATTATGTATATTGTTTTTTCCAGTATATTGGCTTTTTGCATTGGACTGATCATTTTCCCTTTTTTGATAAGGTGGATTAAGCAGAGCAATTTAATGGATTTGCCGGGGGGCAGAAAGATCCATAAAGCAGCTATTCCATCCATGGGAGGCATTGGGATATTGATTGCATTTGCCTTGATTATTGTTCTTGATATAGCCCATATTCCCATAGGAAAGTATCAATATTTGCTTGTAAGTATGGCAGTGTTATTTCTAATAGGATTCTTAGATGATTGGAAGGAGTTGTCTGCACTACAAAAACTTATAGGACAATTATTGGCATTTACATTAGTTGTAGTGCTTGGTGAGGTAAGATTAGTGAGTTTTTATGGGTTGTTGGGTATTGGAGAATTGCCGCTTTGGTTAAGTTATGGTTTATCGATTTTTCTTTTTGTAGGACTCACCAATGCATATAATTTAATTGATGGATTGGATGGGCTAGCTGGGACCTTGGGGCTGATTTCTTGTAGCTTTTTAGGTGCCTGGTTTTTGGCTACTAAACATATGTCAGAAGGAGTTATCTGTTTAGTGATGGCAGGAAGTTTATTGTCCTTTCTCGTATATAATTGGTACCCCGCTAAGATATTTATGGGAGATACCGGCTCCTTGCCCATAGGATTTTTTGTCACTGTCTTTTTGTTGATTTTTGTTCAATACAATGGAATATTACCAGATTATTCGTTTTATAAGTTTCAGGCTCCTATTACGGCAGGGTTAATAATGTTGGTCATTTGTTGTTATGACACCTTGCGGGTTTTTGTGCGGAGATTAAAAAAAGGGAAATCGCCTTTTGCGCCTGATAAATCCCATGTACACCACTTTTTGATACGAATGGGATACCGGCATGATCAGGTAGCGCTTTTTTTGGGAGGGATTAAGTGCGGATTGATCATTTTAGTATTATTCTTAAAAGACGTTCAGGAAATCTTTTTATTGCCAGGGGTGGTATTGCTTGTTGTGGCTATGGGAAGTATGCTCAATGCCCTTACCTTAAGAAGGGTAAGGGAAAAAGTAAAAAACGCTCCACGAGTTCTTGCAAAATCTCCATATACAGTTCAGAAAATCCAAAAAGAGTATAATAAAGTAGGCGATAACCCCTCATTAGAAATTGGAAAATAGTATAACAAAGGAAGGGATGCCTACTCGAAAAGTTCGTATGGCGAAGATCCGAGCAAAGAAGCAATCTTATATTTGGATATGAGATTGCTTAGCCCTACCTCCAGGCAATGAATTGTATAATATAAAGTTTTAGTTCGAAATTTTATTTTGTCAATACTCTTGTAGTAGTGTGGTTCTGCGTGTAGTAGTTGTTTGATTCCACAATACAACACCAGACAACAACAGACCCTAATAAACAAAACATATAATGCAAACAACAAAACCAGCCCTTTTGATATTGGCTGCGGGTATGGGCTCGCGGTATGGGGGGAACAAGCAGATTGATGGCTTTGGCCCTAATAACGAAACCATTTTGGAATACGCCATTTACGATGCCATTCAGGCCGGATTCGGCAAGGTAGTGTTTGTCGTAAGGGCGGAGATCCTTGACTTGGTAAAAGATCGTTTTCTGGATAAGATAAATGATCTGATCCAGGTCGAATTTGTGATCCAATCCCTCACCAGCCTGGTACCTGCAGCTTATCAAAACCCTGAACGAACAAAACCCTACGGTACAGCACATGCAGTACTCTGTGCCAAAGAGGTAATAGAAGAACCTTTTGCGGTCATCAATGCAGATGATTTCTACGGGAAAGAAGCTATTGATCGTTTAGGGAAATTTCTGACCCATCCCCAAGGGGATCACCAGCACTGCATGGTGGGGTATGCCCTTAAAAATGTCCTCTCTCAGCATGGCACCGTTAACCGTGGCGTTTGTGATGCCAATGATAAGGGAGAACTTACGGGGATGACAGAACGTGAAAAGATCTCCCGGGAAGGAGAGAAGGTCATTAGCCGCATGGGTGAGGACGTTCTTGAAATCAGTGAAAATACTCCGGTTTCCATGAACTGCTGGGGATTTCAGCCATCCTTCTTTGCGGAAACAGAAAAGCGATGGAAAGTTTTCTTGGAAGAAAACAAGGACAATAGTAAAGCGGAATTCTATATCCCTACCGTGGTGAATGACCTGATTGCCGAAAGCAAGGCTTCCGTCAGGATATTGGAAGGAGGAAAGACCTGGTTTGGCGTGACCTACCCCGAGGACAAGGTCACCGTGGAAGAAGCCCTGAATTTCATGCACCAGAAAGGTGTTTATCCAGGGAAATTATGGGAGCCTAAAAAAGTCCGGATGTAGATAGAAGAATTTCAGTATTATAAATTGGATGAAAGCCATTTGCGAAAGCGAATGGCTTTTTTATTGCATTTTTTTCAGGACTCCGGTCCAACTGGTGAAATTGTTTTCTTTCTGTTTGTGAATTTGCCATTGAATCAAAAACTATTGATCATGGCAAACTATAACGTAACCACCTTATAAAGTACATGTTTCATGGCGTGTTTTGACCGCATAGCTTTGTGGAAAAAGCAAAAGTGATGAACCTACAAGAAGAAATGGCCGCCCTTGTCAAAGAGTACAAGAGCAGCGGTCTGACGCAGAAATCCTTCAGTGCGCGAAAGGGGATCGGTTATCCCAAGTTCAATTATTGGTACCGAAAGCTGGCGGGGGAACAGGTCCGGGAACCCACTGGTTTTCTACCGGTCCGTACCCAGGGCAGCAGTGTTCCTGCAGAGGCGGTGGAAGTGGTGTACCCGAACGGGGTAAAGCTGCGGGTGCCGTCCGAGGACCTATCGCTGTTGTCCAACCTGATCAGGCTGTACTGATGTTTTCGCTGGGCTCCCACCACCAATATTTCCTGTACCGCAGCCCGGTTGACATGCGCAAAGGGTTCAACGGGCTTTCCGGGATCGTCACCAATGAACTGGACCGTGACCCGGTCTCCGGGGAAGTGTTCGTCTTTGTCAACCGCCACCGCAACCTGATCAAACTCCTGCACTGGGAGAAGGGCGGTTTCGTGGTCTATTACAAACGATTGGAAAAAGGCACTTTCCTGCTCCCGGAGGACAGGGGTGACGGCGTGCTGGATTGGCCCGAACTGGTGCTGATGGTCGCGGGCATCCAGGTGGAAGGCTACCGGCAGCGTCCCCGGTATATCCCCGGTTGATTTTTTTTACTGACCCGTGTTCAGCTTTTCGGGGCTGTATGCCCTTCTGTTAGTCCTACGGACAGCTTTTTGAAGCCAGAATGGCCGAAATCATCTCCTGAGGTTTTTTTCCACAGGGGCTGTGGAAAAAAAGTCCATGGTTTTATAAGCGGGAGGTTTTATTTTCGGGCATGTCAAAGCCACTCGACCAGTTGACCAAAGCCGAACTGCTTGCCCTGCTGCAAAAGTCAGAGCAACAGGTGGCCGACCGTGAGCGGGTGATAGCCGAGAAGGAACGTATCCTGGCCGAGAAAGAAGCTTATGAGAAGCAGTTGTTGGCGATGATCGAGAAGTTCAAGCGCATGTCCTTTGCCCAGAAGCGGGAGCGCTTTTTAGGGAACAAGGACCAGATGGCCCTGCCCTTTGAACCTGACCAAGAGCAAGAACAGCAACAGCAGGAAGGGTTTTCCCGCAAGGTGGAATACATCCGCAAGAAACGTCCCGCCCATACGGGCAGACAGCCCTTGCCCGACCACCTTCCCGTGGAAGAGATCGAGATCCATCCGGAAGGGGACCTTTCCGGCATGGAGTGTATCGGCAAGGAAGTGACCGAAGAGCTGGACTATATCCCTGCCCAATATATCCGCAGAAGATACATCCGCTATAAGTATGCCCCAAAGGACAGGTACAGCAGTGCCGGGGTAAAGATCGGCCTGTTGCCGGAAAGGGCCATTCCAAAGGGCATCCCGGGTTACGGCCTGCTCACCGACATCCTTACAAGGAAATACCTGGAACATATGCCGCTGTACCGGCAGGCGCAGCGTTTCAAACGGGAAAAGATCCCCATAGCGCCCACCACACTTGAGGGATGGGTGAAACAGGGGCTGGAAAAACTCGAACCCCTGTACGACTGTCTGGTGGACGACACCAAGGCCATGGGCTATCTTATGGTGGACGAGAGTACCATCCGGGTATTGGACAGCGACAACAAGAAGGGCGCCTGCCACACGGGTTACTACTGGGTATACCATAACCCTTTGGAAAACACCGTACTCTTTGATTACCGGCCTACCCGGAGCAAGGAAGGCCCCAGTGCCATACTGGAAAACTTTCAGGGCTACCTGCAGAGTGATGGATATGGCGTGTACGAACATTATGTGGCCAATAAGCAGGTCACCCACCTGGCCTGTTGGGCACATGCAAGGAGAAAGTTTTTTGAGACCTTGGTGGAAAACAAGAAGGCCGCTTCCGAGGCCCTGGGCTTTATCGGCAAGCTTTACGATGTGGAAAGAAAGGCCAAGAAGGAAAACCTCTCTGCCGAAGACCGCAAGAAGCTCCGTTTGGACGAGGCCTTGCCGGTGATCAACAAAATGTCCGAGTGGATCAAGAAGCAGCTGCCCAAGGCCCTGCCCAAAAGTGGGCTGAGAAAAGCCCTGTTCTACTCGGCAAACAGATGGGCCGAACTGTCCAATTACCTGTATGACGGTAAACTGGAGATCGACAACAATCCCGTGGAAAGGGAAATCAGATCAATGGTGGTCGGCAGAAAAAACTACCTGTTTGCCGGCTCCCATAAAGCGGCCCAAAGGGCGGCCATGATCTATTCCTTCTTCGGCATCTGTAAATTACATGACGTCAATCCCCAACAGTGGCTCGAACATGCTCTGAGAAATATCATGACCACCAACCATAAGAACATCCGTGACCTATACCCACAAAACTTTAACCAAACAACACGCGGTTAATAGGGCGGTTACACTATAACACAAAATCATCAAACAATATCCTTTCCTCGACACCGCATTTTGAAGAGGTAAAGTCATTTTTTTTACAACAGTCCGTCCCCGTTTCCGAGGCAGAAGTGTTTTATTTTTACTACCAGTCCACCGGGTGGCACAAGGAAAATGGCATGCCGCTAGGCAATTGGAAAGAGGCTGCCCATGACTGGTTGTACAATCTCGAAAACTAGTGTTTTATGGCGACAAAGCAAAAGACGGAAAAAGTTGTGGTGATGTCCAAGATATCCCAAGACCACTACCAAGAGCTGTTGGGACTGTTGTCGAAATCAACCAACCACTCCATGAGTGCGCTGATAAGGCAAATCCTGTCAAACAGGCCTATCAAGTGTAGAACACATGATCAGACCTATGAAAGGGTCCTGGAAGGGATGCATGCCATTCACATGGAAATCCAGGAAATAGGGGTGAACGTAGACCAAATGGTCCATGGATTTTTGGTCAACCATGATACTCCCAGGAACCGGAAAATGGCCAGACGGCTGGAAGGAATGGTGAAGGAGGCGCTGGTGAAATTGGAGGTTTTGGAGAAAGTGGTACAAGGACATTTCAGGAAATGATGGCAGTGATAAAGGTAGGAAGGAACATAAACAGCATCCTTTATTACCATTTCAGGAAGATCAGTGAAGGCAAGGCCGACTTGATCACGGTACACGGTTTTGGGGGCCAGGGGGAGCGTATGGACCGAAAGGAATTGAATGCGTATTTTCGATCCTATACTCTCAGGAACAATAGGGTAAAGGTAAATGCGATCCATATCTTCCTGCATTTTTCCCAAACGGACAGTTTGGATAAACGCAGTTTACGATACATAGCCCAGCAATACATGAAACGAATCGGTTACGGCAAACAACCCTATGTGGTGTTCAACCATACAGATAGTTACAAACCCCACATACATGTCCTCAGTACTACCATATCCAAAAACGGAAAACGGTTGGAAACCCATCATTTGGGTAAGACACTCTCCAAGAAGGCCTGTAGGGAGTTGGTGGCCGAGATGGGACGTCATTCTTCTCCTCAACCACCGGAGCAACATTCATATCCGGCACGTTTGGAGAAACTTGAGTATGGTAAAACAGAAACCCTCGGTAGGATGGAAAGCATCATAAAGGGAGTCTTGCGCCAGTATACCTTTGGCTCAATAGCTGAATTTGCAGCTGTTTTGCACCAGTTCAACGTGGGGCTGGTACAGGGCAAAAGAGGAGGGAGGATGTGGAGGAACCGTGGACTGGCCTATTGTCCATTGGACGATCATGGAAGGCATTTGGGAGGTTTGGTGAAAGCAAGTTCCTTATCCCTGCGTCCCACATTTGGAAGTATAACCAATCGGATGGAACGGAATAAAAGAGTGTCTCCCTCCAAAGTGGCTGAAGCAAAAGAACGCTTTTTGGAAGTGCAGGATAACATGGTAAAAGATGCATTGATGGACCTGGATGGAACATTTAAAAAAAATGGATTTGCCATCAGTATCCAAATGGGAAGGGATAAGAAAAGGGCAATAGCCATAGACCACCTTAACAGGACGACGTTCACCATCTCCGGGAAATTGTTACGGGAAGTTTCACGGCAAGTGGCCATTAAGTTGGTGGAAAGGTATCCCGTGATCCAGGAAGCACTAGAGGAAAAGTCAAGCAATGGAGGGCATGAAGAAACCGTGGATAATGCTTATCGGAAGGAAGAAATACCTGTATGGAAGCTGGATACCGCACCGGAATTCCAGAAATTCGTTGAAAGGGTGAGCAGGCTCAGGGATGTCCTGCCCAAACAGTCTATTTCCCTCCCAAGGTCCCGAAATTCCAAATTTTCCCCAAACCGATCATAATGGCTACAGGAGAGAACCAACAGACCCTTCGTAAGATCCTTGACCTCACCCGTAAGGTAAGCATTGCCATCTTGCTCATCCACCTTTACCTGGAACTTCCATGCGTCTTTTCAAAATGGGGACTTTCCTTGCCCGTCCTAACGGTATTTGTGGAGAACGTAGGGGAATTGCCTTTTCTGAAGGACGACATTTATGCAAAAATACTATGTTTGGGAATGCTCTACGTTAGCCTGCTTGGTGCAAAGGGGAAAAAAGATACCGCCATAAAGTGGCTGCCGGCCTTGATCACCATGGTGCTGGGAAGTGTCCTGTTTTTCTTGGCCACCTATTGGGAGGCAGTAGTGCTGGGCCGTTTGGTTTTCGGATACTGCTACCTTATCTCCATGGTGACAGGCTACCTTATGGTCCTATGGGGAGGGAGTAGGTTGTCGCGCTGTTTAAAAGAGCAGGTGAGCAAGGACGTGTTCAATCATGACAATGAGACCTTTCCCCAAGAGGAGCGCCTGCTTGAAAATGAATATTCGGTGAACCTACCGGCGATATACCGCCTGAAACAAAAAAGCAGGCCCAGCTGGATCAACATCATCAACCCCTTCCGGGCCCTGTTGGTATTGGGAACACCAGGTTCAGGGAAAAGCTATTTTGTCATCCGGCATGTGATCGTTCAACACATAGCTAAGGGCTTTTCCATGTTTATCTATGATTTTAAGTACGATGACCTCTCCCGAATTGCCTATAATGCCCTGCGGAAAAATAAGGCCGCCTACAGGATAGCACCGACATTCTACACCATCAATTTTGATGACCTTTCCCGCAGTCATCGGTGCAATCCCCTTGAACCGTCCACCATGCTGGACATCACCGATGCCAGCGAGGCTTCTCGGACCATTATGATGGGGCTAAACAGGGAATGGATTAAAAAACAAGGGGACTTCTTTGTAGAATCGCCGATTAATTTTCTAACTGCCGTGATCTGGTTTCTCAAACGGTACAAGGAAGGGAAGTACTGTACCCTTCCCCATGTCATTGAAATGATGCAGGTAGAGTACGAGAAGCTGTTTTCGGTCCTGCGGTGTGAACCGGAGATAGAGGTGCTGATCAATCCCTTTGTCTCCGCATTTATGCAAGGGGCTGCCGATCAACTTGAAGGCCAGATTGCCAGTGCAAAGATCACCATGGCCCGGTTATCCTCCCCACAGCTTTACTATGTGCTTTCCGAAAGTGAATTTACCCTGGACATCAACAATCCGGACAGGCCGAAGATCGTATGCATGGGAAACAACCCACAAAAGCAACAGGTGTACGGTGCAGTGCTGAGCCTGTATATTTCCAGGATCACCAAGCTGGCCAACCAGAAGGGAAAGCTCAAGTCCAGCCTGGTCTTCGATGAATTTCCGACCATTTATTTTAACGGGATAGATAACCTGATCGCCACGGCAAGGAGCAACAAGGTGGCGACCTGTCTGGGCGTTCAGGATTACAGCCAGCTCAAAAAGGACTACGGCAGGGAGCATGCAGAGGTGATCATGAACACGGTGGGCAATATCGTTTCAGGGCAGGTGCTTGGCGATACGGCAAAGCAATTGTCCGAACGGTTTGGGAAGATCCGACAGCCCAGGCAGAGCAGGTCCGTCAATTCCAACGATACCTCCATAAGCCATTCGGTACAGCTTGACCTTGCAGTGCCCCAATCTACGATCGCCTCCCTGTCCTCGGGGGAATTTGTGGGGATGGTGGCCGATACGCCCGATCAGCCCATCAAATTAAAGGGGTTTCATGCCGCTATCCAAAATGACCATGAGGCAATCCGAAGGGAAGAAAGAGGATACCGGCCCATTCCACCATGCAGGAAACTAACCGAACACGAAGTGGCCAATAATTACAAAAGGATCAAATCCGAGGTCAGCGAACTGATAGAGTCGGAACTGGACAGGATGCTGGACAGCCCAGGACTGGCAGGCCTGATCATCAGAAAGCGATAAAGATCCATAATTGGTGACTTGAAGCCCATAGCGGATTGAACCATGGTTGAATTGCAAAAGTAAGGTAGCTGAATGGTAAACTAAGTCAGGCTCATGAAAGGCCAAGGAATTGCGAAATCCGTATGGAAGGTGCCTTTTAGTATTCAGAAATGGTTTCCCTCCATTCTTGGATTGAAGGACTTAAATGGGCTTTTCTTATAAAATTCATCATGGCAAAACCAATGGTGGCAAAGTGGTTTTTTCGAAAATTTTAAGGGGGAATAATGGTTATTTAATGTCAAAGTTTATTTATTGTATACCAAGAGCAAGAAAACTAAAGTGTACATTTTTATGGTACGTAAGTCCTGTATAGCATCTTGGTACCTTTGGGCAGTAAATATTGTACTGTCCTCCGTAACGTTCGCCCAGGAGCTGGACAGGGATAGTTTGCGGAAAAAAGTAGAGCAGTTTCAGCAAGATCCCGGTTACGAAAAGGACACAGGCTATATCAATTCCGGTATTGGAGTACCGCCCCGGATTCGGTGATGGCCATATCGAAAAGGGCCCTTCTGGTTAGCAATCGAATAGGATACGAACGGGGAGTGTTGGCCGCGCTGATCAATATCGGTACGGCCCATTATGAAAAAGGAAACTTCAAGGAAGCCATAGTGGTGGAAAAGGATGCAATGGCACAGGCCGAAAAATTGGGATTCAGAAAGGAAATAGGGGTATTGTGCATAAACCTGTCGATGGTCTACTTGGATATAGGTTTGTACGAAAAGGCACAGCAACTGGCTTATAGAGGCTTGGAAATCGCCACCCAAAACGGTTTTGACAAGCAAGTGGCCCGAAATCACTGGACCATTGGACAGGTCCATGAGCTTCAGGGGAATTTACGGGAAGCAAGGAAGTCCTATACCCTGAGCAAGTCCCTATATGACCGTTCAGGTTACCACGATATCCAGCACATGTTGGATATAAGGATAGGCCGGTCGTATCTCCAGGAAAACCTGCATGCAAAAGCCAATGAGTTTTATGAGCGGGCATTAAAAGAAAGTAGGGGGGGGCATAGGGCCGGAATGGTCAGGTCCTATATGGCTTTGGGGGACTTATTGGAGCAGACGGGAAATCCGGTGACGGCCATGGAAAAGTATGCTGAAGCAATAAATATTGCGATGAAGATGGGGACCGAACAAAAAGTAGCCGAAGCAGACCTTAAAATAGCAAAATGCCTACTTGAGGCAGGGAAACCGACTGAAGCTTATGTTCAAGTGCAAAGAGGACTCCATATGGCACGGAAAATCAACCATATTGCCCTGACAAGAGAGGGATTACTTGTCTTAAGTGGGATACAAGCGGCAAAGGGCGATTATAAAGCAGCACTTGACAGTTATCAGGAATATACCCTTCTTGGAGACAGTTTGATGAATCAAGAGGTAAGGATTCAATTGGTGAGAGCCGAGGAGCAGTTCCGGCATGACCAAGCGATAAAAACAGTCAACCAAAAGCACAGGGAGCAATTGCTTCGCCAGCGTAATTTCACCTATTTTATCCTCGTCCTATCGATATTATTGGTCTTGATGGTCCTGTTGTTATTTCTCTATCTCCGAAATATACGCCGTACCAATAGGATACAAAAAAAACACCAAGAAGAGATGGATGCTCAGAACAGGGAACTTGAAAGGATGGGGAATTTCAAGGACAGGATATTGTCAGTAGTGGCACATGATGTAAAGACACCGTTGAACTCCCTTAAAAGTACCATTGACATGTATCAGGAAGGGATGTTCACCAAAGAAGAAATGGAAATGCTTACCAAGGAGATCGGCACGAAATTAAGCGAGGTCAATTATTTTGTAAAGGACCTCGTCTTGTGGGCGAAAAGCCAGATGACCGAAACTTCAGCACGTCCGGTCAGGTTTGAAATAAAGGAAATAGTGAAAAAGACCATATCTTTACTCCTCCCTGACGCAACAAAGAAAGGGATAGAGATCATTGATCGTACAGGACCAAGGATGGTCCTTGCCGATGTGGAAATGGTCAAAATTGTTGTACGTAACTTTCTGGCCAATGCCATTAAATATTCTGGACAGGGTGACCAGATCATCATTAACAATAAGACCAATAGTGGGGGAAGGTTGTTGATGGTCTCCGTGGTGGATACTGGTACAGGTATTCCAGCAGAAAGGTTGCCGCATATCTTCGATGAAGTGAACATGAGCACAGAAGGTACCCACCATGAAATAGGTACAGGGCTGGGGCTTGTCCTGAGCAGGCAATACATTGAAATGAACAATGGAAAAATTGGGGTAGAGTCAGAACAGGGAAAAGGAAGTACCTTTTGGTTTGCCATTCCATTGGATGAACAACCTTCTTGATGGTATGCCTTGGCCTTTTCCCATCGGTAGATCCATTATGTTCACCAAGAGAGCTGGCTGGGGATATTGTGCTTAAATTTTCAAGGTTTCCACACATTTTTAACGTGGAGGCATAATATCCTCCTATTATTTGATAGTTTTGACCAGTAGGAGGTATTTACTTTTTGTTGCTGAACTTCATGACAATGGAAGGTCCCAAAAAGCGCCAAACAGTGAGATGGCGATAATAAATCCGACCGCTAGCGGGAACTTTCGGCCTCCTTATCCGCATTCACTCACGGACCCTTTCGTTCTGCTGATATACATCATTAATTGGACATTATAAAACAAGGTTTATTCATAACTTGTCTTAGAAAGTTTTTTGGGATAAAACACATAAAATACAGGTTTTATTTGATGTTTATTTTAGACGATCGGAAAGCAAGAACAGCTGTCATAAGGTGTGAAAATAAATAATACGCATTTCAAATGCGTATTATAGATTATGTGTGCTGATTTTTAGTAAAATGCATATAATAAAATGTTTAATGGGATATGTATAAATAATATTGTTAATTTAAAGCGGTCACTTGGAGAAGTCAAGTGGATCAGCAGGGCGGGGTGACAAATGTCAGGCTTTTTAGTTATCGATTTTAATCCCCATCCAATTGCCCTTTTTGGGATAGGAAAGTCCCGGTTAAAGAACCAGTTGACTCCATTTTTAGTGTCATGAAGGTATTGGTTAGAATTTCAAGGGCCTTGGTAATGTTTTTATATTTCAACTAACATTTTATGCGCAAACGCGAAATTTTATTGGTGGATGATGACCACGTGATCAACTTGGTGCATCAAAGAATGATCAAAAAGAATTTTCCTTCCCTCAAGCTGGTTGTGCATACATCAGCTAGGGGCTGTCTGGATTACGTAATGCTCAATCCAAAGACTTGTTTTCTCTTGTTCCTGGATATACATATGCCACAAATGGGCGGTTGGGAATTTATTGATGAATTGCTCAGAATGGACCTGACCGATAGGGTACATGTCTTTATCGTGTCATCTTCCATCGATCCCAGGGATGTTGGCCGTGCAAAGGGAATTGATATTGTTCATGATTATTTACCAAAACCCCTTTCCCGTGAAATACTACAGGAAATAAAAGTCGATTTGTCTTTTTGATAATGAGGGAGAGGAGAAAGAACCAATAAAAGTTAAGAGGGGATCAAGGTGAACAAGCTGATTGAAATTCAAGAGGGACAAAAGGTTGTCCTTGTGGTCCTGTTGACACCCCTTTGGTTTAGAGGTGCCCAGTATAAGGCAATATTTGGAGCAATTAATCAGGCAAACCAATAGGTGTAATTCCGTTCATGATCTGGTAACCATGCAGCTCTTTGTGAAGGGTAAAACAGATGGATAAATAAAGTGCCGGCCAATAGTTCCTTTTGGAAGAAACCCCGGCCAATGAGTACCTATGGCTGAGATATAAAAATAACAATTGTCCTTGCAGGTGTTCTAAAAAGGTCCGGGAGGTTCTTGTCACCTTTTTCTGTCGGCACTATTGGAAAATTCCTCAGTTTATGATGACGTCCATTACCTTTTCGCTATATGTATAGGTCTCTGCTTATACTAAACTGCTTTAGATAAATGAAACCACTGATAAGGACCAGGACAATGCCCATAATATTGGTGATGGTAGTAGAAAAACCAAGGAACAGGATAAACATTCCCGAGATCAGAAGCCTTTCGGAAAACCGGACCATTTCCATTGCCTCCAGCTTTTCAATATTCCTTGAAAGTCGGTAAAGTTCCTTGTCGATCTGGATCTGGGCAATGATGATCCATACAAGTGAAACCCCGAGAATAAGGAGTCCCATCGTATTGATTACAGGCAAGTCAAAGGCGTCCAACGGTAGGAATAAATAATAGAATTGGGGCAGCCCTGCATATACTATGGTCATAAGGCCGAAGCAAGAAAAGATCAACCAATAATAACCACTAATCCTTTTTAGCAGCTTATATTCCTTTACCATTTCCGGCCGTGCAACTTCCTTGATGGAGAACCTGTCCAACCTCAGCTTGTTCCAAAAGAGGATGATCAGGGTAACGACTACCATAAAGGCCATCAAGTAAACCTGTAGTTTGGGATTGGGCATATTGGGAGTGTTTTGATATGAAATCTATCCGCCATTTCCAGCCTTTTGCAAAATAAAGGGTTTTCACCTTATAGGGCAACTGTTTGGTGGAGGGAATTTTAAAGGCTGACTTTCTATTGTGAAAATAGGGGGTACTTTCCGGGTTGACATAATCGAAGTTTCGCAAACACACCCATTAAGACTAAATTTTTTAAGTGATTGCTATTGCAGGTAACCCTTTGACAGCCTTGTATTTGTTTAGTTAAAGTCTGATTGATTTTGGTTAGGAATTCTATATTTTTTTTCTTTTCAAATTCTTCAATTCATTTTCTAAGTTTCTAATTTCTTCCTTAAGATTCATATTCATTTTAAGAATTTCGTTGTGACTTTCTAGGAGGCGATGGTATTTATCTTTCCATTCATAAGCTGTATTTGCATTTTGTTGCTTATCTCTATTATCGTATTCTTGTTTAAATGATTGGAATGATATTTCTTTATTTATCTCGGGAAACTCAATAGATAAGTCTCGCCACATTGCCTTAGCATATTTAGTTATAATTTGGTAAGAAAGATTTTCTATTTGATAATGTTTATATAATGTTCCAGGTTCATACCCTGCTCTTTTAGCAATAACTTTTCCTGAATCAGGATGAGAATTAATAATCGATTTTAATACCTTTCCTCTATGCACAGTAGTACCTTATTATGAATGCTCATTATTAAATCGCAAGGTAAATATTAAGAGTGTATAATATCTATATGTAAAAAGTTGTATTTTAATATATTTATATGTATATTTATGCATTGAGTTAATATTTTAAACTTTCTTTACCAATAAAAAACTATAAACATTAACTATGCATGTATGATTTAGTTTATTGAAAAGAATAAGTTAATTTAGCGAATCTTTCGTTTAACATTCGAAGCATTCGCACTTTGCGTCTTGAAACTGAAAACGACCAATTTAAAAGGAACGAGACAAAAAGTGGGGAAATGCTCACGCCATTGGCGTGAGCTACTCGCTTGTTCGTTCCAAGGTGCTTGGTCGTACCTCAGTTTCGGCAAGAAAGAGAGCTCACGCTTTATTTTTTGCGAAAGGCGTTCCATAAAAGACTTTACAAAATATGGGACATATTGTATATCCTTTTTTAATAACAGACTATCAAACTGATAATCCTGCTTGGGTTGATTCAAAAACAACTCTATACATACAAATAAAGCAAGGAATCACTAATTTCGAGATCGTCTTTCGTCGGAAACCAAAGAATCCGATATAACCTATTATATAATGGGTGCTTTTGCCTGCTCTCGGCTTGCCCCATTTTCCTATCTGTTCCTTGTCTGCTTTTCGGCAAGTGATTTTTGGCCGCCTTCGGGAGGCTAGCACTGCTGTCCATTTTTCCGGTTGCCCGGGATACCGGAAGAAGACCAGTGATATTCAATTTATTTCTTATCCAGGTAGAAAGAGGAATCCCCGTTGAAGATGGGGACACCCGATTTTGGTCAGGATCCTTCCAGAAATATTTTCCCGTACTATGGGAGGACAAGGGGGATCGGCTACTAGTGGGTGTTGGAGTTTTCTACTTAATCCTAAAAACATGAAAAAAATAATATACTTATGTTTACTGGCATACCTATGCCTTTATGGCAAGGCTGCCCTTGCACAGCTCAAATTGAACGAAGACCCTTCCACCGAAGAAAACAAGTTTTCGGACCTACAGGACTTAAAGCCACTGGAGATAGGGGACAGGGTTCCTGATCTGGCCATCGAAAATGTCATCAACCATCGGGAAGGAGAGTTAAGGATATCGGACTACAGGGGTAAGTTGTTGATCCTTGATTTTTGGGCTACCTGGTGCGCCCCTTGCGTGAAGGGAATGCCAAAAATAGCCGCACTTGACCAGGAACTGGACGAGGTTGCCATACTCCCGGTGACCTATCAGGACAAGGAGGAGGTGGAGAAGTTGTTTTCCCGATTGGATTACCTGAAGGAAGTATCCATGCCCATGGCCGTATCGGACGAACAGCTGAGGAAGTTGTTTCCTCACAGGACCCTGCCCCATTATGTTTGGATAAATGGAGAGGGAGTGGTGATAGCATTTACAGGAAAGGAGGCCGTGGCCAAGGATTCCATCCGGCAGGTCCTTGAAGGAGAGGAAATGTTGGAGACCAAGGAGCCACCCAAGGCCCTGTTCGACCGCAACCAGCTCTTGCTCATGGGAAACCACGGATTTGACGAGGATAAGGAAATCCTGCTGCAATCGGTCTTCCTCCCATATATAAAGGACATGCCGGCCATGTACAAAGTTTCAGGAAAACCCGACAGGAGCCGGATGCGGATACTTTTGACCAATTCCACTATCCCTACTTTTTTTGGACTGGCCTATGGGGTCGGTAAGGTGGAATTTAACCGCAACAGGAGGGCCTTGGAGGTGGATGACCCAGGCAAACTTCGTCACAGCCTTTCAAGGGACGATTATGATGAATGGAAATTGGCCAACAGGTTCTGTTACGAACTATTGGTATCCCCAAAATACCCGGGACAGGAGTATGATATCATGAAAGAGGACCTCAAGCGGATGTTTCCACAATATAAGGCCACCATAGAAGAACGTAAAACCGAAGTACTGGCCCTGGTGCGGACAGACGACAGCATCCGACTGGGGACAGCGGGTGGGGAACCTTACAGCGACATGGACTATGTGGGAGCCTCCCTGAAAAATAAAAAGATATCACTGCTGGCCTATTACTGGCGGTATTACCTGCAGCATTTGAAACTCCCCATAATCGATGCCACGGGAATGGATTATCCCGTGGACATCCTGTTGGAAGGAAAAATGAGTGACCTTGGTGAAATCAGAAAATGCCTTCGTCCCTATGGGCTGGACCTGATCAAAAAGAAAATGCCCATCGATATATTGGTCATCAGGGACTCCGAAAGGAAAAATGATAATTGAAAGATAATAGCCGTAACATGAAAAGATATATTCTGATAGCCTACTTTTTCTTTTGGGCCATGGACACAATGGCACAGGAGACCCTGACCGGGAGCGTAAAAGATGTTCAGGGAACGCCCCTCTTTGGGGCGGTGGTCCAGGTTGTGGGAAGCAATAATGGAGCCGTAACAAATGAAAGCGGGACGTTCAGCCTTGTCCTGCCACCAGGAGAACATCGGCTTTCGGTAAGTTTCCTGGGATATGAAAAGCAGGTTAAAAAGATCAATGTTCCCATTTCCGGGCAGCCGGAATTTGTACTGGAACCTGATGGCCTGGACATGGATGCGGTGGAGGTGGTCTCAACGGGATACCAGCAGGTTGCAAAGGAAAGGGCCACGGGCTCGTTTGTCCAGTTGGACAGCACCCTTGTGAACAGGCCTGTCAGTACCGATGTGCTGGACAGGCTGGCCGATGTGACCCCTGGACTGGTATTCAACCGTACGGGCCCCGATTCCGATGCCATTTCCATCAGGGGCAGGAGTACCCTGTTTTCCAATACTCAGCCCTTGATCGTGGTGGACGGTTTCCCCTATGACGGTCCGATAGGATCCATCAATCCCAATGACGTGGCAACCATCAATGTGTTAAGGGATGCCGCCGCGGCATCCATCTGGGGAGTGAGAGCAGGAAATGGAGTGATCGTCATTACCACCAAGAAAGGAAAAGCAGGCGGAGGGATCAAGGTGTCGGCCAACAGCAATTTGACCATAGGGGAACGGTTTGACCCCTACTACCTTCCGGTCATGGATGTCGGTGATTTTATTGATACGGAGTTGGACCTATTCGAAAAGGGATATTATGTTTCCATGGAAAACTCGGCAAGAAAGACCGCCCTCAGCCCAGTGGTCGAGACCTTGATAGCCGCGCGTGATGGGGTGATCAGTCCAGAAGAGGCCACCTCAACAATCCAGGCCTTTCGCCGGCAGGATGTACGCGAGGATTTTCTGCGCGAATTCTATCGACGACCGGTCAACCAGCAATATGCCATGAACATATCCGGAGGGGACGAATATCAGGACTATTACCTGTCCGCGGGCTGGGACCGGAACCTGGAAGGCAATATAGGGGATGGGAAGGAGCGGATGACCATCGGGGGAAAACACCATCTGGAAATGGGAGGGGGAAAGCTTCAACTGAATACCGGAATTTACTATGTGAAATCCAAAAATGCCCGGAATGGTTTGGCATACGGGGAGATGAAGCAATCCGCCAACGATGTATTGCCACCATATACCACGTTCAGGGACGAAAACGGGGATCCATTGCCCGTAACCAAGGACTACAGGACGGGATTTTTGGAAGCCGCACACGAAGAAGGGTTGCTGGACTGGACCTACGTACCCCTAAAGGATGTTTCGGAGCGAAGCAATGTCCTGACAGGAAGTGATATCAGGATGAATGCGGGGGTGGTATACAGTCCTGTGGAAGGGTTGAAAATGGGGCTTTCTTATCAATATTGGAGTAATCAGCAGGAGGTGACGCAACATTATACCGCGGACAGCTATTATGCCAGGGACCTGATCAACCAATATACACAGGTGTCAGAGTCCGGTCAACTGACCAGGATAATCCCCCTTGGGGGGATACTTGACCACTCGAGCACTTCATCGGATTCCCACCACGGTAGGGCACAGATAAGTTATGCGGCCGAAGGGGAAAGCGGTGAATGGACGAGCATCGCAGGGGCGGAAATCAAGTCCCAAAACAGCAGGTCGATGGGCAACCGCTTCTACGGGTACAACGCAAGAGTGGGCAGCATAGCACAAATGGATTATGTCAATCCATATCCGGTATACTATTACCCGGCTGCTCGCCTTCGAATTCCCTACCTGGACAACATCGGAGGGGCCATTGACCGGTATGTCAGTTATTACCTCAACACGGCCTATACGCACAAGGACAAATATACCATCTCGGCCAGTGCAAGAAAGGATGCGTCCAACCTGTTTGGAGTGGATGCCAACCAGAAAGGGGTGCCGCTCTGGTCAACAGGCCTGGCATGGACCTTGAGTGACGAGGGGTTTTATCCTGCGGCCAACTGGCTGCCCTATGTCAAGCTACGGATGTCCTATGGGTATAACGGGAATATTGACAAGGGGATATCCGCATACACCACTGCTTTAAGAAGGAACAACAGTTCCATCACTGGACTGCCTACGGCCATTGTGGTTAATCCTCCAAATCCTTCACTGAAGTGGGAGCGCATCAAAATAGTGAATATCGGCGTTGACTGGGCCTCCAGGGACGACCGGTTTTCAGGCAGTATCGAATACTACAGCAAGCATGGGCTAGATCTGATCGGTGATACCCCATATCCCCCAAGTACGGGTATATCGGAATTTCGGGGAAATACCGCTGACACAAGGACCCGGGGGATCGACGCTTCCTTCACCACCGTGGTGCTGGACAAAGGTATTAAATGGAAGATCAATAACTTCCATTCCTGGGTAAAGGAAGAGGTAGGGGACTACTCACTTGAGGGCCCGGTCAACCAATACTTGTCACGGGGGATGGGGAGCCAACAGGATACCCCTATTCCGCTGAGCGGAAAGCCCCTTTATGCGATATACAGCTATGAATGGGCAGGGCTCGACCCACAGACCGGGGACCCAATGGGATGGGTGGACGGGGAGCCTTCAACAGATTACAGGGCCATCATAACGGGGGCAAGTCCTCAAAGCCTGACCTATCACGGGCCCTCACGGCCAACCCATTTTGGCGCGGTGCGGAACGACCTTCGCTGGAAGGGCCTCAGCCTTTCGATAAACATCAGTTATCGGTTGGGATACTATTACAGAAAGGAAAGCGTGCGGTACGCCACGGTCCTTTCCGGACAAGGCGGCCACGGGGACTTTGCCATCAGGTGGAAGGAAGAAGGAGATGAAAGATTTACCCATGTGCCTTCCCTCCCTGAGCGCACGGACGCGAACCGTGATAATTTCTACAGTTACTCTTCGGTATTGGTCGAACGGGGTGACCATGTCAGGTTACAGGATGTCAGGCTGGGCTATGGACTGGAAACCGGCTTGTTCCCAAACATGCCCTTCAGGCATGCGGAGATCTACCTGTATGCCAATAACCTGGGGATCCTGTGGAAAGCGGCGAAGGACGATCCCCTGGATCCTGATTTTAGAAATGCCAGGCCCTTGTCGAGCATTTCCATGGGGGTACGCATTGACCTCTGAAACCACAAATAAGCAGCCCTGCCCATTTATTTATATGTTCAACAATAAATGAAAACTACCTAATAGCACTAAGGGGAAGACCGGGCAGTGGCTGCTTTTAACATAAATGGAGCCACCGAAAAATGATACGGTGGTTACAGGCTTCAGGTCCCTAACCGCCACTTTCTTCATATGTAAGTACCATACATTAAAAACCAAAAGCGGGACAAGTTTCCATACGGGAAACCGGGACCTTTTTTCTTTGACCTAATAAGTTAATAATCCATGAAAAAGATAACTCCTTACCCCATTGCCATTATGATAATCAGTATCGTACACCTACTGACTGCCTGTGATAGTTTTTTGGATGAAAAGCCGAATACCGGACTGGTGGTTCCCGATAACCTAGAGGACATCCAGGCCTTATTGGACAATGATTACGTTATGAACAGGAATGCAGACCTGGGGGAGATCGCCTCCGATGACTATACAATAACCAGGGCAGAATGGGATAGCTGGAGCGAGACCGCAAGGAACGCCCATATATGGAACGACCAGGTCTTTCCCTCCGGCCGTTCGGTGGCCTGGAACAATCTGTACGAGCAGGTTTTCTATGCCAATGTGTCCATCGAACAACTTGGAAGGATCCGGGAAGACAGTGAAGGGCAGAAATGGGAGCACCTGTACGGAAGTGCATTGGTCTACAGGTCCAGTGCGTTCTACAACCTGCTCAGGATATTTACGATGCCCTTCCATCTAGCACCGGAAGAGTTGGGTATTCCTATCCGGCTGGAAGCAGATGTCAACAAGTTGGCCGGCAGGTCCGGAATATCGGAATGCTACCAACAGGTGATAGGGGACCTGGAGCAGGCACTGCCCTATCTTCCCGACAAGGTCCCGGTGACCACAAGGCCATCCAAGCAGGCCGTATACGGCCTGCTTTCAAGAGTATACCTTACGATGGGAAATTATGAAAAGGTGTTGGAATCTACCGGTAAGGCCCTTGACCTGAATGCCGAGCTGATGGACTACGCCGCTTTAAATTCAAGTGGACCTTTCGGCTTCACGGGACTGAACAAGGAAATCATCTATTGCAGCTACTTTTCCTCTGGGTCCGTTGCCTATACATCCGATGCTTTTATTGTACCGGAACTGTATGATGAGTACGGCCCGGGTGATCTTAGAAAGGATTTGTTCTTTACCGCTCCGAATGAAGAGGGACAGGTTAAGTTCAAAGGTACCTATATGGGCAATCTCTATCAATTTGATGGGATAGCGACGGATGAACTGTTGCTGTCCAGAGCGGAAGCCGCCGTAAGGCTGGGTGATGATGCCCTGGCCCTGGGATGTCTGAATGAGCTCTTGGAACATCGTTATGAGGATGGGGCTTTTGAAGAAGTATCGGGCCTTGCCGGAGAGGAACTGTTGGGAAAGGTCCTCAGAGAAAGAAGGAAGGAGTTGGTGTTCAGAGGGCTGCGATGGGAAGACCTGAGACGGCTTTCTGGTAGTAGGTATGAAAAAACGATCGTCCGGCAATTAGGGGACCTTACCTATCGGCTGAATCCTGGCGATGCAAAATATGCCTTTCCAATACCCATGGACGAAATCCAAATGAACGGAATCCCACAGAATCCAAGGTAAATCAAAGGCCAGGGGTTCTGCCCCTGGCCTTTTTTTAACCCCTGCCCCTAAAGTGGTTGGTATTCTCCTTCCACACGGGTGCCGGCGATTTCCTGGCCGAACTCGTCCAGTTCACGGGTACAGTCCGTTTCCACTTCCTCGTCACAGTTATAGTGGATGCCCTGCATTTGTCCAGTGATGTCCTCCCACTGGTTATTGGCCGGGTTCAGCGCCTCTTTGGTCCCTTGGACCTCTTCAGCCGGAAGGTTAATGGCCAGCGCGCTGGCCGCTGCCAGTACAAAGGCCAATAGCGGCATGTTTTTCAATAGTTTTTTCATGATTGAAATCGGGATTTTTGACCATCAAAATCCCATAAACGTTTTATGGTTACGTTGCCTACTCTTATCGGGATTTTCGGCTTCCTCCATTTGCTGCCTGGGGAAAAGATTAATCTCACCTAATGACTTTTTCCCGTGAGATTGGGCAGTTATTGTTGATTTTCTTCTATATCGTGTTTAGTGGCCTTATCAGGCCTATTATTCCCAAGAGTATAAATGCCGCGTTGAACAGTAAATGTCCACTCCAGCCTATTGCCTCAAGAAAGCCCGCACACGAGCAGGGAACCCTTGGGAATGCCCCCATCCAGACAAGACCGATATAGGTCGTAAAAGCGGTCATCAACAGGGTTGAAAGCAATAGGGCGGTTTTTCTGGTCTTGCTGTTCAAAAGCAGCAATGCCAATAGCAATTCGATGATCAGGACGGTCGGAGCTAGCCCTTCTGCCCAAGCCAGGGGGAAAACCTGGTTCCTGATTTCTCCAAGGTAGCTAGCGTAATCCACTAACTTTTCGATCCCCGTAAATGTCCATAGGGACAGGTAAAGGATGGCTGCCGTTTGATATAATGGATCCTTTGAATCTGTTGCCGTCGTTTTCATGGCTTCAAATTCGACGATAACATAGAAAATTACAATAGGAGGGTCGTAAAGTATGAAAATGTCATACTTTGGGTACGAAAATGTCCTTTTTTTGAGGTTAAATGGAAAAAAGTGCTTGAAAAACTTGACTTGATTTTTGAACTCTTTTTAGTTTGATTCCATAATCTATTGAAAGCCATTGTTTTAATGTGTGGTTGCTTTTTCCTTGACTGTTGAGGAATGGGTTTTTTGCCATGCCTGAATGTTGGTTTTTTTAATCTAAATAAGAAACTATGAAAAAGTTATCGGACCTCGAAAAACTCAAAGACCTGCTGGACGATTTTTACAAGGTGGATATGGAACACTATGAATCCATCGAGCACCGGGTTAAATTTTTTACCTATCGGAAAAACGAAGTGATCAGAAAAAAGGGCAGGGAAGAAAACGAAGTGAATTTTATCATGGAAGGGTTGGCGGGGATCACCCTGAACAACAGGCTACGCCGGGTATACCCGCCACAGTATTTTGCCATGGACCTGGCAAGTTTCGAGAAGCAATTGGACAGCAACCATGAAGTGGTCGCCCTGCAACCGTGCAGGGTGGCCTGTTGCTCAAGGGACAACCTGGAGATGATCCTTCCCAATATGGAGGGTTTTAGGATTTTATACGAAAGGGTGGTGGCCCATACGGAAAGCTGGGAGCGGTTTTGGACGGAAATCGATGGACTGCCCTATCGATCGGCATGGCGGATGGTCAGGGAGAAATTAAGGGGTGAAGTGGGAAAACTGACCCAGAAGCAGTTGGCGCAACTGCTGGACATCTCCATCAGGACCATGGCAAGGATCGGGACGGATCCCGGGGAAAGGACCTCAGACCGGACCTCAATGGTCCTGCACAAGGGCTTCCCCTTGCGGGACCACCGTGAGCGGGAATTCATCAAAGGCTCACTGGATGCCTGGCGGACCTATTTTTTTGTGCCACTGAATACCGAGGCGGCCAGGACCTTGGGGGAAATGAAAATGGATTTTTTGGTGGGGAGGCTATATCCCCTGGGGAACGAGG
The DNA here is from genome assembly GCF_000325705.1 of Echinicola vietnamensis DSM 17526. Classification (NCBI taxonomy): domain Bacteria; kingdom Pseudomonadati; phylum Bacteroidota; class Cytophagia; order Cytophagales; family Cyclobacteriaceae; genus Echinicola; species Echinicola vietnamensis. The sequence goes on along the minus strand of NC_019904.1, from coordinate 5,223,974 downwards.
AGCGGGTGGCCTGGGCAGGTAGGGTGATCTCCCTGCTTACCGCCATTGATGTTTTTATGTACCAGGTACCGCTAAGGGAACGATCCAAATATTGGAAGGAGGTAAAGACATGGATAGATCCCGGTCTACGGACACGAACACAGTCGGATGTACCGGTACGGGGACAGGCCTATGTTACGGCAGTAAAAGACCTGTTCAATGAAATTTCCATGGATGCCGAAGGAGTTGAATTACTGTCGGCCTTGATAGGGGACTATGTCGGCGGCAGGGACTGGCAATTCATCCATTATCCCATTGAGACCGAATCCCAAATAAGGGAATATGAACGGCAGCGCCAACGGTTTTCGGAAGGTAAACTGTGCATGCAGCTGCTGAAGATCGTCTACAGGGAACAGTGGCGGGAACTGAGGCCCCACCAGGGATTTTTGGAGGCCTATATGGAAATGGGCAGCAACCTGGTACGGTTGTCCAATGAAATATTGGCCGTGGACACGGTGGTGTTCGGCAACCTTCCCCATAACCTGGTACCCCTTAAAAGCAGGGCGGAACGCAAGGACAGCAAAAGGGTGGTGCGGGAACTCATGGAAGCGTACGGAGAGGAAAGGGAGCTCATGAATGCCCTCAAGGAAAAGTTTTTTGCCGAAAGGCCAAATGAAGCACGAAATGGAATGTCGGCATTTTTGGAATTGATGGAAGGACAGGTGGCCGCATGGGAGACCTGGTACAGGACAATTTTGATGCACGCAAGGAAAACCAACTGAAACCATGGATATTCAAAAATTGGCCCAAACGCTAAAAGAACGCCTGGACAGGGAGCTGCCAGAGGCCAGTGCCCTGGGAGAGGACCGTTTGTTTCATTTGCAGGCCGCACACAAAAATGCCGAAAAGGTACTGGGGGAGCTCGATGTGGCCCTGGCAAAATATGAATTCGGTGACGAGGCAGCGGAAATCCATTTTTTTAAGCACATAAAGCCGGATTTCCATTCGGAATCCATCTATTATGCCGAACTGTTCAACCTGGAATCAGCACGGCCGATTTCCCAAAAAGGTGACCAGGTCAAATACCTCCTGAAAGAACAGCAAAAGCTCCAGGCATTTTTGAATTTCAACAGGGACCTTCACCAATATTACATGCTGGACAGGACCCATTTCGACCGGCATTATTTTTTGCGGGCGGGAAGGGCCGACTTTCTGGTGTCAAGGGCCTTTCACACACCGATCGACAGGAGCAGTTGTACCGTGGCCTGCTTGGGGATCTCGACCATACTTGCCGCTATCAGGATCAACAAGTACATCAATTCGGCCATCCAGTCCCTCCAAGGACCGCCGGCCACGGCACAGAAACAGGTGACACTCAAATGGACGGGGAAGAAAAACCAGTTGGTAGAACTCGTCTATGCCCTAAAAGTGGCCGGAGTGCTCAACCATGGACAGGCAGAGATCAGGGAAGTGGCCAAGGTCATGGGGCAACTGCTCGGTGGGGACATGGGGGACGTATATAAACGGTTCCAGGAGATCAGGATCCGTAAAAAGGGAAGGACATTGTTCCTGGAGGTGCTGAAGGAGAAATTGGAGGACTATATACTGGAGAGTGAAGGACTCTAGTCCCTTCCAATGCATGGGGCGACCGTCCTGGGTGCGGCTTGGCATTGCCCAATGGCCGGGGCAGTGCAACCGGTCATGGAGTGAAGTTTCCCTCCGGGCCTGGTACCCTTGGCCCGTGTGGTCGGAAAGGGCCCTGGTCCCAAGGGAGGGGCCAAGGATTGGTGCTTCGGAGATTTTTTTTACCGGAGTCCGCACCGACTGGTGAATTTTTTATTGCGGCCTTTTTGAGATTTGTACCATCATCAAACCAAAAAAGGATATGCCGGAATGGATCTCGTTTGGCCCGGGTTTCTGGTCAGCATTGGCCGGAACCGTTCTCCTGTACTATATGATCGTGCTCTCCATCCTGTTCGGACCGTTTGCCCTTGCAAAAAGGAAAGCCCGTCAACATGCACGCATTTCCCCGGCAGGGGAGGAAACGCTCTGCCGTGCCTTCCAGGAGTATGCCCGTATCCATGCGGGCCTTGACCCGCCCAGGTTCAAAAAGGGCAAACTGATCGTCCCTTCCCATATCCAATTGGACCTGCTTTCACAAGCACCTTTCTGCCGGGCGGTGGAAAGGGAAAACACCAAACCATCACACCATGACACACAACCAACTCAGTAAAGGGCTGCTCATTCTGCTGCTGACGGGGATTTCCCTGTCGGCATTCGGACAGGACGGCAATGCCGGCATCATGGAGGCCACCACCAAGGTGCGCAGCTACTTCCAGTCCGGGGTCAACCTGATGTACGCCATCGGTGCCATCGTCGGGCTGATCGGCGCGGTAAAGGTCTTCAACAAGTGGAACTCCGGGGAGCCGGATACCGGCAAGGTGGCCGCCGCATGGTTCGGCAGCTGCGTGTTCCTGGTCATCGTGGCCACCGTGCTCACCAGCTTCTTCGGTTGACATGAAGCGCTATACGGTCAACAAGGGCGTCAACCGGCCCATTTCCTTTAAGGGCCTGCAGGCACAGTACATCCTGTACCTGGGCATTGGCCTGGTGGTATTGCTGCTGGTATTTGCGATGGGCTATGTGCTGGGCCTGTCCTTTTGGACCAACGGGGTGGCCTGTGGCTTTATGGGCTACCTGTTGGTGGAAGGGACCTTCAAAATGAACAGGAAATATGGCCGGCACGGCCTGAAAAAACGGCTGGTCCACCGCAAGGTCCCCCTGGGGATCAAGGTGCGTGACCGGGACTTTGTCAGAACACTGAACCCGACAGCACATGGATAGGAGCAATGTAAGGGAACTGGACAGGTGGTTTCCCATCAGGAAGCTGGAAAAGGGATTCCTGATCAGCGGAGCAGGGGACATCACCGCAAGCTATGCGCTCCGGTTACCGGAAATCTTTACCCTCGATGGACCTGGCTATTCCGCCCTGCAGTCCAACTGGGCCAAAGCGATCCGGCTTTTACCGGAAGGGTGCATCCTCCATAAACAGGACTGGTTTGTCCGAAAGGGCTTTAAGGGGACTGTCCCAACCGAAGGCAGGGACTTTTTGGACAGGAGCAGCGGGCTGTTCTTCCACGAGCGTCCCTACCTTGACCATCGCTGTTGCCTTTTCCTGACGCTTCCGCGAAAGGGGAAGGGGCCTAGCGGTCTGGCCAGCTCCAACCTGCTGGCGCCAAGGTTCCTTTCGCCCGAACTGCTGGACGGCAAAAGGTTGGAGGAGTTTGAAAACGTGCTGGGCCAGTTTGTCCAAACGGTCGCCGACGGCGGAACGGAAATCGTGAGAATGGCCGATGCGGACCTTCTGGGTACTTCCCAAGCCCCGGGATTATTGGAAAGCTACCTGTTTTTGGATCCCTGTGCGGCAAAGCCCCGGATAAAAGACATTGCCTTCAAGCCGGAACTGCGGATAGGCACTTCCAGGGTGCAGGTGTTTTCCCTGTCCGAAATGGAATGCCTGCCCAATGTCCTGCACGACCACATGTCGCATGAAGCATACGGTACCGACAAGAGGACCTTTGCCATCGGCCAGGCAGCCCCTCTGGGCCAGCTGCTGGACATCGACCATATCTACAACCAGTATGTGGTCATGGAAAACGGGCAGGCCGTGGCAAAGGAGCTCGAGAGCAGGGCCCTTCGCATGCAGGGCCTTTCCGCCTACAGCAGGGAGAACCTCCATTCCGGGCAGGCGATCCAGGAATACCTCAACGAGAGCATCCGGGAAGGCAGCCGGCCGGTAAGGGCGCATTTCAATGTGGTCGCCTGGTCGGAGGACCCGGAGGAAACCAAAGCGGTCAGGAACAAAACGGGCGCGGCCTTTGCCAGGCTCGATGCGGTGGCCAAGGAGGAAAGCCTTGCCGCCCCACAGCTGTTCTGGGCAGGGATCCCCGGCAATGCGGCGGCACTGCCCAAGGAGGAGACCTTTTTGACCTTTGGCCGGCAGGCCAGCTGCCTGTTCAACATGGAAACGGGCTATGTCTCCAGCCCCTCGCCCTTTGGCATGCGGCTGGGAGACCGGCAGACGGGGAAGCCGGTCAACGTGGACCTTTCCGATGAGCCCATGGAACGCGGCTGGACCACCAACCGCAACAAGTTCATCCTCGGGCCATCGGGCAGCGGCAAGAGCTTCTTTACCAACCATATGGTGCGCAGCTACCATGCCAAAGGTGCCCATGTGGTGCTGGTGGACGTGGGGCATTCCTACCGCGGACTGTGCGAGCTGGTGGGCGGTTATTACTTTACCTATGAGCAGGACCGTCCCATTTGCTTCAACCCCTTCCACCTGGGGGGAAGGCCCCTGGACACCGAAAAGAAGGAAAGCATCAAGACGCTGCTGCTGGCCCTGTGGAAAAAGGACGACGAGACCTTTACGCGCAGCGAGTACGTGGCCATCTCCAACGCCCTGGGAAGTTATTATGAAGGACTCGACGGGGAGACCTTTCCCTGTTTTGATACCTTTTTTGAATTCTGTTCAACAGGTTTCAAACAGCAGCTGGAAGCGCAGGGCGTAAAGGACCGCGACTTTGACATCGACAACTTCCTGTACGTGCTGCGGCCCTATTACCGGGGCGGGGAGTTCGACTACCTGCTCAACGCGCGGGAAAACCTCGACCTGCTCGAACAGCGGTTTATCGTCTTCGAGCTCGACAACATCAAGGACCACCCCATCCTGTTTCCGGTGGTCACGCTGATCATCATGGAGATCTTCGTTTCCAAGATGCGGAAGCTGCGCGGCGTGCGCAAGATGATCCTGATCGAGGAGGCCTGGAAGGCCATTGCCAAGGAAGGGATGGCAGAATACATCAAATATTTGTTCAAGACGGTCCGCAAGTTCTTCGGGGAGGCCGTAGTGGTCACCCAGGAAGTAGAGGACATCATCTCGAGCCCCATCATCAAACAGGCCATCATCAACAACTCGGACTGCAAGATCCTGCTCGACCAGTCCAAGTACCGCAACAAGTTCGACGGGATCCGCGAGCTGTTGGGCCTTACCGAGAAGGAGACCATGCAGGTCATGTCGATCAACAGGGCCAACGAACCGGGCAGAAAGTACAAGGAAGTGTTCATCGGCCTGGGCCCGGTGGGCAAGGTGTACCGTACCGAGGTGTCGCCGGAGGAATACCTGGCCTATACCACCGAACAAAAGGAGAAGATAAAGGTGCAGGAAAGGGCCCGTGCCTTCGGGGGCGACCTTGAAAAGGGGATCGCCTCGGTGGCCATGGAAATGAAGGGAGGTCAGGAATGAGGGTGCCAAAGGGAGTGAAAACAGTGATACTGGCCGGGCTGCTGCTATTTGGGGCCCCGCAAATGCCCCGCACGGAGGCAGCAGTACCGGCCTATATCCTGGAGATCATCCGCAAAGGGGTGAAAAAGGCCATCGTGGCCATCGACCTGAAGATCCAGCGCATGCAGAACAACACCATCTGGCTGCAGAATGCCCAGAAGGTGCTGGAAAATACGCTCAACAAGCTCAAGCTGGAGGAGATCGCCGAGTGGGGCGAGCGGCAGAAGGAGCTTTACGGGGATTATTACGACGGTCTCTGGAAGGTGAAGAGCGCCATTGCCCAGTACCAAAAGGTCCGGGACATTGCCCGGATGCAGGGCAGGCTGGTCACCGAATACCAAAAGGCCTGGCGGCACATCACGGCCAGCGGCCAGTTTTCGGCATCCGAACTCCGCTGGATGGAAAAAGTGTACCTGGGCATCCTCGACCATTCGGTGCGCAACCTCGAACAGGTACTCGGCGTGGTCAGCGCCTTCAACATGAAAATGGACGACGGCGAACGCCTTGCCCTGATCGACAGGGTGGAAAAGAAGGTGCGCTTTAACCTCAGCGACCTGATGCGGTTCAACGAGCGCAACCTGTTGATCGCCCGGCAGCGGAGCCATGCCAAGGGAGCAGTAAAAACCTTAAAGGATATCCATGATGAAAACGACTAGCCTTTTACTCCTGCTGTGGCTGCTTTGTTGGCCGGGCAGGGCCCAGACCTTCGGCGAATGGTTCCGGCAGAAAAAGACCCAGAAGGCCTACCTGGCCAAACAGATTACCGGGCTGCAACTGTATATCGGGTACGCCAGGAAAGGATATGAGACGCTCCGAACCGGATGGGATGCCGTGCAGATGGTCCGCAACGGGGAGTTCAACCTGCACGGGGACTTCTTTGGCGGCCTTGCCTCGATCAGCCCGGCTGTCAGAAATTACCAAGTTGTCCCGGAATTTATCGCTTTACAGCTCCGGTTGCTGGGCCGGATAAACACGGCCAAAAAGCTGTTTGCTGCCCAGGGCAGGTTGAAGCCATCCGAAAAGCAGTACCTCGGACAGGTATTCGAAAATGTGGTATCGACCGCGTCCAAGCTGCTCGACGAGCTGATGGCCGTGGCACTGCAACCGGGACTGGAGCTTTCCGAAGGGAAGCGCCTGGAGCTGGTCGACCGGTTATACGTGGAACTACGGGCACTGGACCGGTTTCTCCGGGAATTCAACAGTACAAACTACCGATTGCTGCGGCACCGGGCCTGGCATGCGGGGGATTTGAAAACGATTCGACAACTGAACCAACTGAAAAAACCATGAAACACTTTATGACGGGAATACTATTGCTGGGCATGTTGTGCCTTTCCCCGGTCCGGGCCAGTGCCCAGGTCGGAGAAGCCTCACAGTTGCTGCTCAACGTGGAAAAGCTCAACCAGTTCAAGCAGATCCTCAACGACATGTACCAGGGCTACCGGACCCTGAGCCGTGGCTATAACGCGGTAAGGGACATTGCCTCGGGAAATTTTGGACTGCACAAGCTCTTTATCGAAGGGCTTTCCACGGTAAGCCCCGTGGTGAAACGCTACCATAAGGTGGGCGGGATCATCCACTACCAACAGGTCATATTGTCCGAATACCGCAGGGCCTACCGCCAGTTTTTGGACAGGGGGAAGTTTTCCCGGGAAGAGCTCGACTACCTGGCCCTGGTCTACGGCAACCTGCTCGACATGAGCGTCTGCAACATGGAAGAGCTGCTGCTGGTGGTGACGGGAGGCAAACTGCAAATGTCCGATGGGGAAAGGATGGCGGCCATTGACCGGATCTTCGATGAGATCAAGGACCGCTATGTATTTGTACGGGCCTTCAACAACGAGGCCGCCGTCCTGAACCGGCAGCGAAAGCAGCGGGCAGCAGATCTGAAGACCCTTCGGTCCCTTCGGCCATGAAAAGGGCCATCGCAACGGCAATATTGGGCTTTGTGGCCCTCGGTGCACGGGCGCAAGGGGTAAGTGGCGGGGCAGGGGGACTCCACCAGGTGTTGGACAGCCTCTATGCCGACATGGTGCCGCTGGCCTCCGAACTGATCGGGGCAGGACGGGCAATTGCGGGCTTTGCGGCCCTGTTCTATATCGCAAGCAGGGTCTGGGGACATATCGCCAGGGCAGAGGCCGTGGATTTCTATCCGCTGCTGCGCCCCTTTGCCCTGGGCATGGCCATCATGCTCTTCCCCTCCGTGCTCCATTTGATGAACGCCGTGCTTTCCCCGCTGGCAAATGAAACGGGAAGGATGGTAGAAGGGTCGAATGCGGCAGTGGACCGTCTGCTGGAGGCAAAGCAGCGGGCATTGGAATCCACCGAGTACTGGGAAATGTACGTGGGCGAAAGCGGCAGCGGGAACCGGGAAGGATGGTATGAATACACCCATCCGGAAGGCAGTGAAGAGGGCTTTTGGGAAGGCCTGGGCAATGATATCAAATTTGCCATGGAAAAGGCCTCCTTCAACTTCTCCAACTCCATCAAAAAATGGATGAGCGAAGTGCTGGAGGTGCTCTACCATGCTGCCGCCCTTTGCATCAATACCATCAGGGTCTTTTATTTGATCATCCTTTCGGTCCTGGGCCCCATTGTCATGGGAATTTCCGTCTTTGACGGTTTCGGGCATTCCCTGCGCTCCTGGATTGCCCGCTATATCAACGTGTACATGTGGCTTCCGGTAGCCAATATCTTCGGGGCCATCATCGGCAAGATCCAGGAGAACATGCTCCTGATCGACATCGGCCAGGTGGAAAACCAGGGCAAGACCTTCTTTTCCAGTACCGATACCGCCTATTTGATCTTCCTGGTCATTGCCATCATCGGTTATTTTACCGTGCCCTCGGTGGCCAATTACATCGTCCATGCAGCCGGTGGGGACACGCTGCTCCACAAGACAAGCCGTATGGTGACCTCTGCCCCCACCACAGCTGCCAAAATCCTTACCTGATATGTTCGAACACCTGACCAATATAGAAACCGCCTTCGGGCATGTGAAACGCTTTAGCCTGGTGCTGTCCCTTGGGGCCATACTGATGGCCCTGGGAGCGGTATGGCTTTCCTACCGCTTCCAGCAACAGGCCACCGAACGGGTGTACATCCTGCTGGACGGAAAGGTCATGGAAGCCTTTGCGAGCGGCAGGCAGGACAACCTGGAAGTGGAAGCCAGGGAACATGTCATCCGGTTCCATGACCGCTTCTTTACCCTTTCCCCTGATGGGGACCTGATCAATCAGCAACTCTCCGAGGCCCTTTACCTGGGGGACGGCACGGTGCGGGACGCCTATCGGGTATTGCGGGAGCAGGGGTACTATGACCGGTTGGTTACCGGGAACATCAGCCAGGAAATGGCAGTGGACAGCGTGACACTGGCCATGGACAGTCGGCCCTACCGCTTCCGGTTTTATGGCAGGCAGCAGATCACCAGGCCCACCTCGAAACTGACTAGAAGACTGGTCACCACCGGGGTGCTGCGCGAAGTGGCCCGCTCCCGGCACAATCCGCATGGCCTGCTGATCGAAAAATGGGAAACACTGGAAAACAAGGACCTTAAAATCGAAAAAAGATGAAACAAACCACTACTACCGTAATGGACCCAGACAACGACATGGAAACACCGCCCAGCTGGATAAGGGGATTGCCAAGGGACCTTGCAGCCTACCTGTCCGGACTGGACAACCGGTTGGTGTACCACCAGCGGATAGGACTGTTTTCCCTGTTCTTTGCCGCCTGGGCGGCCGTCATCGCCCTGCAGGCCCATTCCGGCACGGACCATGGGCCCGTATCCGAAATAGCAGGAATGCCCCCTGGGCCCCAACGGCCATTAATCGATTCGACAGTTCAACAATTTAAACACACAGACCATGAAAAGATTCAACAACAACCAACGGACCCTCTTGCTGGTCCTGCCACTGATCGTCCTGCCCTTTATCCTGGCATTTACCTGGGCGGGACAGGGACTGGACAAGAACAACGGGGCCACCAAGCAAAGGCTGAGCACGGCCCTTCCCGAACCGCAGCTCGAACAGCGGACGCTCGGAAAAATGGAACTTTACAGGAAGGAGGCCAAAGCGGCCAGCCACCGGAAGGAACTGATGCGGATGGACCCCTATCTGAAGGACAGGGCTTCCGATAGTGAAAAAGTAAGTGGTCCACTGCTTCCCCTGTCCGATGGTGGGCACCTCGGGGAAAGGGAAGGCGACCTGCTGGACAAACTGGAACAGCTTGACCAACAGCTCCAGCAAAGCAGCCCGGGGGCACAATTGGAAAGGAAAGGGCAGCCTGCTGCCAATGGCCCGGCACGGGCACCCGGACTGTCCAACGACGTCAGGCAATTGGAAGCGTTGATGGACAGGATGCAGCCCACCGGCCCGGATCCCGAACTGCAGCAGTTGGAAGGGATGCTCGACAAGATCCTGGACGTACAGCACCCGGAAAGGGTCGAAAGCCGCCACCGTGAAAAACAGATGGAAAGACCGCGGTTCAAGGTATTAACCGAAAACGAAAGGAAGGTGGAAAGCATGGATAAATTGACCCTGCCCGACATGGAAGATGGGTCTATCGAGCGAAATGCCTTTTACGGCCTGGAGGAGCAGTCCCCCATGGAACATGCCGTCAAGGCGGCCATTGCCGCAGAGGTGGCCGAAGAGACCACCTTTGAAAGGGAGGGCAGGGTCAAGATCAAACTGTTGGAGGAAGTGCGGGTAAACGGCATGGCCTACCCAAAAGGGAGCCTGGTCTACGGGGAGGCGGCCCTGGACGGAAGCCGGGTCAAATTGGTCGTCACCTCCTTGCGGTCCGGCAAATATATCCTTCCCGTGGAACTGGAGGCCCATGACCAGGACGCCATGCCCGGTATTCCCATCAGTGGCAGCCTTGGGCAGGAAATACAGCAGGGGGCCGGCGATGCCCTGGTAAACGGAATGCCCAATATGGCCTCGGGCATGACCCTGGAAACCCAGATGGCCTCGGCAGGCGTATCGGCAGCAAAGGGCCTGTTCAGAAAGAAGAACAAGGCCATAAAAATAACACTGAAGGCCGGCCACCCCATTTTACTCATCAACACCCAAAACGCATAAAATGATGAAAATACGAATGGCAATAATGGCCTTTCTGTGCATACTGACGGTTGCACAGAAGGCGCAGGGACAGGTGGCCATAACCCCCGTCCCAAAGGAGGCCGTCCTTCCTGCCTACCCGGTAAGCGTCGGATGGGACCACACCACCGTACTGGTCTTTGGTTCCAAGGTGGTGAGCGTGGACCGCGGCCACGGGCATGTCATGGCAAAGGTAGAGGCAAAAGCCCCGAACCTGTTGCTCTTGAAGGCAGGGCAGCGCTCCTTCAGGACCACCAACCTGCATGTGGTCACCGCCGATGCGCGGCTGTACCATTTCAGGGTCAGCTATGATGAGTCCCTTGCCCGCTCTTCCATCAACATCGCCCGTCAGGATCTATTATTCTGGGAAAATTTGCGGTTAAGGGGCCTCGGCTTAGGAATAGATAAGCTGGAAAGGGCAGGAGGTGCCGTGATGGAAGAAGAAGCGTTCCTTCGAAGGACGTCCAGGGATTACCGGATGAAATTCAGGCTGGAAGGGATTTACCAAAAGGAGGGATTGCTCTTCTTCAGGTTCCGGTTGGACAACCGCTCCCGCCTGGCCTTTGATCCGGAAGAGCCGGTGTTTTCCATTACCGATAAAAAGCAGTCCGGGCATGCCTCTGTCCGGGAGCAGTCCCTTGGGCCGATATTCCTGAAATGGAAAACGGGCAAAGGGGTCCAGGGCCATGGGCACAACCTGCTGGTGGCCGGATTCCCCCAATTTACCCTATCCGATAAAAAGCTACTGGACATACAGCTCAATGAAAAAAACGGGGACAGGAACCTTCGCCTAAAGGTCAGGGGCAGGGACATCCTGAAAACAAGAAACCTGACCGATGTTCAACCTGAAACAAGATAAACCATGGACCAGGAAAATTTGGAATACCTCAAGGAAAAGTTAAAGTACACAGGTTTTGATACCGACCTGAACGCGGCACTGGAAAAACAGATCAAGGCAGGAAACCAGGCCTTCCAGTTGCCGCACCAAATGGAAATAGAAGGCAAGAAAATGGACTTTTCGCTTTATTTCAGAAAGTCCAATACGTCGGAGCGGTACTTTCTCAACAAATACGATGCAAGCCTCCACAATCCCAATCCGGAAATTGCCCCCAAACAGCACACCTTCTACAACAACCAATCGGTGACGGCCAAGGAGGCCTTCAACCTGTTGGAGGGTAGGGCGGTGAAAAAGGGGATGCTCAACCAGGAAAACGAGCCCTACCAGGCCTGGATGCAACTGGACTTTTCCCAAAAGGACAAGAACAACAACTTCAAAATAGAGTCCTACCATGAGAACTATGGATTTGACAGCAAGGAGGCCCTGTCCAAACTGCCGATCAAGGAACTGCAGGACCCTACCAAGACCGAATGGATGGTCAAGGCCTTTGAAAAGGGCAATGTCTATCCGGTGACCATGGAAAGGGGAGGCAAGGAAGAGATCATGTACGTATCGGCCAATCCCAAGTTCAAGTCGGTAAAAGTCCATGATGCCGAGATGAAGATGGTCAAGACAAACGACCTGGTGCTGGGCAAGGACCAGGGAAAAGAGTCAAAGCAGGAGAAACAGGAAGGAAAGCAACAGGCCGCAGGAGTGAAGAACACTCCCAAGGAACCCAAGAAGGGGAGAGGGGCGAAGATGTAATCCTAGGCAGCACTTGATAATACGGCAACACCTTCAATGAGATTGGAGGTGTTTTTTGTTTTGTGGTCCGGTCCTTTACTTTGGTGTAAAAACACTAAATCTAAACTGGGGGTAGCCATTTTTTACGACATTCTACCAATCAAAATGAACCGCTTACTCACAGCGCGAAGGGAAAGAGCAACACCGCATTTTTGGTAGCACTGTATCTCAAAATCTTCAATCGAACTCCCTTCGGAATGTGGCTAAAGTTAAAAAATGATTTTGCTGAAGTGGATTGGGATGGACCAGGACCACATGAAAGTTATCTTGACCGTAAGACTTTGGCCTTGGTGGGAGCTTATCATTCCAGTGTCGAGGGGCTTTTTCATCCCTATGTAAGACCCCAGGAAAACGGATACCGCACAGACACCAGAGCAGTGAGATTTGCCGATAAAGAGGGGACTGGATTAGTGGTAGTGGGACATTCCCAGTTTTCGTGGGGCGCCAGTTATTATGATGAGGATTCCTTCGGCCAAAAGAAAAAAATGGAGGTAAGGCATACAGTGGATATGAAAAAACAAGATTATATCAAGGTGAACATAGACTATGGACAGATGGGTGTAGGAGGAGACAACAGCTGGGGAGAAAGGCCCCATACCCAGTACAGGATTTTGCCACATGACCATTATTATGCATTTACCATAAAATTACAGAAAAACAAAGAACCATTTGCAGATGTATTGGAATCAATAGAAATGGGGTATATTGGCTGTCCTATAGACAAGGAAATATCCAATTACTATCATAATGAGTAAGATTATAGCGAGTACTCTTATTGCTCTGGCCCTTTCAGCCAATGTGTTTAGTCAATCCATGGAGCTTGCTGGCCCCTCAGAAAAGCCCAATGTGATTTTGATCAATGTAGATGACCTTGGTTGGAAGGATCTCGGATTTATGGGTGCGGAATTTTATGAAACCCCTAACCTGGATCGGCTGGCCAGCAGTGGAGTGGTGTTTAGACAGGCTTATGCTGGAGCTGCCAATTGTGCTCCAAGTAGAGCAAATATGCTTACAGGTAAGTATGGTATGAGCCATGGCATATATACCGTGCACCCACCAGATAGGGGCGATCCCAAAACCCGGATCCTTATTCCTTCTCATAATGAAAAGTTTATCCCCAATGGAATGAAAACCCTGGGGCATCTTTTTAAGGAAAATGGTTATGTTACCGGTACGTTTGGGAAATGGCATGTTTCTGTAGATCCCCTGGAATATGGTTTTGACTATAATGTAGCGGGCGGCCCACAGGGCCATCCTGGTAGAGGAGGATACTTTAGCCCCTTTAAAGTGGATCATATTAAACCCCAAAAGGAAGGAGAATACCTTACCGATAGGCTGACCTCAGAAGCCATTGATTTCGTGGAATCCCATCGGGACACACCGTTTTTTCTATATCTTCCTTTTTATACTGTGCATAGTCCATTGATGGCCAAAGAAGAAGATCTCAAACGTTTCTCATCAAAAGAAGGAAAGCCAGGAAGGAACAATTCCACTTATGCGGCCATGATCTATACCATGGACAAGAATGTAGGACGACTGCTGGAAAAGGTGAATGAGTTGGGCATCTCTGAAAATACCATTGTAATTTTTACTTCGGATAATGGAGGAATTAGGGCAACAAGCCATCAAGATCCTCTTCGTGCTGGTAAAGGAAGTTACTATGAAGGTGGAATCAGGGTGCCTATGGTCATAAGCTGGATTGGCACTATCCAAGCGGACGTGAATAATGATCCAGTGAGCCAAATGGATTTGTTTCCTACACTAGCCAGAATCATTGGTGACGAAAAAGAGGACTGGGATCTAGAAGGCAGTGATATTACTGCCGCGTTGAAAGGGCAAAAAATGGCCGAGAGGGATCTTTTCTGGCATTTTCCTATTTACCTGCAAGCTTATAAACCTTTAGAGGACCAAGCCAGGGATCCGCTTTTTAGGACCAGACCAGGATCAGTGATTCGTTCCGGCGATTGGAAACTGCATCAATATTTTGAAGATGGGGGATTGGAGCTCTATCATCTTGGAGAGGACCTAGGTGAGAAGCACAATGTCGCCAGTGAGCATCCTGAGGTGGTAAAAGGACTTCTCGACAAATTGGTGAGATGGAGGAAGAAATACGATGCTCCTGTGCCAACAGAGCCCAATCCATCGTACGATGAAAAGTTTGAGAAAGAGCAAAGATTAATGCTTTTAAAATAATAATTGATGTTAAATCGGTATACAATAATACTGTTTGTTTCCAAAAACATTTTTGGAAAGTATCACAGTGTCTTTAATGATCATCGAAGGGAAAAATGTGATGATTTGATAAAAATCAAAATTGGGCAGCCCTGTGGGCCGGGGTGTCCACTATTTCCCGCCAGGGGCGGCGATGCCGTTGCGATCCCTGCCGTGCGATGGAGTTGTGCCCCGTAAACACCCGATACGATTTTTTGGCCTTTGATCAAAGGCCTGTTTGAGACGGATTCTGGCTACTTTCTTGCCTTCTGGGCCAGTTTTGCTGAGAAGTGAAAAAGCGCGTTCCCTTTGCAAAGAAGTTGAAGTGGGCCGTGAACAGTGGATTACTTCCCAAAAGTTACCCACAATTAACCCCCATAACAATAGTACTGTCCTTTCATTTTATTTAGCATACCTTCCTTTTTGAAAAGTAGGAGGGGGTTGTGCATTAATCACTCCACAAAATTAGCTTTCGGGCGGCAGGGCAGCCATGAGCTTACGGCATAAACACCACGCTTCCCGCTGTGCCCTCCTTTATTCCGTTGCCACTTGGCCTTGTTTGCCCTCAAGCTGTAGGGCTTCCATAATTAATTTCTAACCTTAAACATGAAATGTTATGGATACCAACAAGAACACCGTTCTCAGCCAAGTAGCCGAAATTACCTTGAGCTACCGTCCCAACTCCAAGATGTCAGACAAGCCGCAGATCGTTTCCTCCCAAGGTGCCGCCAAAGTGCTCAGGGCCAACTGGGACGAATCCAAACTGGAGTTCATCGAAGAGTTCAAGGTGATATTGCTGAACAGGGCAAACCGGGTACTGGGCATTGTCAACGCCTCGTCCGGTGGAACATGCGGAACCGTAGTGGACCTGAAAGTGATCTTTGCAGCGGCCATGAAGGCATCGGCATCGGGCATTATCCTCGCCCATTATGTGAAGTATATGATTATGTAAAGCGCTGGGTGTAAACATTTGATTTTTTGATAGTTAACAAGAGTTTACTTTACATAAAAATACGCTGTCTTCCTTTTGTTAAAGAGCCTGGTCATTTTATTTAGGGGTAGTATTCACCAAAAAAAATGATCATGAACAAGCATTTCACAGAGTTCAATGAACTCACCAACAGTGCAGGTAATTACCTTGAACAGAAGCTCTGTTATTCATTAAAGACATCCTATGAATATGCGAAGGTCTGGAAACGGCTCAGAGAATTTATGTTTTCCAATGGTTTTAGTCATTATGATAAGTCAGTAGAAGAGCAGTTTTTACGGTTTAATTTTAAAAACAAAAGTTGGAAGGATCTGACTGTCAGTCAAAGAGTCACTTATAATGGGCTGAAGATGCTTACCGAGTATCATCAGACAGGCAAGATCAACATTCCTTCACTGCCAAGTAAATATCCACTGGACTTTAGGGGCCCCATTGGTAAAGTTATTCTGGATTTTTTGAGGCGCAGACAGCAAAGGGGGATGTCCAGAAGCAGTCTCCACAATTATCAAAGACATTTATATGAATTTATGGAGTACTGTGAAAAGCGAGGTATTGGCAGCGTTGGGTATATTGATCTGCCCTTACTGCTTCATTTCATAAACCAGTACAACTGTGATAAGAAAACCGTAATGATTGTCTTGATTTCGACCTTACGGATTTTCCTGCGGTATCTGTTTAAGGAAAACCTTACGGCTATTGACTATTCTTCTAAGGTCCCAAGATGTAAAAAAGTTACCCAGCCCAAGATACCTTCCCTCTATTCAAAGGAAGAAGTAGAAAAACTGATTGCATCAGTAGACAGATCAAGCCCTACCGGGAAAAGGAACTATGCTATTATCATGCTTGCCGCCAGGCTCGGGCTCAGGGCTTCGGATATCTCCAGATTAAAATTTAAAAATTTACATTGGAACACCAGTACGATTGAGATTGACCAGGTAAAAACAGGGAACCCATTACAGCTCCCCTTGTTGCCAGACGTTGGCAATGCCATCATCGATTATTTACAATACGGACGTCCTGTTTCAGAAGAACCCCATGTGTTTTTAACAGGAAGGCCGCCATACGGTTGTTTTACTACTAGCAACGTGGTTACCCATGTTGTTCAGAGAGCGATAATAAAAGCCGGTATTGACACCAAAAACAGAAGGTTTGGTCCCCATTCATTACGGCATAGCTTGGGATTCAGAATGTTGGAAAAAAGCACTATGCTCCCCGTTATATCGGAGGTTTTTGGTCACAAAAGTTCAGAGTCCACAAGGTTTTACCTCCGGATCGATCTAACCTCCATGAAGCAATGTATGCTGGACGTCCCGCCTGTACCAACAGAGTTTTATCAGCAGAGAGGAGGTGCGTTTTATGGATAAATGTTATCACAGTGTATATGGCCTGCACATAAAGCAGTTCATACAGACCAAGAGAAAACTGGGGTTCAAGTATGTGACAGAGACTTTTGCGCTATCCAAAATCGATGATCTTGCAACACAAACGAGGCAGACATCACAAGGCATCACAAAGGCATTCGCCGACATGTGGGCTGAAAAGCGACCCAACGAATCCAGAGGATATCATTATCATAGAATGCTGATGTTGGTACAACTATCCTCCTATATAAATGATATAGGGATTGAATCATATATTCCAAAACTTCCCCGCTTTCCCGAGAATACGTTTATACCATATGTATATTCACGGGACGAGATTGCCATGCTATTTAAGGCATGTGATGAATTAAGGATGCAAATTGCCCACAGGGAATCCTGCTTGTTTTGCATGCCCGTCCTATTGAGACTACTTTATGCAACAGGAATACGCATAGGTGAAGCGCTTGATTTAAAAGATGAGGATGTCAATCTGGAAGACGGGTATATCCGTATTCAGGATTCTAAGAATAAAAAGCAGAGAGCCATTCCTATATCAGCTTCTTTGAACTTGGTATGTAAAGAATATCTTTCTTACAGGGCATGGCTTCCTTATAAGAACTCAACAACCGGATTTTTCTTCGTAAATGTCAGTGGTAATAAGTGTGGCCAGGGTTTTCGGAAATGGTTCAGAAAATGTTTAGAACATGCCAATATCCCATATTTGGGAGAAAAACATGGGCCGCGTATACATGATCTACGGCATACTTTTGCTGTCAACTCTCTTGCCGGTATGGCAGAAGCAGGAATCGATCTGTATGCCTCGCTACCGATATTGTCCAACTATCTTGGGCACCAGTCAATAGGAGCAACTGACCATTATGTGCGGTTGACAGCTTCAATGTTCCCGGACCTGATCAGGGATATGGATAAAACGTGTATTGATGTCTTTCCAAAATTCAGAAACTATGGGGCCGACTGACTTTGCAAAGCATATCTCAGACTTTATCTCAAAATACCTTCCCAATGAAAATGGGGCTAGTCTCAATACCATAACTGCCTATAGAGATACATTCGTATTACTGCTGTCCTTCATTGAAAAGCATAGGAAGGTGAAACTGGAAAAGCTGACATTGGATTACATCACAAAAGAAACAATCGTCGCATTTTTGGATTGGATACAGAGCGAAAGGAAGTGCAGTAACTCAACCCGCAATTTACGGTTGGCTGCTATTCATTCCTTTTACAGGTACTTGCAATATCAACACTTGGACAACCTTTACGAATGTCAACGTATCTTATCCATTAGATCCAAGAAAACAGCCAAAGACAGCATCAAATACCTAAGCGTTGAGGGTATCAGGCTTCTGTTACAGCAACCCGATACAACAACCAGGAAAGGCAGGCGTAACCTTGCTTTATTGGCATTAATGTATGACACAGGAGCAAGGGTCCAGGAGATCATTGATCTGACACCATCCATGTTACGGCTCGACAAACCTGCCACCATCAAAATCATTGGAAAAGGCAATAAAGCAAGGTTAGTTCCAATGCTTGATGCACAAACAGTACACCTTAAAAACTATCTGAAAGAGTACGAGTTGGATAGTCCTTCGGCGAAACTGTACCCTCTTTTTTCAAACAGTAAAAAAGAAAAACTGACACGCGCAGGAATCAATTACATTATCCAGAAGTATGTAGGAATGGCAAGGAAAGAAAATAAGCTGATGATACCTTTAAAAATCACTTGTCATTCCTTCAGACATACAAAGGCGATGCACCTCCTTCAGGCGGGTGTTAACCTGGTCTATATCCGTGATATACTGGGACACGTCTCTGTGCAGACCACAGAAATTTATGCCAGAGCTGACTCCAAACAGAAACGCATTGCCCTGGAAAAAGCATATGAAGACGTAAATCCAGGTGAAAAGGCTGTATGGCTTAATAATGAGAATCTTATCTCTTGGCTCAAAAGATTCTGATATTTTTATGTAAAGTGATTCTTGATTAATCCTCATAGTATCAGGTTTTTACAGGGATTACTTTACATAATCATATACTTCACATAATGCACCTTATGTAAAGCTTTACATAAAGCCCATAACCATCCTTCCGGAACCCTTCGCCCCAGTGACCAGGACAATCGCCTGACCGAGAAAATGGTCAAGGCAGGCAAGTTGTTAGAATTGCCGGTAATGGACCATATCATATTGACCGCAGAAGGGTACTATTCATTTGCCGATATGGGAGGGCTTTAGGGCCCTTTTTTATTCATTATTTCAAAATGAATATGATATCTATTTTATAGAATGGGCTAGGTCTGCTAAATGAAAATCAGTTGTTCAACTTTTGTCAAATTTTATACTGTGATTTAGAAGTTTGTTACTTTACCATAAAATCATTTTATACTCAAAATAGGGTGTATCATTTATGAAAATATTGATTTTGAATATTGTCTTGGGCTTGAACCGAATTGTTTTTGAAAGCATTTGCTAAAGTACTTTGGATTATTAAATCCAACCATATAACTGATCTCTGATACTTTATATTCACTTTGCAGGAGCAATTGGGCAGCCCTCTTTAATCGAAGGGTCTGAATGAATTCGTTTGGTGTATGATCAGTGGTGGCTTTTATTTTGTCAAATAACACCGTCCTGCTCATTCCCATCTCCTGGACAAACATGGTAATATCGAAATCAGGATTGTCCATATGTTTTTCGGCCACCTTGATGGCTTTTTCCAACAATTCGGTATCGGCTGGACTGATGGATATTTCGGAAGGCATGATTTCAGGTTTTAACCTAAAAGCTTCCTTGAACTTTTTCCTGGTGTGGAGAAGGTTACGGATTTTGGCAATCAAAAGATCCAAAGGAAAAGGTTTGCTCAAATAATCATCTGCCCCGGATGAATAGCCTTCCATTTGGTAATCATGGTTACTCCTGGCGGTCAGGAGCAAAACAGGGATATGGCTTGTTTTGATTTCGCTTTTTAAAAGCCTACATAACTCCACACCGTCCATTTCTGGCATCATTACGTCCGATATAATAATGTCGGGGGAGTGGGAAGTGGCCACTTGAAGCCCCTCTCTTCCATTGCAGGCAGTTAGGATATGGAAGTGCTCCTTCAAGGCAGACTTCATAAGGGACAGCAGCTCCACATTGTCCTCCACCAATAATAGCTTCTTGGTCCTTAGGGAAGCATCTACTGAAATAGTAGTGTTTTTTGGATTAAAAGAGGACAGCATATGTAAATCCAACGAGGACAGTTCCTTTTCCATCGTAGGCCTTTCAGGTTTTCCAATGGAAGTAATATTGCCTATTTCATGAGGTTTAAAGTGTGCCATACCTTTTCTGATAAAAACCGAAAAGACGGTACGGACACCGGGAATACTGGACATGCTGATTTTACCATGGTGGAATTCGACAATGTTCTTGCTCAGTGATAACCCTATACCGGTCCCGGCCGTAATGTTGCGATGGCTGTCCTCAATTTGGAAAAAGCGCTCAAAAATACGGTCTTGGTATACTAAGGGAATGCCCTTGCCATTATCTTCAACATTGATTTCAATCCCTTCAATTTCGGTGTTTTCCTCAGCCAGGACGTGGTTTTTTAATTGGAGGGATATTGCCCCTCCGTCCTGCGTAAATTTAAAGGCATTGAAACATAAATTATAGGCTACCTTTTCCATTTGGTCAAGATCAAACCAGATGGTCTCGGGCAAGTTATCGTCAAGTATCAACCTAAAGTCGATATTACGTTGTTTGGCCATGGCCTCGAAAGAGGAATAAACACCTTTGATGAAATAAATGGGATCGTTTTCCTGTACCTCCAGCTTTAAATGTCCAGTTTCCTGTTTTCTGAATTCCAAAAGTTGATTGATCAGCTTTAACAATCTAGAGGCATTGTTGTGGATAGAGTTCAATTGGAGATGGATTTGATGGGGGAGGTCCTTCTGACCGATGAGCTGTTCAAGAGGCAATTTAATAAGCATTAAAGGTGTCCTTAACTCATGGGAGATATTGGTGAAGAACCGCAATTTCAGTTGGTTGATCTCTTCCTGCTTTTGTTTTTCGAGGCGTTCAAAGCGAAGGTCGTTTTTCATCTTGATTCTGAAACCGATAATGGATTTGACAAAATAGGCAATGAGAAGAAAAAGGATACCATATACCCCGTAGGCGATCGTGCTTTTGTACCATGGTGGGAGGACCGATATCCGGAGCGTTCTTTCCTCTGAGCTTTGAAGATTGTTTTCTGAGGTGCTCTTTACCTTAAAAGTATATTTTCCCGGTAATAAATTGGAATAGGCTGCATAACGTCTGGATGCATCGGTATGTATCCAATCCTTATCGAAACCCGCTAACATATAGGCATAGCCAATTTTTTCCTGTTGGTTAAACTCCATGCCACTGAATTCCAATTCAAAACTGTTATGGTCATCGTAAAGGGTCAGGTCATCCGTATAGCCAATGGATTTTTCTAGCAGTACATTTTGCTCTACGGTATCTCCAGGGTGGACCAAGCGGTTGAGCACACGGAGTTTTGTCAATATTGGTTTTTGGGGACTTTGGGGAAGGCCTATCTGTTCTGGAAGGAAAGCATTGAACCCGTTGGTGCCTCCGAAATACATTTTCCCATCGATTGCCTTAAAAGCAGATCCCAGGTTGAATTCATTTGACTGGAGGCCATCTTCTGCTGTGTAATTTTTGAATGTGTCCATCTCCGGGTCAAAGGAAGAAAGTCCCTTTACCGTGCTGATCCAGAGTTGCCCTCCATTGTCCTCCAATACGGCCTTGATGACATCGCTGGGAAGTCCGTCTTTTTCCCTAAAGTGATCAAAATTACCAGTAGCAGGATCCAACCGGTTTAATCCTCCTCCGAAGGTACCAACCCAAATGCCCCCCCGTTTGTCTTCGTACAGGGAGGTGATAATATCATGGCTTATGCTTTTGGGATTTGTTGGATCATGTTTATAATATTCAAATGTCCCTTTCTCAAAATCGTATCGGTTGAGCCCTCCTCCATAGGTCCCGATCCAAAGTCTGTTCTTGGAATCGACCAAAAGTGTACGTATATCGTTGAAACTAGGGGTCCTCGGGTTGTTGGGGATATGGGTGAAGTGCTCAAAATGATCAGTATTGGGGTCAAACCTGTTCAGCCCCCCTCCATTTGCCATTCCTATCCATAACCTGCCGCTTCCATCTTCGGCAATCGCCCATATTTCATCCTTGCTCAACGAAGTGCTGTCATGGGGATCATGGTGATAAGCCCTTATGCTGCTCAAAGAAGGGGAATAAAGGTAAAGCCCCGACCCGTCCGTGCCTATCCACAACTGGTGCCGGCTATCCTCAAAAATCACTTGTACATTGGTGGAACCCTGTTCCGTACTCCCGCCGAGAGGAATGGGACGAAAGTTGTCAGAACCGTCCATTTTAAGGTCTAAACCTCCATTGAACATCCCGATCCAAAGGTTTTTCTGATGGTCGATAAGAATGGATTTGACCATTTTTCCAGATAAACTACCCTTGTCTCCAGCCTGGGGACGGTAGTGTTCAAAGTGTTGAGAAGAGGGGTTGATTTTGTTGAGTCCTTCACCGGAATACATACCGATCCACAAATTTCCATTTTTATCCTCCAGCATGGTATAGACGGATTTTCCGTTCAAGCTGTAGCTGTCACTGGGATTGTCATCGTAATGAAACAGGGTGGAGGTCTTGGTCTCGTAGGCAAAAAGTCCCCCTCCCAAAGTTCCAATCCAGATGTTGCCCTGTTGGCCCTGCAAAAAGCTGGTGATATTTTCTCCCATTAGGCTCGAAGAGGTTTTGAAAGGGACATAAGTATTACTGTCCCGTTCCTTTAGGAAAACACCATGGTGCTCCGTGCCTATCCACATATTTCCATTTCCATCTTCAAAGAAACATTTTACCGATTTTACCTCCTGCCCTCGGTGGGACAGTGTTATCTTGGAGAAGGCCCCGGTAGCGGGATCCAGTTTCTGGGCACCATGATCATATGTGCCGATCCATATCTGCTGGCTGCCGTCCTCATATACCTGCCAGATATTGTTGTCGGCTAACCTTGAATTGTCCTTTGTGTAATGGGTGACTTTGAGCCGTCCAACCAATTGGTCTAAGCCAAAGTCTTCCGTGGGATGAGGGACAGTAACCTTATATATACCATCTGTCAAGGTGCTGACCCAAATATTTCCTTGCTGGTCCAACAATAAAGGCCCCGTTTTTTTGGACCCGATCAAGGCATGGTTTCGAAGCGAGCAAAAGGATTCCGTAGTGGGATCATAAATATTGATGCCCCCGCCTTCTGTACTGATCCAAATATACCCGTTTTTGTCCTGGGCCAAGCCCCTGATGACATTGTTGTTGAGGCTGTTCGGATTATTGAATTGATGTTTATAGACCGTAAATTGATATCCGTCAAACTTGGCCAGCCCATCATCGGTTCCGAACCAAAGGTAGCCCATATCGTCTTGGAGGATGGCCAAAATGGAATTTTGGGGAAGGCCTTCCTGCGAATTGAAATGGGTGAACTTATAATATGGATGGCCCGTGCCCTGGCCATGCAATGCTGTACATGTCAACATCAGGGTGATTATTGAAATGTAAAGGCGATTTAGCATATCATCTAGTAATATTATTGAACTTTCTAAACTAATTTTTTTCAAGGATATTTTGTGGTGTGCCAGCTGTGAAATTTCATTCCAGTACGATTTTACCCCATTTTTAGTACAATATTTAACCTTACGGGATTTTTATACCCCTTTTTAAGGACCATTGATACCCATGGCTGAAAATTTCCCTTGCTAGCTTTGTTAGGTAAGCTATTGTTAGCGATCAGCAACTGTACAGTTACCACTTAAAGAGCTTTCATCATTTATTACACTTACCATAACACTTTAACCCAAAAGGATATGTATTGGAAAAACTACTTTAGAACATGTCTGATATTGCTTTTGGTGTTTCTTTCACAAGGGCTTGTTGCCCAGGAGAAAAACATCACAGGCATTGTCTCGGACAACAGCACAGGGGAAACGATTCCCGGCGTGAACATTTTGATAGACGGTACCTCCCAAGGCACCGTAACGGATTTGGATGGAAAGTTCTCCATCACTGCAAACACAGGCGATGTATTGATTTTTAGCTATATAGGCTATGTGACCAAAAAAGTCACCATCGATCATGCCTCAAACCTGAACGTCGGCATGGAAACCGACTCCAAACAACTTGAAGAAATTGTCGTCATTGGATATGGTGAGCAATCCCGGGAGACATTGACCTCATCGGTAGCCAAACTCGACAAAAAGGTCCTTGAAAACATCCCTTTTTCCAACGCAGCGTCTGCATTGAAAGGTACGGTCTCCGGTGTGAGGGTACAGACTACTACCGGACAGCCCGGAGCAGCCCCCAGGATCATTGTACGTGGAGGAACATCCATCAATAACCCAAATGGCGCCGAACCCCTGTATATTATAGATGGCGTGATCAGGGACAACATGAACGATATCAATCCTGATGATATCGAATCCCTGCAGGTATTGAAGGATGCGGCAGCAACGGCCATTTATGGAGCCAGAGGTTCTAACGGTGTGGTGATCATCACTACCAAATCAGGGAAAGTTGGCAAAACATCCGTTACCTACCGGTTTAACATAGGCGCTTCGCAAATGTGGAACAGATACGATATGGCTTCCGCAAGGGATTATATCTATTTTAATAGAAACGGAGTCCTGGCTACCTCTGAAAAACATCCAGAACACCTTTTTAGATTGGGGCTGGCAAATGGATTTGGCATTGGGAATGACCTTTCCAATGCCACGGCCTTTACCCCACAGTACCTGACTTCCGAAAATGAATACAAGCTTAATGAAGGATGGCAATCCATGCCTGATCCGGCCAACCCTGATGAAACCATCATCTTTGCAGAAACGGATTGGCAGGATGTCCTCTTCAGGACAGCGGTAAGCCAAAACCATTATGTAAACGTCAGTGGGGGATCGGAAAAGGCAAGGTATGATATTGGGGTAGGGTACCTGGACAATGAAGGGGTGGCTATCAATACGGATTTTAAGCGCTTTACCACTCGCATGAACGGTGATATCCAAGTGAACGATAAACTGGGAGTATATGGAAGGCTAAACTTTACATCCAGCTCCAACAGTCAGGTTTACAGTGAAAACCAACTTTTCCAAAGGGCATTGGGACTTCCTCCAACTGCCAAGCTCTATTATGAGGATGGAACATTGGCGCCCGGCCAAAACAGGAGTATGGGAAATCCATTATATCAATTGGATCGGATCGATGCCTTGAATGCCACGCACAGGATGACATTGTCAGGCGGGGCGAACTGGGAGATTTTCAAGGATTTCACCTTTGAACCGATGGCTTCACTGTATTATGTGCAGAGCACCCAAAACAGTTTTCAAAAATCCTACTACAATGGTCCGACACAATTGGTGGATTCCCGTAATGCTTCGGCTTCCAATTCCACCTATTGGCAGAAACAGTTTGATGGCGTGTTCAGCTATCAAAAAGTATTGGGATTCCATAATTTTCAGTTCAAGCTGGGAGGTTCCTATTATGATAGGCAAAACTATGTGGCCAGTGCATCGGGTAGGGGTGCCGCATCCGACCTGATCCCAACGTTGAATGCATCAGCAGAGCCGACCGCAGTGAGCAGCTCTTTGAGCCAACAGGTCATTATCGGGTACTTTGGCAGGGTGAATTATGATTTTGATAAGAAATACCTGTTGTCACTTACCGCCCGTTATGACGGTGCTTCCAATTTGGGATCAAATAACTATTGGGGATTTTTTCCGGGAATTTCCGCAGGATGGAATTTACATAGGGAAGCGTTCTGGGCGAATATGCCCGAGACATGGTCTTCTTTCAAGGTAAGGGCTTCCTATGGGGTGAACGGAAATATCGGCAACCTCTCCGATTTTCATGCACAGGGACTGTATTCCGTTGGCAACAGGTATAATGATCAGGCCGCCATCCAAAATAACAGGATGGCCAATCAGGACCTTCAATGGGAACGGTCCGGAACCTTCGATATTGGCTTGGATTTGGGGTTGTTCAACGACCGGGTGAGTGTTATTGCCGACTATTATAATAGGCTCACTGATAACCTCCTGACCAATCTGGAGCTTCCACAGTCAACTGGATTTAGTAGTATTTTGACCAATTTGGGCTCCTTGCGGAATGAAGGGGTAGAAATGGAAATAGGTGCCGCAATAATCCAAAAACAGGATTTCGCTTGGAATGTTTCTGCCAACGCTTCCTACAACATTAATACCGTAGTGGAGCTGCCAGAGAACGATAACGAGAACAACCGGATAGGCGGTGTCCTGGTATATGATCAAATGACCGGGCAATACACTTGGAAAGGTGGCTTGCAGGAAGGTGGACATGTCGGTGATTTGTTTGCCTATCAACAGCTCGGCGTATACGCAACCGACCAAGAGGCTGCGGAAGGACCTTATGATGAATTGGTGCCCGGAACGGACAAGAGCAAATTTGGAGGTGATGTCAATTGGGCTGATCTGGATGCAAATGACTCTATCGACAGTAGGGACAGGGTGTATGCTGGAAATATCTATCCCAAATGGACCGGAGGATTTACCAACACGTTTAGCTATAAGGGACTTTCCCTCACTGTCCGTACTGATTTTGCCCTTGGACATACCATTTATCACGAAAGCAGGGCAAGGTTTAACGGTCAGTACCAAGGGGATATTGGGATTTTGGAAGAAACGACCACCTCCTGGCAACAACAGGGAGATGAGACCGATATATCCCGGTATTATTGGGCAGACCAGTTGGCCCAAAACAATTCATTCCGAGGAAATACATTGTATTATGAGAAGGGCGACTACTTGGCCATACGGGAACTGACACTGAGCTATACCCTACCGAAAAAGTGGGTGAATGCCCTGAAAATCGGAAATGTCAGGACGTACATGACGGGATCCAACCTATACTACTTTACACAGTACACCGGTCTGAATCCTGAAGAAGGCGGTACTGATTCGGGAAGATATCCCATTCCCCGGAGCTTTTTGCTCGGAGTAAATGTCAATTTTTAATCCAAAACGAAAGATCATGAAGAGTATGAAAATCAAACTAATGCAGGCCGCAGTATGCTTGGGCATGCTTTCGCCTATGGTTTCCTGTACCGGGAATTTGGAACTCACCCCAACAAGTGAAATCACTGTTGCCGGGTTTTGGACCTCAGAGGACAACGCCAGGGGGGCACTTAACGGGATGTACGTTCGCTTTAGGGACCAGTCCGCCAGCAACCTGTTTATTTGGGGAGAAGGACGCAGCGGAACATTGACCTATGGACTTCAGGCTTCTGAAGGGCTGGAAAGATATTTTGAAAATACGATCGACCCCAATTTTGCAGGTCCTGACTGGCTGCGGATGTATACAGTGGTGCACGATGCCAACCTTTTGATAGCATATGTCCCCGAAATCGGGTTTACCAATGAGGCCGACAAAAACAGAATGCTGGCGGAAGCCTATACCATGCGGGCCTTTGTTTACTATACCATGGCCAAAACCTGGGGAGGTGTTCCACTGGTGATCAGCCCAACCGAAGGATATGATGCCGAAACGACCTTTAGGGAACGTTCTTCGGTGGAAGCAATATTCACCCAAGTAAAGGAGGACCTTAATACGGCCCTGTCACTTTATCCCGATAACTCGTTGGCCGCAGGAAAGGCTTCGTGGAGCAAGCCCGCTGCAAACGCCCTCAAGGGGGATGTGTACCTGTGGACAGCCAAACAGCTTGACGGTGGTAATACTGATTTTCAAACGGCACTGGAAGCCCTTCAAGAAGCAGACGTTTCAGCACTTGAACTTCTTCCCAATTATGATGATATCTTCCGATACGATAACAAAGGGAACAATGAAATATTGATGGCCGTGCATTTTAGGGACCTGGAATCAGGGACTAACTACAACAGTGGCATGTACATCAGGGACGATCAGATTCCAGCCGGGGCAGCCCCCGAGGTAATTGCCCAAGTAGGACAGGGAGGTGGTCTGAATAGATGGGGACCATCACCGGTGGTGACCTCCGCTTTTTCCAATGGTGACCAACGTAAAAATGCAACGTTCCTTAGTCTAACAGTCCCCGATGAGGAAGGCCAAATGGAACCATATGCCAATATAGTAACCAAACTGAAGGGGTACATAGACCCTTCTGGACGTAGGTTTTTGGATGATGTGGTATTGTACCGCTACGCTGATTTGTTGCTGATGATTGCCGAGGCAAAAAATGCCCTGGGAATGGACCCTTCCGAGGAGATCAACAGGGTTAGGGCAAGGGCCTATGGACAAGATTTTGAAGCACACCGTTTTGTGGACTTGGGGCAGGTTGCAAATGATGAGGCCATATTGCAGGAACGCCTGCTGGAGCTGGCCTATGAAGGAAAAAGATGGTGGGACCTGGTACGCTTTGACAAGGAGTTTGAACTGGTGCCCTCCCTACAGGGCAGGGAAAATGAGCAGTATCTGACCCTGTGGCCAATTTCTTTGAATACGATTAGCCTCAATTCGAAAATCATACAAAATCCTGGATACGGAAATTAATTATCAGGCGGCAGGAGGGCAGTAGCCTTCCTGCCCATAAAATAGCAACCATGAAATTCAAGAAAATTCACGGCCTGATCGCGGCCACTTTTACGCCGTTTTGCGAAGATGGATCCCTTGACGAGCGCAAAATCCCTGTCCTGGCGCAGTCCTTAAGGGCCAATGGTATGGCAGGGGCATTTATTGCAGGCACTACCGGTGAGGGTGCAGCCATGACCTACGACGAAAAGATCAGACTATTGGAGGCCTGGGCACCTTTTTCAGCTGCCGAATTTAAGGTAATGGCCATGCTGGGCGGCACCAGTCAAAAAGAAGCCATCGCCCTGGCAGATCGGGCAAATGCCTTGGGGATCTATGGGATAGCCATGACGGCTCCCTATTACATGCGACCAAATTCGGTCAAGCAGTTGGTAGACTATTACGAATCCATTGCCGCCGCAGCGCCGGACCAGGCATTTTATTTTTACCATATTCCATTACTTTCCAAAGTAGAGCTGCCCATGTTGGACTTTTTGGAAGAGGTAGGTGAAAGGATTCCCAACTTTGCTGGCATCAAATACACACATAATGACTTAATGGAATTTAACAGGTGCCTGCGTTTTCAAGGTGGCAAATATGATATTTTATGGGGCTGGGACGAGACCATGCTGGCAGGATTGTCCATGGGAGCAAAAGGAGCCGTCGGCAGCACATATAATTATGCCGGACCACTTTACCAGAACCTCATGGAAGCTTTTCAGCAACAGGATATGGAAGCGGCTAGACATTGGCAAGAGAAGTCCATTGACCTGATCAGTTTATTCGGTCATTATGGTGGAGCAGCCTGCGGAAAGGCCATCATGAAATTGTGTGGCCTGGATTGTGGCCAGTTCCGCTATCCCGTAAAGCAGCTGGAAAAGGGAGATTATGAGGAACTGAAAGAATGTTTGGACCAGCTGGGTTTTTTCCAATATAGTAGTAACGAAAAACAGGAGCAATAGGACAAGCATAATTCCCATTGCAACAAAACAATCATCCATGAGAGCTATAATCTATATTACCTGTATCTTATTTTTCACAAGCTTCGGAAAAGTCGTCTGTGGGCAAGGGCTTTTCGATAATTATCTCGGGAGTTTTACCTTTCAGGATTTACCTGACTTGCCGGCAAATGCAGGTGACAGTGCGTCCCATGGGTATGCGGGAATGTTTGCTGGTGTTCACCAGGATGTGTTGATATTGGCAGGTGGCGCCAATTTCCCGGAGGAAGCGCCGTGGAATGGAGGGAAAAAACACTTCTCCCAACACATCTACGTTTTGGAGAAATCATCCCATGGATATCAATGGGTAGCAGGACTGGAACTGAAATTGCCCTTTCCAGTTGCCTATGGTACCAGCATCTCGACACCCAATGGTGTTTTGTGCGTTGGTGGCAATGACCAAGGCCAAACGTTCAACAAAGCATTTCTACTGAAGTGGAATCCAGCCTTACGGCAGGTGGAGCTACAATACCTGCCCGATTTGCCCTTGGCGCTCAGCAACTCCACGGGTGGCCTAATAGGGACCAACGTTTACCTGGCAGGCGGAGAAGGAGAAGAGGTCACGGATGCTTTTTTTCGAATGGATCTTGGTCGAGATAAATTGCAGTGGGAGAGATTGTCCCCGTGGCCCGGTAAGCCGCGTTCTCATGCCATGTCCGCTGTCCAGAGCAATGGGGTGAACGATTGTTTTTATTTGTTTGGAGGAAGGCGAAAGCAGCAAAATGACGTAAGTGAGCTGTACACAGATGCCTATTGTTATGACCCCCAAAAGGAAGTTTGGAAGCGACTGAGTGAAATACAAAATGAGGAAGGGAAGCCCCTTACCTTATCGGCCGGGGCAACTGGCCCCCAGGGAGCAGGTCAAATCCTGTTTTATGGGGGCGTGAGAGGGGATGTTTTCAACGAACTGGAGCGATATGCGGAAGCACTTTCTGACCCAGAAGATTCAGTGGAATATAGGCAACTTATGCTGGACCGGAATAACCTGATGGAAAACCATCCCGGCTTCAACAGGGATATCCTGGTTTATCATACCATAACGGACAGTTGGCACACCATGGGCAAACTTCCATTCATGACGCCTGTGACCACCACGGCCGTTTCGTGGGACGGGAAGATGGTACTGCCGTCAGGGGAGGTTTCTCCTGGGGTGCGGACCGCCTCCATCCACTCGGTCGGGTTCAGAAAGGAGGGGGCCTTCGGTTGGGTAAACTATACCATTTTAGGTCTTTATCTGGGATCTCTCGTATTGATGGGGATCTTGATTTCCAGTAAGCAACATTCCACAGAGGACTTTTTTAAGGCAGGGGGAAGGGTCCCATGGTGGGCAGCAGGAATCAGTATTTTCGGTACCCAGCTCAGCGCGATTACCTTTATGGCCATCCCGGCCAAGACATTTGCCACGGATTGGACGCTGTTTTTTTTATTGATGACCATTATCATTGTAGCACCGGTAATCATATGTATATTCCTCCCGTTCTTTAGAAGATTGAATATCACCACCGCCTATGAATATTTGGAACTGAGGTATAACCGGTCGGTAAGGCTCATTGGCAGCCTGATCTATGTGGGACTTCAGTTGGGAAGGCTTGGGATCGTATTGTTGCTTCCTTCCCTGGCCCTGACCGTGGTGACGGGAATAGATGTATCCATATGTATTCTGATCATGGGGCTTTTGAGTATTTTATACACTGTTTTAGGAGGTATTGAAGCAGTGATCTGGACAGATGTCATACAGGTGGTTGTACTGCTCGGAGGTGCATTGATATGTTTGGGATTTGTTTTTTATGAAATCCATGAAGGCCCGGCCGAATTAATGGCCATGGTCAGGGATAACCAAAAAGGAAAGATTTTTGACATGCGAATGGATTTTACCGGTACCAGTTTTTGGGTAGTACTCGTAGGGGGAATAGCCGCCAATATCGTACAATATGGCAGTGACCAAACGGTGGTTCAACGGTACCTGACCACCAAAGATGAGCGGTCTGCAGCAAATGGGATTGTCACCGGGGCACTGATGGCACTGCCTTCCGCACTGATCTTCTTTAGCATGGGGACGGCACTTTACCTGTTTTATAAATTGCACCCCGCAGAGCTTAGCCCTGCAGTCCAAAATACAGACAGTATATTTCCCTTTTTTATTGTAACCCAACTGCCGACCGGGGTTTCCGGGCTGTTGATAGCCGCAGTTTTTGCCGCAGCGATGTCCAGCCTGGACAGCAGCATGAATTCGGTGGCCACCGTGGTGACCACTGATTTCTATCGCAACTGGTTTCCAAAGGATACCACAGGGAAAAATACCCTGGGATTTGCCCGTTTGATAACGGTAATTGTCGGGGCTTTTGGGACAGGTTTTGCCTTGGTAATGGCACGTTTGGGACTGCCTTCACTCTGGGATCAGTTCAACATGATCATAGGCCTTTTTGCGGGAGGTTTGGGAGGGATCTTTCTGATCGGCATGCTTTCCAAAAAGGTCAATGGTAAGGGAGCATTGCTAGGGCTATTGTGCAGTGCAGTGGTGCAGGTGGCCGTAAAGTATGGTTCGGAATTGAGTATTCACCTATATGCCCTGACGGGGTTGTTAAGCGCCATGGGGATGACATATTTATGCAGTTTCTTCTTTACCGATAAATTGGATGTCAGTGGCCTAACGGTCCATTCCTTGGGCAATAAAGTAGAAAAACAAGAGAATAATAAATTGGAAAATGCCTAATCAAGAAAAATATTGGAGATGATAACATTCAGCAAAATTCAGACATTTCTCATGGGAAGCCTATTGATCATGATGGTCAACTGTACTTCCCGGCCTACAGGAGCAGCAGACGTGGTTCAGGTAACCGTAAACCAACACACCGTCCCGGTTATCAAGGGGCAAAACAATGATGTACTTTCAATGGAATTTACCCTAAAGGAAGGGGATGTTTTGGAACAAATATCATTGGCCACGGATGGGGCTGAAGAACTGGAGGCACTGACTGTCTATGAATTGGAAAAGGGAACAGGAGGGAATAAAGAACCCATAGCGGCATTGGTAAGGGTCGGTGAAAAAGCGGTGGTTAACATGGACAGGCCCTTATCTCCCGGTGACCATAAATTGGTGGTGGGCATCCAGCCCAAGAAAAGCGCGTCCTTAAAGAAAACACTTCAAATAGGCATAAAGGACATATCGTTTGGCAATTCCGGTGCAGCCATTGCAAAGCAAAGCGGTTCCATGCCACTTCGTCTGGCCACAAGCTTACGAAACGCCGGCGACGACGGAGTGGCCGCATATAGGATACCCGGGTTGGCCACGACCAAAAAAGGCAGTTTGATCGCAGTGTATGATATACGGCACAACAGCTCGGTAGACCTACAGGAGGATATTGATGTGGGAATGAGCAGGAGTACTGATGGAGGAGAGAACTGGGAACCCATGAAGACCATCATGGACATGGAAGAGTGGGGAGGGAAACCCCAGAAGGAAAATGGCATAGGAGATCCGGCCATATTAGTGGATCCGGCCAATAATACGATCTATGTGGTAGCCCTTTGGCTGCACGGAAAACCGGGAGAAAGGGCTTGGTTCAGCTCAGGGGCAGGGATGTCTCCCGATGAAACAGGGCAGCTGATGATGGTCAAAAGCCACGATGATGGAAAGACGTGGTCTGATCCCATCAATATTACCCGACAAATCAAAAAAAGGGAGTGGAAACTCATGTTTAACGGTCCGGGCAAAGGCATTACCATGAGGGACGGTACATTGGTTTTTGCCGGACAATATAAAGATGAAAACGACATGCCTTACAGTACCCTGATCTACAGTCAAGATCAAGGAGAAACCTGGCATATCGGAACCGGGGCAAAGGCAAATACCACCGAGGCCCAGGTAGTTGAGCTCAATGACGGAAGCCTGATGCTTAACATGAGGGACAATAGGGGCGGGGCACGTTCAGTGGCCGTTACCAAAGACCTGGGGAAAACCTGGAAAGAGCATCCTTCAAGCCGATCAGCTTTGGTCGAGCCCGTCTGTATGGCAAGTCTCATTACCTACCCTGAAAACAGGCAATCCATGGATGCCTCTCATCTGTTCTTTTCAAATCCGGCCGTAACAGACGGGAGGTATAACATGACCATCAAATCCAGTAAGGACGAAGGCATGTCATGGACTAAAGGGCTTTTATTGGATGAAGGAAAAGGTTGGGGCTACTCTTGCCTCACGGTAATCGATAAGGAGCATTTGGGCATCCTGTACGAGAGCAGCCAAGCCCACATGACCTTTCAGATCATAAGGACCACTGAACTGATCCCATGAATAAAGCAGCGCTAACGAATATCAGTGGTTCCCTGTGGATGTGGTTTTTGTTCATGCTGCCTATGGGCTCATGTGATAAAAAAGAAGTTAACGGGACAGGGGAAAAACGGAAAATGAACGTGCTTTTGATCGTGTCAGAGGACAATGGGCCAGAACTTGGGTGTTACGGAAACCAAGAAGTGTCTACGCCCAATATTGACCAGCTTTCAGCTACCGGGGTAAGGTTTAACAATGCATTTGTTACCTATTCGGTATGCAGCCCCTCTCGTTCGACCCTGTTTACGGGGCTTTATCCCCATCAAAATGGACAAATTGGGCTGGCTACCCATCACTATCAAATGTACGATTCTTTAAAAACCCTTCCCCATTATTTACATGGTGCAGGATATCGGGCAGGGATTATCGGTAAAAGGCACGTCAATCCCCCAGGTGCTTTCCAATGGGACTATGAAGCCATAAAAGGATCAAATTTTGAAAAAGTACAGCTTGACAAATATGCTGAAAATGCCTTGGATTTTATCCAAAGGGATTCTGTCCGACCTTATTTCTTAATGGTCAATTTTCCTGATGCACATTTTCCATTACAAAAACAAGTGGAGGGATTGCCTCCAGATCCCTTGAATGCAGAGGACGTTAACGGCAGCCTGCCCTTTATTGGTGTGGACAGTAAAAGGTTACGCGAGTATACAGCCAATTATTACAATAGCATGGCCCGTCTGGATATTGCCGTGGGATGGTTGCTAAAGAAGCTGGAGGACAAGGGGTTATTGGAAAATACGGTGATCATCTATATGGGGGACCATGGTCCCCAGTTTTCAAGGGCCAAGTGTTCCAATTATGAAGCAGGACTCAGGGTGCCGTTAATCATTCGCCATCCACACCGATACCATCATGTCGGTGTCCGAAATGAATTGGTGTCATCGATCGATATTATCCCCACCATCATGGATATTGTCGGCTTAAGGATACCCGAGTCATTGGATGGTATGTCGTTACTGCCACTACTGGAGCAGCAGGAACCCAAATCAAAGTGGAGGGACTATGTTTTCGCTGGAGGTACAGGCTCTACCTCGATGTTATTTTATCCAAGAAGAAGTGTGAGGAGTGATCGCTACAAGCTGATCCAAAATTTATTGTATACAAGAGAAAACCCCAAATACTCCTTTTATGCGGATCATTTAAATGGGCATTTTGCCGCTGGTACAGAGGAGTTGGAATTGTTGGGAGCCACAGATGAAGTAAGGGCCGCCTATGCAACATGGAAAAACCCACCTGAATATGAGCTTTATGATCTTCAGGAAGACCCACATGAGTTTAACAACATCATTGACAAGGCCAAATACCAATCCATAAAGGATGAAATGATCGCTGCTTTGCGCAAATGGCAAATAGAAACGGACGATCCATTTTATGACCAAGGAATCCTGGACCGGTTTGTGGAGGAAGTGGATTCGGTAAACCAGCATTTCCCAGACCATTCCTATGCCAAGGATCCTTCCTTTCGGTGGAATTACCTGCAATATTTTAAATAACCGGATGAAATAGGTTGCCAATAAAGAAATTTTACAGCGTACCATGGACAAAAATAAGATTCTTGAATATACCCAACTGTATAAGGCCACACTTTTGGAAAATGTCATCCCTTTTTGGACACAAAACTCTCCCGATTGGGTAAATGGAGGCTATTACACCTGTTTGGACAGAACAGGAAAGGTTTTCGATACCGATAAGTTCGTTTGGTTGCAGGGACGACAGGCCTGGATGTTTAGCTTTCTCTACCAAGAAGTGGATAGAAAAGAGGAATGGTTGGCAATATCCAAGCTGGGAATTGATTTCTTGGAAAAATATGGAAGCGACAGTGATGGCAATTACTACTTTTCCCTGACACAAAAAGGCCGCCCGCTGATACAGCCATATAATGTTTTTTCCGACTGTTTTGTGGCCATGGCCTTTGCCAGGTATGGACAAATCCCAGGAAACGAGAGCATGGGGAGCAAGGCCATAGCAATATTCCAAAAAATATTGGACCGCCAGGCCAATCCCAAGGGGATATATAACAAGGTTTACCCAGGAACAAGGCCTTTGAAGAACTTTGCTTTGCCGATGATCCTGAGCAATCTCTGTTTGGAAATGGAGCCCTTGCTGGACCAAGGTATGGTAGAAGAAATACTGGACACCTGTGTCCAGGAAGTCATGGTGAACTTTCTGGACCAGGATACCATGGTGATGTTCGAGAACAGGACATTGGATAATGGATATTCCAATAGTTTTGAAGGCCGCTTACTCAATCCCGGGCATGCCATTGAAGCAATGTGGTTCATGATGGATATAGCAAAAAGAAGGGGAGATCAATCACTGGCCAATAGAGCCGTGACGATAATGTTGCGGCAACTGGAACACGGGTGGGACAAGGAGTTTGGAGGAATATTTTATTTCTTAGACCATGAAGGGCATCCACCCCAACAACTGGAATGGGACCAAAAGCTTTGGTGGGTACACTTGGAAACCCTGGTGGCCTTGGTAAAGGGATATCACCTGACGGGGGAGACGCGCTGTTGGGAGTGGTTTGAGAAGGTACACAAATATGCCTGGAAAAATTTTCATGATCCAAAACAGGGGGAATGGTTTGGGTATTTGAACAGAAGGGGCGAAGTACTGCTCGATCTTAAGGGAGGTAAATGGAAAGGCTGTTTCCACGTTCCGCGAGCCCTTTACCAGGTCTGGAGGACCTTGGAAAGTGAGGTAGACAAGAAAAACTTTTAAACTATATACAGAAAAGCCCAACACTAGGCAGCATTGACCCTTTAAACGACATCATTACCATGAAAAAATACATATTGAACCAATGCAGTTGGAAAACGATCAAAGAGGAAAAGTTCGGCATGGCCCTACTTCCCTGGGGTGCCACAGAACCGCACAACTATCATTTGCCGTATGGAACGGATACACTTCAATCGGAAAAAATCGCCGAATTAGTTGCCGATAAGGCCTATACCAATGGAGTTAAATGCATGGTGCTTCCCTCCATTCCCTTGGGAGTACAAAATCCCGGACAAGTCGATTATCCTTTTTGCCTTCATACAAGACCAACCACCCAGCGGGCGATTTTGCAGGATATTTTAGCGGCATTGGATCGTCAAGGAATCCATAAAGTGATCATTATCAACAGTCATGGGGGCAACGGATTTAAACCCTTCATCCGGGAGCTCCAAGTTCAGTTTGAACATTGTTTTATCGGAGTAATCGATTGGTTTAACGTAATGAACAATGAAGATTATTTTGACGAGCCCGGTGACCATGCTGGAGAAATGGAAACCAGCGTCATGCAGTTTTGCTACCCGGAGTTGGTTTTGCCCTTGGAAGAGGCAGGTGAGGGTAAAGCTACCGGATTTAAATTGGCAGGTCTGAACAGTAAGTTGGTATGGACACCAAGGAATTGGGGGAAAATAAGCAATGACACCGGAGTGGGCAATCCGCGAAAAGCCTCTGCCAACAAAGGAAGACTTTTTTTGGACGACCTGACCAATAGCATCATGGAATTTTTAATGGAATTGGACAAGGTAGGTCCCATGGACATTTACCAAAAACGGTGATAGGAATGAAAATCCTGAAGAAGAATTCAAATAGGGGAATCCTATTTTTAATAATCCTGTTTTTACTGACGATCAATGTAAATGCACAAACCAAAATAAAGGTGGCGTGCATAGGCAATTCAGTCACCTATGGTTTGGGGATTTCGACAAGAAACGTGTTCTCTTATCCTGCCAGGCTTCAATTTCTGTTAGGAAAGGAGTATGAAGTCAAAAATTATGGTCACAGCGGGGCTACACTACTACGGAAAGGTCACCGTCCCTATTCTTTGACCAAAGAATTTGGTAATGCCCTGACCTATAAACCTGACATAGCCATCATCAATTTGGGATTAAACGATACGGATCCAAGAAATTGGCCCGATTACGGTCTTTCTTTCGAAGCCGATTATGCCTGGTTAATAGAACAATTCAGGAATGTAAACCCAAACATTGAAATCTATGTGGGATTGTTAACACCGATATTCAGTGGTCACCCACGTTTCGGATCAGGTACCCATCTTTGGCACAAAGCAATCAATAACAAGATCGTTAAAGTGGCCCATGCAAATGGGGTAGGATTGATAGATTTATTTACCCCTCTGGTAAATCGGCCGGACTTGTTCCCAGACCATATCCATCCCATAGAAGAAGGAGCCGCTATAATGGCAAATACGGTTTGTTCATATCTTGTCAAAGATTTTGGAGGGTTGAAAATACCGGAATTATTTGCCGATGGTATGGTCCTTCAGCGAGGAGATCGTATTCCTGTTTTTGGTAGAGGGAATCCAGACCAGGTGGTGACCGTGGATTTTCAAGGTAAAAAAAGGCGTGCAGTGGTGGATTCGGGAGGGAATTGGATCCTATACCTTACCGGGGTTAAAACAGGAGGTCCATTTGTGATGGAAATCCACCATTCCGAGGAGACCATTACCTTAAAAGATGTATCGGTAGGGGATGTATGGTTATGTATGGGCCAATCGAACATGGATTTTCCCTTACAAGCTTCCCGATCATGGAGAACGGGAGAAGTACCGTTAAAAAACCAAAATATTAGACTTTTTAAATTCCATGCCTTAAAGTCAACCGACAATATTCCTTGGGACAGGGCAACCCTTGAGAAAGTCAACGGACTCGGATATTTTAAGGGTAGCTGGAACGTAGAAAGGAAGGGATTTTCTGCGATAGGCTATCATTTTGGAGTGTCCGTACAAGACCGGCTAAAGGTACCAATCGGTATTGTCCAGTTGAGTTTAGGAGGGGCCCCAATCGAAGCATTTATGG
This sequence comes from Echinicola vietnamensis DSM 17526, assembly GCF_000325705.1. Taxonomy (NCBI): domain Bacteria; kingdom Pseudomonadati; phylum Bacteroidota; class Cytophagia; order Cytophagales; family Cyclobacteriaceae; genus Echinicola; species Echinicola vietnamensis. The sequence goes on along the minus strand of NC_019904.1, from coordinate 5,185,548 downwards.
ATAAAGAGGTACTTTGGGATGACCCGCAATTGGTTAATTTATTGAAGGATTGGATTAATTCGGATTATATCATGCCATGGGTGAGGGAAAGGGCAACGGTCAATATGACCCATAAAGTTTCCGAAAGACAACGGCATCCTTACCAACCTTCCTATATATATGATGCAGCATTATGCAATATCGTTCCTTTCGGCATCAAAGGGATCTTATGGTACCAAGGGGAGAGCAATACCCATAATCCTGGTTTGTATAAAAGGATGTTCTTTCGAATGATCGAGGATTTTCGTAAGAAATGGCAAAATGATCGACTTCCGGTTTATTTTGTCCAGCTTCCCGGGATGGACCGTCCTTCTTGGCCTTGTTTCAGGAAAATGCAACATGAAATTGACCAAGAACTTTCATTTTCGGAAATGGCGGTAACGTTGGATCTTGGAGATTCGCTCAACGTACATCCTGCAAAAAAGAGGGAGGTAGGTGAACGCTTGGCCATAAAGGCCCTATCCAATACCTATTCCATGGATATTTTGGCAAACGCCCCAAAAATGACATCGGTGGAAGATGGACAGGACGAGATTATCGTGAGCTTTGAAGATGGAGAGGGACTATGTACCCTCAATGGTGAAAGCGTGATGGGGTTTGAACTGGTCAACGCAAAGGGACAATCGGTAGCGGTTCGTGGAAATATAAAGGGTGGTCAAGTGAAGCTGCCGGTACACAATAACTTTCAGGTGAAGGAAGTACGGTATGGATTTAAGCCTTTTACAAGAGCCAACCTGTCCAACATGTCAGGAATGCCCATGGGTACTTCATCCATAAAGATACCATCAAAAATTAGCGGGAAACATAAGTAATCAAAACATGAGAAATACCCTATTGTCCTTGTTTTCAACACTCTGTTTTATTGGAATATCCTTGCAGGTATTGGGACAAAAAGAAAACGTTTCCAAAGGTTTTGTGACCAAAAAGGGAATAGAAGAGCTAAAGGAAGTGCCTGTGAAATTGATACCCTATCCTGATTCGGTCTTGTGGGAACGAGGAGAAAGGATCGTCGTAGACGGTCTGGAACTGCAAGGAGAAGGAAATATAAGCGAGTCATTATGGAATGAGTGCTATGACATCATTGGAGAAAAGGACTTTTTACCTACTAAAAAAAATCTTCTGATCATTACGCTAGAGAAAATCCCAAAACTGGAAAGGGAAGCCTATAATCTCATGGCCTCTCAGGAGGGAGTGACCATTCAATCAAATACAGAAGAGGGCTTTTATTATGGACTGAAAACCCTTCGACAATTGATCATTCAAGAAAATGGCATCCATTATGTTCCCAGGGTCAAAATATATGATAAGCCCCGGTTTCCCATTCGTGGATTCATGATAGATGCAGGAAGGAATTATCAGGATCTGGAATTGATAAAAGAGCATCTTGAGATTATGTCAGACTATAAATTGAATGTGTTTCACTGGCATTTGACCGATAGGCCAGCGTGGCGGATAGAAAGTAAGGCTTACCCACAGCTGACTGCAGCCGAAAACCACAGGGAAGGGAGGAATGCCGGCAGCTATTATTCTTATACATTGGTGTCCGGTAAAAAATAAATGAAAGAGGGCCAGTCCATTGCTGAACCAGCCCATTGTGGCTACTTTTGAGTTACGACACAAAAAAGTTAAGCCATGGGCAAAAGTAGTAATTTTAGCGGACAGCCGATATTCAATCAGTTAATAAAGTTCATTGACAAGGGGGAGGTAAGGGAGATAGCCCGCAGGCATAATGCGGAGCGTTATGTGAAGAAGTTCACGACTTATAACCACTTGATAGTAATGCTGTTTGTAGCATTTGAGGGCTATCATTCCATTCGTGAGACACTTGTCGGTTTGTTGGCCAATGCCCATAGATTGGCCCATTTGGGTCTGAACTATGTGGTAAGGCGGAGTACGTTATCAGAAGCCAACAAACGACGTGTGAGCGATGTGTTCGCCGATATATACATGAGTGTGTACCAAAGGCATGGTGACAGTTTAACGGACAGCCGGTTGAAGGATGCTGATATGAAGAGGCTCTATATTATGGATTCTACCACCATTAGTCTGTTCAAGGATATTCTCAAGGGAGTAGGCAGGAACCCTAAAACGGGCAAAAAGAAAGGAGGTATTAAGGCCCACACCATCATCAGGGCGAGTGACCATGTTCCTTATCTTGTCCGTTACAGTGCGGCTGTCCGACATGACCATACCTTCCTGGATGAGGTTTTCAACCTGCCCGGGGGCTCTATCATCACTTTTGATAAGGGATATGTGGATTATGGAAAATATGAGGTCCTGACCGAAAGCGGGATATGGTATGTGACCAGGTTAAAAGACAATGCTGTCTATCAGGCCCGAAAGGAGTTTAATATTCCTGATCAGGCAGATTCCGGAGTACTCAAGGATGAAGAAATCATCTTACGATATGGCAAGAACAAGCAACAGGAGCACCGTTCCAGGAGAATAGCCTATTGGGACAGCAAAAGTGAACGCCGTTTGAGTTCATTACCAATAATTTTGAGATGGCAGCAGAGAAGATAGCACTCATCTATAAAAGACGCTGGCAGATAGAGCTATTATTCAAACAGCTTAAGCAGAACTTCCCTTTAAAGTACTTCTTGGGCGACAATGAAAATGCCATAGAAATACAGATATGGTCGGCCATGTTGGCCAATCTCCTTTTGACCTTGATCAAAAGCCAGGTCAAAAGGAAATGGGCTTTCTCCAACTTGGTATCCCTGGTCAGACAGCAATTAATGAATTATATCAGCTTGTATAGGTTCCTGGAGGATCCGGAAGGAAGCTGGAGAGCCATCATACAAGAAGATATTTTGAAAAATCAAAACACACTGTTCCCTGAGATGAGGGGGGCTTGCCCCTGACGAAAAATAAATAACCACTTTGTAATCAAGAGGTTGAAAATTGAATTTAACTAATATCCGGGTTTACCGGACAACAATGATTCTTATAATGAAATCAGGGAACTGATAACTTATGCCGCGGAGCGAAAAATCCAAGTAATCCCGGAAATAGATATGCCAGGGCACAGTGACTCATTTACCAAGGCAATGGGCTTTAAAATGGAATCAAAAGAAGGCATGGAAGCATTGGAGGTTATTTTGAGGGAATTCTTTTCAGAAATCCCGAAAGAACTGGCTCCCATTATCCACATTGGTTCAGATGAAGTTCACATACCGAATCCAGCAGGATTCATTGAGCGAATGGTGGATATAGTGGAATCCAATGGGAGGAAGGCCATGATGTGGAGTCCAGGGCTTCCCGCGTCTCCTTCGGTTTTACGGCAGTCCTGGGGGGAGATGGATACCGTAGGGGAAAAACACCAGCGTTTTTTGGAAATCGACTCCCGTAACAGTTATATCAATAACGCTGAACCCATGACATTTGTAAATAAGTTGCTTTTCAAGCCAATAGGGGCTACCATGGAAAAAAATGATTGTCTTGGAGGGATCCTGTGCCTTTGGCATGATGTCAATGTGGCTGACCAAAAAGACGTATACCTTAACAATCCCGTTTATCCCGGCCTGCTGACCTATGCATGGAGCACTTGGACAGCTGACATATTGGTGGCTCCTGATATATTTATGACCACGCTTCCTCCACTTGGTAGCGAAGCTGCCGATTACTTTAATGTATATGAAGATTACCTAATGGACCATAAAAAACGGTTCTTCGGGGATAGGGCCTTTCCCTATCTTAGACAGAGTGATCGTGCATGGAAGCTATATGGGCCGACAGACCATCCCATGATCGACCTTGAAGCGATTGACAAATGGATAGGTGAGGTTGGTGAATTTACCCAGGGCAGGGGAAATACCATCATCATTCGAGATAGATTCCAGCAGGGTGGCTATTTCCCCGATATTCAGGTAGGGGAAACAGTTGTAGCCAAAACTTCCATTTTCAGCCAGGAGAAACAAGAGGTTCTCGCGTGGATTGCCTTTGAAACACCATTGAGGGCCAATAGGACCTATGGAGGTATTCCAGAGACCGGCAATTGGGATTCACATGGAGGAAAGATATGGGTGAATGGTGAACCTTTGCCTTCACCGGAATGGGAAAATCCAGGATGGAATCCCTCCAATACCGAAGGTTGGGCCAGCAAAAAGGACCAAGAGGTTCCGTGGGGAAAAGATGAGCTTTATTGGCGCAGGGAACCTTATAAGCTGTATTTGGAAAAAGGAAGGAATGAGGTGACCATTACCATTCCCTATACTAATATCTATCAAAACTGTATGGTCACTTTTGGCATTTTCGATAAGTTACCCTATGAATCATATTAAAAAGAGAGGGGATTAGAGGCTTTTTGTATTTATTGGAGTACAAAAAATAAAGGTATAAACTTCTATTTATTAGCAGTCTTTTTGAAGCCCGGGACCAATACAATCGCCTGACCGAAAAAATGGTCAATAAAGGATGTGGTGAGAGATTTGGGTTGGAATTCCCAGTTGCCCGACAAATCTATTGTTTCAGGGGTTGTCCCGGACTTATTGCCCATGGCTATTTTGGCCAATAGCACTCTTTCAAAGATGTCAAGAGATGGTCGGGAAGTACTCCTGGAAAACTTATTTCCAACCCTAGGTTTACCAACAGTCAATGGCATGATCAAGGAGTTATTTATGGTGTTTCATCAAGAGGGATTGGGATCGGATGGCATGTATGGATTGAAAACCAAAAGTTTGTCCACCGGCTTCCATTATTCTTGAAAGGCTTTTCGGTACCGTTCTTGGAACATATGTCAATAAAAAAACGCCATTGCTGAATTTGTCGGCGTGTAAACCTCCCCGTTCCAACGGAAGGGCGGTCAGGGCCCTGTTTCCTGTCCAATTTATAGGTGTTGGGAAAAAGGAGGGTGTACAAAGGCGAACATAGGGTGTCCACTGGTGGATAATTTATCAGTTGTCCCGGACCGCCCAAGCAATGGCTAAAAAAAAATGACCATAATGATGAAGTACGTGATCAATGCCCTTTGCCTGCTAGGGGCGGGCTACCTTTCCTACCGTTATCCACTGTTTGTATTTCTACTGGTGGCCCTTATGTTTGCCGTTTTGCTGTATTTGGTGGTGGCCGGTATCTTTTTGCTGATAAAGAAGAGATTTGCTTGGCAAAGGCTCTCTACGCCGTTCGCCATTCTGGCCATGGCCCTGACCGGGGTGGTAATGGGCCTTCTTAAACCATTGCCAGACCCCGTTATCCGATCGGACAATGCCGGAAAGGAGCTACGATATGCCCATGGCACCGACCAAGGGGACAGGATGAACCTTAAATTCTTCCTGCCCCCGTTCAGGGAGCAAATGAAGGACCGTGATCGCATGCGAGTTGAACAGGTCAAAGCATTGGTCGACAAGGGGCTGGCAACGCGGCCAAGGGATAAATTTCATGCTGCCTTTGTCCTCCACCACAACCCGATGAAGGACAGTTCTATGTATGAACTTGCCCATTCCCTGGCCGACCAGGCTGCCGCTGCCCCCACCATGGCCGGGGAATACCAGGTACAGTGGCTGGCCAGGGCCACATACGACCGGTGGATGCTTTCCATCGGGCGGCCCCAAAAATATGGTACCCAGGGAGGGGTAAGCTTTTCCATTGAATAGTATCCCAGGCCATTTCCATTCCTTTTTGTCCGGGCAGGTCCCCAAAGCGAAGTTGCGGGCAATGGATGCATCCGTGAAATGAAGAATGGGACGGGGGAGTCCTTTTATAATTTTCCAATAATCAACAATTTTAAAGAATGAAAAGGTGTTGGATCCAAAATAACTTTTATGTCATTACCGGAGGTCCCGGAGTGGGGAAAACCACCCTTCTGGAAGAACTGAAGAACAGGGGCCATAGGACGGTCCCCGAGATTGCCCGTGAACTGATTCGTGAACAGCAGCAGAAGGACGGCAATGCCCTTCCCTGGCGGGACAGGGAGTTGTACAGGGACATCCTGTTTGAACGTTCCGTTATTGGCTTTGAGGAGAACTGTCATGGGATATCCAAGGAGTTGCCGGTCTTTTTTGACCGGGGGTTTTTGGATGCCATATGCTACGGGGAACTTATCCGGACGGCAATCAGTAGGCGCATGAAGGCGTATGCGGAAAATTGGCGGTACAACCCACTGGTATTTATCCTTCCCCCATGGAAGGAAATCTACCAAACGGACGGCCAGCGGAAACAGGATTGGACGGAAGCTGTACAGACCTTTGAGAAGATGTTGGATACCTATGCCGGTTATGGGTATGAGACCGTTACGGTGCCCAAGGGACCGGTCAGGAAGAGAGCTGATTTTGTATTGGGGTATGTAGAAGGACTTGGTGGCAAATAGGTGTGCCGGGCAGATGGGCTTTGGGAAATGATATGCTCATCCCTGCCATTTTAAGGATCCCCGGGAAGACCAACACCGATATAAACCTTCATGTCAGGACCATTGAACACCGCGCAAGGTTGGGATGGATCCATACCGGGTGTTACAGAGGGTACGGACCCGTTTGTGCTTTGTTGGGGCCTTTAGGGCCGGGGGGTGGCGGCCGTTGTCGCAGGCCTTTGGGCAGGATGCCTGCTCCCGGAAGGTCGACGTTTCCCTTTTCGCCTTTTTCCCAGCCAAATAAGGCATCCGCTTACCGGAAGACTGGCAGCAACCAAACTCGTCAGAAAGGCAAGGACTTTGCCCGGGATGCCCAAGATACTCCCCACATGGATCGGATAGTTCAGCTCAGCGGCCTTTTCCCCATTGGTAAGGTTTTCGAACCGTGATTCCTCGATGATTTCAGCGGTGTAGGGATGGATAAGGTACCGGATATAATTTCCATAGCCGTGGTTTCCCATTGTCGCATTGATGGACATGGGGCTGTCCTCCTTACGGGGAAACCTGATGTAAAAATAGCGGGCATCGGGGTGCCTGCCAACCATTTTGGCCATTATGGCGTCCAATACCTGGGCCTGGTCCGGTTCGGAGAAGGTGATTTTTGGATGTTTGTGGCCGGCTTTTATGGACTTTCCCCCATTGGCGACCCATTGGATCCCTTCGCCTACCCAATCAAAGGACCATACCAATCCGGTAACGGCCATGACAAGGGCAAAGACCAACGCATAAAACCCAAGGATGTTGTGCAGGTCATAGTTCCTGCGCTTCCATCGGGTCGTCCGTTTCCATCGGAACCAGAACCGTTGCCTGGCAGCAGACCGGTTTTTGGGCCACCAAAGTACCAATCCGGTGATCAACATGACCACGAATACCAGTATGCCATAGCCCACCACTTCGTGGCCAATGGAATAGGGCAGAAGGAGGGTGAAATGTGCCCACAGGACAACATTGAAAAACTCCCACTTGGTGTTTTCAATATGGACCACTTCCCCGGTGTAGGGATTGAGGAATACCTTATAAAAGTAAACGATGTAATCTCCGTACCAGCGCACGGTCTGGTCCGTGCCTTCATTGAACTTTCTGAACTGAATATAGACGGTTTCATTTTCGGCGGTAGGGTAATAGGCCCTTTCCACGGAATATCCATTGCCCAGGGCTTCTTCGGCAGCATTGACCAGTGCGGTCAATGGCATTCGGTCATTGCCCCCTGGCGGTGGATCGATGTACATCCTGTCCTGGTAAACCAAAGGACGTATCTCGTCCTGAAATACCCACAGACAGCCGGTAATGGACACCATAAACACCACTAGCCCGGATGTCAATCCGAGCCAGAGGTGAATCTTTCCTATGGTTTTTTTGATGTTCATTTTATGACGGGAAAATCCTTACCTTACTTTCTGAATGCCCATCAGCGAACCCGGGAGGGAAATGCCTTCCGTATAGGAACCATCTGGAGCATACCGGATAATGGTAGCGTTGCCGTCCTCATCTGAAATACTGCTGTAGTTTTGGCCATCGATAAAGTAGGGCGACCCCACATATGATCCTGCATAGGGCAGGTCGGCTTTGCCCACGACCGTTTGTTCGGGAAGGTTGATTTCGTAGGTGAACCAACTTAAACTATAATAGTCCCTTCCGTCCAGTTCGGGAGACCAAGCCAGTTTTTCGGTGTCCAAAACCCTTACGTATCCATGGTTTTCCTTGGGAGACTTGCCCAAAGAAATGCCCACACTATAGCCTTCGATTTGATCCATGTAATTGGGATCATAATCCTGGTCAAAGCCATCAGCACCGGCTTCCACTTTTAAGATGCACCCACAGTCTTCTTTTTCCCTGGATGTTGTGGCAAATGGCAGGTAGTAGCTGGTGCCATAATAGGCGTCCCCATTTTCCATGACGGCAGGCATGACGGCCATGGGACACCTGTCGGTTTCAGCATAGGAAATGACCGCATCATTTTCAATGTCGATGATGGCCAGGCCGGTTTTGTCCAAATACGTTTCATTGTCCCAATTGAGCCATCCGGCCGGAATATAAAGCCGGTTGCCCACGATCTGGAATTCATCAAATGGCATGGACACCCAATACCCCTGATAGCCGTCACGCAGTTGTTCGGGTAGGTCAAAGGATTTGGTGATGGACATGTCTTCAGGGTTCCAAACGATGATCTGTCCTTGGGTATAGTCAATGTAATAGGCTTTAGTTTCACTGAAGAAAATATTACGGTTTTGAAGATCGGTTACCCCTTCATTGGCCATGGAGAAACGGTCCCCTTCCCAAATTTCGTTGTCCGCTGTGATGTCATACCGTGTGAAACTGTAGTCCGCAGGGTCGGCAATGGTTAAATAATTTTCGGATTCGGGGGCGAAAAACCGGGCGTTGCCGGAAGTTTCAATGGCATTGGCGGGATCCACCTCGCCGGTCATCAGGTCTTCGACCAACGTGGTATAATGCAATCTCCCATCAGGAGTGTTTACCCGGTAAAATAGGGCATAAAGATCGCCCCCTTCTTCGGGTTCGGGACCGTTGGTTTCGGGTTCATCGTCGTTGCAGGAAAAGACGGCAAGCGAGAGCATTACCGCAAATAGACGGATAAACTGGTTTTTGTAGCGGTAGGCTACGTTCCTTTTGTTTTTCATGGATAAATACATTTTATACATATTGGTTAAATGAACATTTATTGGTTTAAAATGATGTGGTCAATTTCAAATAGAAGGCCCTGCCCGGTTTTTGGACTCCAAAGAAGTCATAGACCTCCGAATTGGTGAGGTTGTGGACCTCCGCGGTCAGGGAAGTTTTCAGCCCTTTGACGGGCATTTGATAGGTGGCGCCTGCATGTTGGATAAATTGTGCAGGGATGATGGCCTTGAATTTCTTGAGGCCCACGCTTTCCCAGCCCTTGTAAAACGCGTGTACATAACGGTTTTTGAGGAATAGATGCAGGTTCCCTGCATGGGTAAACAGCTCCGGGAAATGATAGCCTACACTGTTATGGATGAAGAAATAGGGCCTGTTGGGGATGCGATCTCCTGCATAGGGACCAAAATCGCCCTTGGGGCTTCGGTTCCTGAATTCCTGGACAGTGGTGTTGGCGGTGACCTGCAGGCGTTTATTGGAAGACTGCCATGACCCGTTGAATTCAACACCTAGTGACCGGGCCGCAAAAACGTTTTGATAGCTGAAAACCTCATTATTGCCCAGCAGTAGGATAAGCTGGTCGGTGCCGCGCAAAAAACCATTCAGGGAAAGCTTCCACGGTCCATGGGCGTCCAGGGAACTGGAGAAATGAACCGCCAGGTTGGCATTATGGCTCCTTTCTGGCTTCAAGGATAGATTGGGCAAGATCAACCTACCGTTGCCGAAAATCTCTCCCGACCTGGGCAACCGTGTGGCCCATTCATAGGATGCCTTCAGCATCCACCGCGGATGCAGGTGAAAGCGAAGACTGGTGCCGATACCAAAATTGTTTGACTCCCGGTCCATGGTCCTGGTGACTTCAAGGGTGCTTGTGGGTTCTTCTGCGCGGACAGCTTGGAAGTAGTGCTTGACAAAGAAGCTGTTTTCCAATTTTTCATCGGCCGAATTGAAGCGGTGTTCCAGTCCGTTTATCCAAGTAAACAGCGTGTTTATTTCATGAAGGGGGTCGATGGTCTCGTTTTCTTCGTCCCATCTTTCGTCACCGGACCGGGAGACATAGGTGGGGGCCGACGAAGCCCGTAAAAGATGGTTTGCTCCCAGTTGATACTCCATTCCAAGCCGTGCATAGGTGACATGGTCCCATATCAGGCGGTCGGTTGCTTGTCCGAGCTCGCCCGGGGAGCGTTCTCGTGGTGTCCCGTCTGCCTCCCTGACCACATCTCCTGTCCAGGTATAGATGTACCGACTGGTATCCACAAAGTTTACCCGGTCATAGGTATATCCGCTGGCAAAGTTGATGCGAAGGTGCCCGGCAATTTCTTTTCGATAGCGCAGCAGGGCACCTTGGTTGGTGTTCCGGCTGGTGACTTCGCCATAGACGATCGACATGACGTTGTTGTTTTGGATATCGCGGGCAGTGTGGTTGGCAAAAACTTCCAACGATATTTCATCTGCCCATTTTTGGTCTGCCAGGCCCACGGTTCCGCGTAGGCCGTAGCTTTGGTACGAATCGTGGAACCGGGGCACGGTAGCATCGTGCAGTTTTCCCCCGTCTCCCACAATTTCCACATCCACGAGGTAATTGTTCTTCGCGTGGTCATAGTACCCGCTGCCACGAACAAAGAAGCCTTTTGCATTGGTTTTGCGCTGCGCCTCCAGTGACAGCCGATGTGTGCCAAAGGAACCCACCTGATAGGATACCGCCCCTTTGCCATGGTTGCTGCTGCCATTGGACACCAGGTTCACGGCACCCCCAAGGGCATCGGCTCCCAGATCCACGGGGACTACCCCTTTATAGATTTCTGCCCGCTCAATCAAATTTACGGGTACATTGGCGATTCCCGAGCTGTACCCCATAATGTCCAACGGTATACCGTCCAGCATAAACCGGATCTGGTCGTCGGTGAGGCCGTTAAGGGAAAAACGGTTTTCCGAACCCAGTCCGCCCGATCGCCGTACATTTACCCCCGATACGGTGTTGAGGACCTCACCGAGATCGGCCGTTTGGAGTTTTGCTTCTTTGGTATCCACTACGGTGACGGCCTTGGAGGATTCGCGGAGCAAGGTCGATTCGGTTTTGCCCATCACGGTCACCTCACCAAGTTGTTGGGCGGTTTCGGCCATGTAAAAGTCAAGGGAAACAGACCTGCCCGAAATGAAGTTGACTTCCTTGATTTGGGGCGCGTAGCCCAAAGCATTACAGGATACGGTGTGCTTTCCAGGACTGATGCCCTCAATCCCATAGTGGCCATGTTCATCCGTTACGGTTCCCAGTTGGGTGCCCGCTATCCTGATGACCATGCCGGGAAGAGGGGGACCGGCTTCCAACCGTACCGTTCCGACCAGTGCGGCCGAATGCTCCTGGGCATTCCCTTGGAGCAGCGTCTGGTATAGGAGCAACATAATGAGTAGGCTTCTTTTCATCATCAGACGCATATACTAAAGGTGGATTTCCTAAGTTGGTTTTCATAGAACAGCATTTCACCTGACCGAAAGTCGATTTGCCTGAAACCCTTGGTCTTGGTATTGAGGTAATAGGTGACCTTGCCGGGAGAAGCGGACAGGGTCTTTCCATCACAGGTTACCAATTTTGGGGAAGGGGAACTGTTGTAGACCCTTAACACTCCCTCAAAACTCAGTTCACAGCTGCTGGCAGCAACCTTTTTGGATGTGCCCGGAATATTGCTGAAGTAGAGCATATTGTCCGTTGAAGGAGCAGGATGTTCGTCCTTCACCGAGGTCTTGGCTATGGTCTGTGGTCCCGAATTGGACCCTGCCCAAAAAGAACCGGACAAAAGGCCCGTGGCCAGCGCAATGCCTGCTGCATAACGAAGCAGGGTACGGGGCAAGGGAAGGCCCTTCCCGGATTTCACTCCTTTGGCCAGGCCGATCCATACCTCGGAATCCAAGGCCTGTAGTTCGGATGCGGTAAGTTGGGGTGCTTCCTCATGGACGGAGTCCAGCCAAGACTCCACCAGTTCCCGTTCAGCGGGCGTGCACAGGTTACGGCTATACCTGTCCAGCAATTCATTTGTAACGTTCATTTCGGTAAGGATTTTTGGACCATTTAAAGGTATAGCCGTACAGCCCTTGGTTTTCCCTGAGTGCCTTATGAAAAAAAGTTGTTTTTTAGAGGGACAGGTGATGGCCACTGGTGGGTTTTTCCTGATAGGGTAACGTGATCAACGGGAAGAGGTGTCGATCCTGGACCGGAGAAATTTGAGGGCTTTGGTAAGGTGGGATTCCACGGTTTTTTCGGTGACGGTCAGGGAGAGGGCGATTTCTTTGTTGTTCAGGCCTTTTTCCCTGCTCAACCGGTATACTTCGCGGCACTGGGAGGGCAGTTTCTCCACGAGGGCCGAAATGCTCCCGCTCAATTCATTGAACAGTACCCTTTCCTCCGTGGAACGTGACCACCGACCTGCATTTTCAACAAGATAATGTTGGTGCTTCTCCCTGCTGTTTTTTTTACGGTAATGGTCTATTATTTCCAGTTTAACGGCCCGGAAAAGGTAGTGTTTGATGGAACCATGGACCCTGAGCCCTTCACGCCGTTCCCATAGCGAGAGAAAGACGTCCTGGACGATTTCCTTTGCGGCTTCCCTGTCACCGGTACGGTTATGGGCCATGGAAATCATCGCCCTTGAATACATTGTGTAGAGCTCCTCGAACTCCTTTTCCGAATGGACGGAACGGGCTGTGCGTTGATGGTTTTTTTTACTTCTAAGGAACATTTGGTCGGAAGGGTTAAAGAATATTGGGTGTTCGGACAACAAAATAAAGAGGGGCGTTCCGTTGAATCAAGCGTTTATTAAAATTAAATCTAAATAAAAATATGATTGAAAAAATCAATTGGAATTTTCTCTGGCAAAGCTGCAGGCAAGGAAAATATCCATTACTTTTGTTTTGTTTTTAATTAATCCAAATAAAATCAAAATGAACCTTTTCCTATCAAATAGCGCCTCAAAGGGTATTTTCATAATGTATATCATCGTGCTGGGAGGTACATTTTCCTCCCTGGCACAGCAAGGGCAATCATCGGTGCATGGAAAGATCACTGACAACGACGGGCTGCCCATTTCCTACGCAAACGTATATTTCAAAGAACTTGACAAGGGAGCCCTTTCCGACGGGAAGGGAGCATTTGTCGTGGAGGGCCTACCAAGGGGCAATCACCAATTGTTGGTCTCGCATATCGGTTTTGGAAAGCGGACTGTGCAGGTAGCGCTAAAGTCAGGTGAAAGAAAGGACCTCGGCAAAATAGTGCTCTTTGAAAACGGGAGCGACCTTCAGGAAGTGATCGTGTCCGATAGGAAAGTAAACCGCTTTGCCGATAAAGCTACCGAATACGTGGCCAGGATGCCTTTGGAAAACCTTGAAAATCCCCAGGTTTACAGTGTGGTGAACAAGGAACTCCTACAAGAACAAGTATTGACGGACATCGACCAGAGTGTTAGGAATGCAACAGGGGTAGTACCGGTCGTCTATCCCTCCGGAGGTTTTGCCGCGACGTTCAGGGGGTTCAATATCGGGATCAATTCCAGGAACGGTATGGAGACGTCCACTGGTAGGTCCAGCGTGGATATCGGTAATGTCGAGCGGATAGAGGTGCTCAAAGGCCCGTCGGGAACCTTGTTTGGGAGTAATGTTTCCTCTTTTGGGGGCGTGGTAAATTTGGTCACCAAAAAGCCAACGGAGGATAAACAGACCGAAATAGGCTATACGACGGGAAGCTTTAACTTGCACCGTATCACCGCCGACATCAATACTCCCTTGACCCGGGACAAGAAAACCTTGTTCAGGTTGAACACCGCACTGAACCGACAGAAAAGTTTCCTGGATTACGGGTTTAACAACACCTTCTTGATCGCTCCTAGCTTGAAACATATCGCATCCGACAGGCTTTCCCTTACCTTGGACGCAGAACTGTTCGACGCCAAAAGTACGCGGACCCTATACTCCAGGTATGGTACAAATTCCGGTATTACAAGCCCCGAAGATTTATTGATCGATTACAATAAAGTACTCTTCCACGAGGATGCCAATGCCTCCACCTCATCCTTGAAACTGTTTACCCAAGCCCAGTACAGATTGGCAGCGAACTGGACGTCGACGACCCTTTTTTCCTATGTGGAAGAGGATGTCGATCACAGTTACCAATATTATGCGACCTGGCTCTCACCGGGCTTGGCGGCCAGGAACATAGGCAATTGGGGACCTATCTATAACAGCTATACCAATATCCAGGAAAATATCAATGGGGAATTTGCCACAGGGACCGTTCGTCACAAAATGCTCGTGGGAGCGAGCTTGAGGTTTATGGATGCGCGGAGTGAGGCTGCCACTTCCGGATTTATAGATACCGTAGATGTGACCACCGATTTCAGGGTGCTGCGAAAGCAAGAACTTGACCCCTATATGGTGGCCGGAAACTGGCCGGGATGGCACCGGGCCAATGACAATACCTATAGCGTCTATGTTTCCGATGTGCTGGAACTGACCGACCGCCTTTCCACCATGCTCAGTTTACGACTGGACCATTTTTCCAGGCCGGATAACGGGGCTGTCGAAGGCTATGAACAAACCTCACTAGCTCCAAAGCTCGGACTGGTGTACCAGTTGGTTAAAGAACAGGTGTCGGTATTTGGGAATTACATGAACGGATTTCAGAACCAGGCGCCTGCCAACCAGCCGGACGGGGCACTGTTGGTGCTGGATCCTTTATATGCCGAACAGGCAGAAGGGGGCGTTAAGGCAGAAGTATTTGATAAGCGACTTACCGCTACGATAAGCTATTACCATATCGCCATAGATAATGCCGTTCGGACCAATGCAGACGGTTTTGTCGAACAGGATGGCCGTCAGGTAAGCAAGGGGGGCGATTTTGAAGTGGTTGCCAATCCCATTGCCGGATTGAACATCGTGGGGGGATATGCCTTTAATGACAATAGGATCGTGAAGGCCAGTGACGAGGATATCGAGGGCAACAAGGCAGTGGGTGCCCCTGAAAATGTGGCCAACCTTTGGCTTTCCTATGCGCTCCAAGGCAAGCTCAAGGGGCTTGGGATCGGGGTAGGAGGCAACTATGTGGATGAAAACTACCTGTTCAGCGACAATGTGGTGGCCGTTCCTTCCTATACATTGCTCAATGCTTCCATATTCTTTGAACAACCATCATGGAGATTGGGGCTAAAAGGAAATAACCTTGCCAATGAGAAATATTGGTCCAGCTACGGAGTGGCACAGGCACCTGCAAATTTTGCCGCAAACCTGACCGTCAGGTTTTAAATCAGGTGTAGGGAAGGGATCAGCGCTGACCAATGAATGGAAGGCGGTACTTGACCGCCGGATGCCCGGGTATCTGGCGGCTTCTGTTTTTGAAGAAGATTTTGGTCATCATCGGTTGTCGCTTCGGACAATTTCCCACTATACTGTAATCTTCAGGGACATGATGAGGCCGTCTTTTAGGGTAAGGTGGTATTTCAGGATAATGGGACTCCCGGGGAACGTTCCGGAGTTTTCCGTGGTCAGCACTGCTCCGTTGCCCATTTCCTTATATTCCAAAGGCTTCATAACGGTATTGTATTTCTTATTTGCCGCTGCAATCCATCCTTCGATTTCTGGTCTTCCCGTGAAGGTTTTTCCGAACACCGATCGGCACAAGGAAACCACACCGCCGGAAAAGTACCGTCCTCGGCCAAAAACTTAAACATTGCTTAACAGGATAAAAGTGCTATTTAAAGGAATTTCCCTTTGATTTGGAATGCTAAAACCCACATCAATGAAGGAATTAACTGATCAAAAACTCTATGAAAGAATAAAAGACTCAGACCATTCCGCCTTCCAAGAACTGTTTGACCGTTATTGGAAGAAGTTGTTTGGGTTCACTTTTCGAATGCTCCAGAATGTCGAGCAGTCAGAGGATATAGTCCAGGAAATTTTTCTTTCCCTATGGGAGAAGGCCCCCCTAAAAGACGTTGCTCATATAAAGAGCTATCTTTATTCTGCAGTAAAATACCAGGTGTCTTCGGTGATCAGAAACCAAAAGTGGGAGTTGGACTGGGATACCATTGAGGGCATATACGAAGTGCAGGTGCCGACTTACGATCCGCTGGAACTGGAAGAGGTGAACAGGTTTGTAGAAATTAGTATAGACACGCTTCCCCCAAAATGTAAAGAGATCTATTGCCTACAAAAGGAGGAAGGTTATACCGCCAAGGAAATCGCTTCCAATCTCAACATTTCCCCCCGTACTGTTGAAGGGCACCTTCACAAAGCCAAAAAGATCCTTAAGGCTAAATTACAACTTTATGATGTGCTGGTATTAACGGTATTTTACCTGTAGCCATCCCAGGTTACCAAACTGTTAAATTCTCGTTTTCGGGCAGGTAGTCAGGCCGCTTCATGCTACTAAAGAAGTGTAAAAACGAGCAGCATGAACAAAGGAGAATTTGAAAGACTACTTGAACAACAGGCCAAGGGAAAAACAACACCAGAGGAGGAAGAGGCCATTCGCCAAGCCTACAAAAAGATATACTTCAGCCAAAAGCCCCTTCAATGGAATGACCGTCTCGCGGAGGATGTCAAGGGGAGATTAGAGCATAACCTGGCTTCGAAAATGACTTTGGGCAAAAGAAATAGACCTTTTATTAGGTTGAAGCCCCTTGTCAAAGTTGCGGCGGTACTGGCCCTGGTTATTCTAGGAGGTTTTTTGGCAGGAAAGTACGTTACCTTACTTCCTAAAGCCGAGCTGATCACCAAGCGCACTACAGCCAGCCAGCGTGCGACGATCACCCTTAGCGATGGTACGAAGGTCCATTTGAATGTAGGTTCAGCCATTACCTTTCCTGAGCAGTTTTATGGAGAACATCGTAAGGTAACGTTGGAAGGCGAAGCTTTTTTTGAGGTAACAAGGGACGTTCAAAAGCCTTTTATAGTGGAAACAGCCTCCTTGAGTACCAAGGTGCTGGGGACCAGCTTTAACATCAATGCACATGAATCCCAAACGGAAATGGTCACGGTCGTTTCAGGCAAAGTTCAGGTAAGCCAAACCGCGAAGCCTGAAATGAAGGCAATCCTGTTACCTGATGAAGCGGTTGTTTTTAACCGATCGTCCGGCTCATTAAATAAGCAACGGGCAGATGCAGGGCAGGTCCTTGATTGGAAAAAAGAGTATATAGAATTTGACAAGGTGTCTTTTAAAGATGCCATAAGACTGTTGGGCCAATTTTATCACACAGAAATAATACTGGAAAATTTTCAAAATGACCATTGCCAGATCAGGGCTATCTGTAAAAACAACGGTATTGAGCACTTACTCGGCCAACTCCAATTACTGGTGGATTTTGACTACAGGATCCAAAAGGATGGAAGTATTGTCATTGATTACCACGGATGTAAAAAGTAACCAAATGCCTATGTAAAACAAAATTGACCAAAAAAAGGCTGGATTGCGGCAACAATCCAGCCAACAACCGGGAAGTTATTCCCAATCATTTTATTGAAATAAACACCTAAAATTATGAAAATTTATTTACGTAAACGAATCGTGATTCTAACCAAGCACACTTTTAGGGTATTTTTGATTCAACTGGTCTGCTTACAGGCCCTGTTGGCCAATCCTTCCAATAGTCAGGGACTGGAAGATTACCATGTTAGGGTAGATGCCCACAAGGCTTCCCTAGTAGAGGTCTTATCTGGACTGGAACACCAGACCGACTTTAGGTTTGCCTACAACCAAAAGCTGATTCAAAGCCAACAAAAAATTACCTTGAAACTGGATGCCGATCTAAGGACCGTCCTGAAGAAAATCACCGAACAATGCGATTTTCAGTTCAGAAGAATAGACGAAAGCATTTTTGTCACCGCTGTAAATACCCAGGACAAAAGCAGAAAACCCGTAGAAGAAGACCGCACCCTGAAGGGAAAGGTCATCGATGCGGAAACTGACGAGCCTATTGTGGGGGGGACCATCATTGTAGAAGGAGGTTCCAAAGGGACTGTCACCGACCTGGAAGGACGCTTTGAGTTGACCGTGGACGGAAAGGCTAGACGTCTCCGCGTTTCATTTTTGGGCTATGAGCCAAAGACCATCGAGATAGGCAACCAGAACCAGTTTACCATATCGCTTTCCCCAAAAGAAGGAGTTCTGGAAGAGGTAGTGGTAGTGGGTTATGGAGAACAGAAGAAAGCCAACCTTAGCGGGGCAGTGGACAATATTGGAGGAAAGTCACTTTCCGCACTGCAGGTCAATACCATAGGGGAAGCCCTGTTGGGACAATTGCCCGGCGTGTATGTCGACATTGCCGATGGCAAACCGGGAAGGGCAGCGGGTTTCAATATCCGAGGAAGTACTTCTATCAATGGTGGTGGGCCACTTATCGTAATAGACGGGGTACCGCAGACGACCAACGATCTCAACAATATATCCCCCCATGATATTGAAGAAATTTCCGTGCTCAAAGATGCCGCTTCCACGGCCATTTACGGTGCACGCGCTTCTTTTGGTGTGATCCTGGTGACCACCAAAAGGGGGAATGAGGCGATGTCGGTGAGGTATGACAATTATTTTGGTTTCAGCAAACCGACAAGGGTTCCCGAACTGTACGATAACCCTTTGGACTACCTTAGTATCAATGAAAATGAATTCAATGCCAATATTGGCCATAATTATTTTACCGATGCCCAAATAGCGTATCCCGAGCAAGTGGCCGCTGATCCCTCCCTTCCCCATGCTA
Source organism: Echinicola vietnamensis DSM 17526 (assembly GCF_000325705.1). Lineage (NCBI taxonomy): Bacteria > Pseudomonadati > Bacteroidota > Cytophagia > Cytophagales > Cyclobacteriaceae > Echinicola > Echinicola vietnamensis. The sequence goes on along the minus strand of NC_019904.1, from coordinate 5,166,789 downwards.
CAGTGGAAGACATAGGCGGTAGGCCCAACTTGCTCTTGGGTGGACAAGTGTACAATTATTATGACCTGTGGTTCAGGGACCTTACGCCAAAACAAAACCACCGCTTCAGTGTGGGCGGCAAGGACAAGAAGTTCCAATATTACCTTTCGGGCGACTTTAACCATGAAGAGGGAGCACTCAGCTTCAAGCCGGAAAAGATCAACCGTTACACCCTTAGGTCGAACATTACTTACAACGTAACCGAAAACCTTTCGGTGTTTAACAGTACAAGTTTGGTCAAAAGGGATGAAGAACACCCCAACCAATACCTTTACGGGTTTACCTCGAATGTATGGCGCTTCATAGAAAACTCCAACCCCATGATGCCTGAGTATGTGGAAATTGACGGGGAAATGGTCCCTACCGATATCGGCTTTTATAGGGAGTTTGTAGAAAATCAATCCGGCATCGAACAGGCCATGCACGATACCAAGTCAACCATCGGAGTAGACTGGAAAATCCTTGGCGGTAAATTAAAGCTACATGTCGATGGTACCTATCAGTTTACCAACACGGAAAAATTACGCTGGTGGGACAATACGGGCCCATACCTTTCCAATTCATTCAACAATAGAAACATTGTGCTCGACTATTATGCCGATGCCGGGCCATCCAAGATCTATCGGAGCAGATGGAGGACCATTCGTAACAATATCAATGCCTATGGAACCTATGACACTTCCTATGGCCTCCATAACCTGACGGTAATGGCCGGGTACAACCAAGAAAGCTATAACTATCTCTATTCCTATGCCGACCGGGAGTATCCCCTCCAGGTTCCCCAGCACTCGCTGAACCTGGCATCCGGAGTGGCCAATGTCAGCGATGACGATGACAAGAACGCCAGCCGCAGTGTGTTTACAAGGATAAACTATAATTGGAACGGAAAGTACTTATTGGAAATTAACGGCAGCTACTTTCTATCTTCAAAGTTTGCCAAAGAAAACAGGGGCCATGCATTCATTGCAGGTTCTGGTGCTTGGCGGATCTCAGAGGAATCGTTCTTTGACAACATCCGCTCCACGGTCAATAACGTTAAGCTTAGGGTTTCCTATGGCTCCATAGGGAATGCCAATATTGGCTCCTATGACTATATCCCCATCATGGGCGTAAGCCAATCGGCTTATACGCTGGAGGGAGAGCGGGTCAACTATACTTCGTCCCCGAACCCAAAATCGGCCAATTTTACTTGGGAAACCGTTGAAACGTTGAATTTTGGTCTGGACGCCACTTTCTTTAGGAATAGGCTTACGACCACCCTTGACGTTTACCAGCGCAATACCGATAATATGCTGGCCAATTTCAGGTCCCTCCCTTCTGTGTTCGGAGCTACCGTTCCCAAGGAAAATATTGCATCGCTCAAGACCCAAGGATGGGAGCTGAACCTTGCGTGGAATGACACGAGGAAAGTCGGCAGGAACCCCTTTAGCTATGGCGTAAGGTTTAACATATCGGATTATCATTCCGAAATCACCGACTATTATAATCCGACCAATTACTTGGCCGACTATTATCGGGGACAGCAATTGGGGGAAATTTGGGGCTTGACCACCGAAGGATATTTTCAGACAGATGAAGAAGCCCAGAACGGGGCCCTGCTGGAGACCAATTCCTACAAAGCGTACGCTGCAGCCGGAACGATCAAATTTCAGGACATAAACGGTGATGGAGTGATCAATTTTGGAGAACGCACCTTGGAGAATCCAGGGGATTATAGAAAAATCGGTAATACCACCCCCAGGTACCAATATGGGATTACCCTTAACGGCGCCTGGAAAGGTATTGACCTTAACGTATTTTTCCGTGGCGTAGGCAAAAGGGACATCTATCCAGGGGCAGAAGCCGTGAATTTTTGGGGTCCGTACAACAGAAAGTACCAAGTGATGCTACAGCATACCGTGGACGAGCGTTGGACACCGGATAATCCTGATGCCTATTTTCCCAGACCACAAGGATACCTGGCCTTGGGAAATAATGACCTTGGCGTACCCCAGACCAAGTACCTTCAGGATGCGTCCTTCCTAAGGCTCAAAAACCTGACGGTGGGCTATACCATTCCTTCTTCCTTGACCGAAAGGATCAAGATCAGTCATGTCAGGGTGTACTTTTCAGGTCAGAACCTTTGGGAAACAACAGCCCTGCACTTCAGTTTGGATCCGGAAGGATTGACCAAGGATCCAGATGCCAATGAAAGCAGGGTAGGGCTGGGAACCGCATATCCCATCCAAAGGGTATTCTCATTTGGCCTTCAGGTAAAACTCTAACAACAAAACCGTACAAAAAGATGAAAAACATAATATTGCTAGTAGGAGCAGTTGTCAGTTTAATGGGATGCAACAATGATTTTCTTGAACTGACGCCCGGTACCGAACTGGGAGAAACCGAGGATTTCTGGAACAACGAAAGCAGCGTGGAAACATATTCCAATGGGTTCTACGGTTATATCGACCGAGACCTGATTACCGAGGACTTTTCCAGTGACAACAGTGAACACATCGGCAATCCCCCTGCCATAAGAAGGGGAATTTATTCCATTCCCACCTCCCTTGGAAGCGGAGGGTGGAGCTGGGGACAGCTTCGGGACATCAACTATTTTATTGAAAATGTGAGCCATGCCGATCTTGAAGGAAATGTAAAAAGCAGGAGCCTGGCACTGGCCAGGTTTTTCAGGGCTTGGTTCTACTATGACAAGGTCAGGCAGTTTGGAGACGTGCCGTGGTATGGAAAGGTGTTGGACACCAATGATGAAGACCTGTACAAGCCAAGGGATTCAAGAATACTGGTAATGGATTCGGTAAGGAAAGACCTGGATTATGCCATAGCACACCTTCCAGCAGAAACCTTTAAAAACCGTATATCCAAATGGACCGCCCTGGCGCTAAAATCCCGGATATGCCTATATGAGGGGACCTGGAGAAAATACCATACAGAAGCGGCCCTTTCGGAAAGCGATGAATTTCTGGAAGAAGCCGCCGAAGCCAGCAGGTCCATCATGGATGCAGCTATCTATTCCTTATTCCAAACCGGAAATGCCGACACCGATTATTTTGAGCTCTTCCAGCCAAAGGATGCCCATACCGAAGAGGTGATCTTGGCGCGTTCCTCGGACACCCAGACTTTTTATTATACTCCGCTGTTCACTTCCACTTCAAACGGTAATTTTGGTGCCACACGTGACTTGGTAGGTACCTACCTGATGAAGGATGGAAGGACTTTCCAACAGGCCTACCCTCAGGCCCAAAAGCGGGATACGATGTCCTATTTCAACGAGTTCCGGAACCGCGATCCGAGGCTTTCCCAAACACTGGTCTCCCCGGGGTATGTGCGGGTAGGTACTGAAAAGGAAGCTGTTTCCGACTTTTCCCAAAATGTAACAGGTTATATGGTCCATAAACGGGTAGGACCCCCCATTGAAGATCAGGGGGGTGGTTATCGTGATGTGATTATTTTTAGGTATGCAGAGGTATTGCTCAACTATGCCGAGGCCAAAGCAGAACTTGGCGAGCTCGGTCAACAGGGGATAGACCAGACCATAAATCCCATCAGGGAAAGGGTAGGGATGCCACACTTGAGCCTCCCCGTGGAAGTCGACGGCTTTTTGGACAGGATGTACGATCATACTTCTGATCCCTTGGTTTTGGAAATAAGAAGGGAAAGACGGGTTGAGCTGGCCTTCGAAGGGTTTCGGACTGATGACTTAAAACGTTGGAAGGAAGGTCATTTGTTTAGGGAAAAATACGAAGGTATCTATGTGAAGGGGCTCGAAGAGTACATTGATCTAAATGGTGATGGCAATCCCAATCTCTATGTCCTGGAATATGATGAAACTCCACCTGCCGACCAGATCGAAGGGGTGCAGTATTTCAGAATGTCCGAAATCCATGGGCTAAGTGAGGATAATCAAGGACGTATAGTTCCGTATAACGCCATACTCCCCGGGTTTGAAGATCATGAGTACCTAAAACCAATTCCCACGGAAGAACTTACCCTCAACCCAGAACTGGAACAAAATCCTGGATGGTAGGATTTAACTAATGGATATATGAAAACGAACGTATTGATTTTGGTATTTTTGGCCGCTACAACGGTTGCCGCTTGTGTAAGTAGGGCTGACAACGAACATAACCACATCCGTCCGGATTCTTCCGTAAGGGAGTTGATTGTCTGTGGAGATGACAAAGTCCTTATATTCCATCCAACTGACGGAGGTTATCAAAAAGAATGGGAGTGGAGTGCCGCCAATTCCAATGGCATGCCTCCGGGGTATGTCGGTTATTTTAAAACCAACGATGAGTGCAAACCCGTGGGGGACAACCGGCTATTGGTCACCTCTTCAGGTGGTGGGGCAGCATTGATAGAAAGGTCAACTGGCAATACCTTGTTCTATGCCCATGTGCCCAATGCCCATTCTGCCGAATACCTCCCTGAAGGAAGGATCGCCGTGGCCCTGTCCACCGCCAGCGGAGGCAATGCCATCCAATTATTTGATGCCCTAAAACCAAACAAGGTGCTCTATTCCGATAGTCTATATTCCGGACATGGTGTGGTATGGGTAGAAGACCGGGAAAGTTTATTTGCGTTGGGGTATGGTGAGCTCCGGGAATACAAACTGAAAGAGTGGGATAGTACCACCCCGAAACTGGAAATGAAAGCCTTTTGGGAAATACCCGATGAAAGCGGACATGACCTCTATCTGACAAAGGACCAAAAGCTGCTTTTTTCAACGACCAATAGTGTTTGGGAATTTAACTTGCAAACCAACAAGTTTGGCCCATTCGACCAACTGGAGAACGTAGGCCATGTGAAATCCATCAATTACCATTCCGGGACCAAGGAACTGGTCTATACCAAGGGGGAAGTAAGTTGGTGGACCCATCATGTTTATTTTGCCAACCCAGCGGATACACTCACGGACGAAAGTGTGAAAATATATAAGTCGCGGGTCTATTGGAAGGATCAAACACCTTTATAAGGGGTTCTCGTTAGCTGCCCAACAGAAACCGCAATTTGATGGTGTCCCGGCCTGACAGTTCATTATCCAAGGGATGCGCATAGGAAAAACCCATCAAGAGAGCTGTCAGGTCAAAAATGGTTTTATCGTGAATTGTAGGGTGGAACCGAACAATGGGTTGAATTCATGGGGCATGTCTTTCGGTGCCCCATGAAAAATACTTGCCCCGTTAGTGGTTCTTTTCGGTTGGTTTGGAGGTGGGGGACGCCGCAGATCGGGCAGTAATACCTCTGGCCGTGGAGGGGATCGGAAAATTCGGGTGGAAATATGGAGGCTTTATTTCCTGTGAGTCGCAAGCGACCATTTTTATTGTCGCATTGCACACACGCATGTATGGTGATGAACACCTGAATTTGAAACAGCGAAGGATCAATGAAACAAACACGTTGATTAACGAAAAACCATCTGCAAATGGTCATAAGCAATCGGCTTGCTCGTAAGTGTTTTACTGCCCAAGACCGCGGTATTGCCTATGAAATAAATGGGCACGCAACAACTAAGGCTGTTTTGGTGTAGATGCCACTTGGTGATCGGATAGGGCTATCCTTGCAAACAACTCTGCACATCCAGGTCCCAATAATGTTACGTTTAAATCCTATGATTTTTCAGTAAAACTCGATCAAAGATGGACAAACAGGCTTGCCCAAAGGCCCAGGGTAAACAGATCCCGGCCGTTTGGGCTGCCTGTTTTGGTTTGCAGGAGAAGGCAAGCAGCAGCAGAAAGACGAACGTGTGTACTCGCAATAAATTCATATAGCTTGTTGATTATGGTGTTAAACGAATGCATTGACATCCGAAATTCTTGATCGGAAGTAAGGGGATCAATAGATGTTGGACAAACATATGGGCTTTCCCGCTCCGGAAATGTTAAAATTTAACTTCTGCACGGAATTTAACATATCCTTAAAATTGCATTGGGATTTCACCATGGCCATTATCAAGAAAAATGGTTTTCTTCATATCGAATGCACCGCAACAGGGGACAGGACGATAGTCGGAAGGAATACCTATGGCAATGTCAGGCGGAACGCTGGTCCATGTTGTGGGGACAATTGCGGAGGATGGTCATTGGGGGCAAAGGTTTGGGCGGGGCTAAATGTTTGTTGCCCAATAAGACGTAGTCAACAGGTTGAAATTCTTGTTGAAAACCAAGGGTTGAAGGTCTTTTGGGGAACCTATAATCAAAAGGAAGATTGTTGGTTTGGTTCTAGTAGGTTAAAAGAGAATGCCTCAATACCATGAAAGGGTAGGTGCAAAGCATGTTTCTTTCATGGATTTTCAAGCTGTGAAGGTATAGGGGAATATATTGACATGGCTGTTAGGATTGACGGTCGCCCAACAGCAGGTCTGGTCGTATAAAAAACTGCCGCGATTACTTTGAACTGGATTCCCTGATGATCAGTTCGGTCTTTAGGGTGACAATTTCCGATTCGATCAAATCGTTCCCATCTTCTTCGATTTGTCTGATAAGAAGTTTGGCCGCTGCCAGGCCCATTTCGAATGCCCGGTCGTTTACCGTCGAAAGGTTGGGCTCTATGATCTTGGAAATGGGATAATTGCTGAAACCGACGACGGCCACCTGGTCAGGGACCTTGAAGCCGTTTTTTTGAAATACCTGGATGGCACTGACCGCCGTGTAATCGTTGGAACAAAAAATCCCATCTGGCTTGACACGGTGGGAAAGGAGTTCCTTGGCGGCTGATAGGCCTTCATCATAGGTAAGCCCTTTGGTAAAGTGGACAAGATCGGAGGAAATCTCCAACCGGTGGTTTTCCAGTGCTTTCCTATAACCTTCATAGCGGGATTTGAATATTCCCGTTGTCTGGGGCCCGCCAATATGGGCTATTTTTTGACATCCATTTTCGATCAAATGTTCCGTGGCCCGCATGGAGGATTCAAAATCATTGATGATGACCTTGTTGGCTTCAAATCCCGTGGGAACCCGGTCATAAAATACCATTGGCATCTTCATCTTTTTGAGTTTCCTGAAATGGTCTATGCCCCTTGTTTCTGCTCCCTGGCAAATGATCACACCTGAAAACATATTGTTCTGCAGGGTGTCGGTAATTCTCTTTTCGCGTTTAAAGGAATTCCTGCTTTGGAAGATCGTTACGTTGTAGCCCGACTTATGGGCATGTTCCTCAATTCCGCTGATGACCAGAGAATGGAAGTGAATGTCGATTTGCGGCACGATTACCCCGATCGTATGTGTTTTGCTTTTTCTGAAACTCGATGCAATGGAGTTACGGGTAAAGCCCAGTTCTTCGGCTTTTGACCTGACCCTTTCCTTTGTTTCCGGACTTATGCCCGGGTGGTCGTCCAAGGCCCGTGAAATGGTCGAAACGGCCAGGTCCAGCTCTTTGGACAGATCCTTTAAGGTAATTCTTTTCTTGTTCATGGAAAACTTTCGGCAAACGTTTGCAATATAAGAATAATTTTAGAACCCTTCCCCAACATTTCAGTAGGGATACAATTCGGGAATCAGTAATCTCCCTTTGATTTTTTGAAATTTTTATGAAAAATATATGCAAACGTTTGCTATTAATTTGCATTGGGTTTACATTTGGATAATACGATTATGAAAATTCTTCTGATAACATTTTAATCCAAATTCTATGGGGCATTTTAACAGGTATGTAAAGGCCAAATCATGGTTTTCAGCATTGGTGATTCTATTAAATATGGTTTGGTCTTTTAGTTTGTTTGCGCAAGGGAAAAACGTGACAGGAGTCGTAAAGGACGGAGAAAGTGGAGATCCTCTGGTCGGGGTGTCCGTTTTGGTAAAAGGAACTTCCAAAGGGGTGGTAACCGATTTGGACGGGGCCTATTCCATTCAGGATGTCTCTACCGAAGATGTGTTGATGTTCTCTTATTTGGGATATTCCATGAAGGAAATCCCCATCGGCAGTCGGTCCGTAATTGATGTGGAGCTTGTCTCGAACACAAGTGATCTGGACGAGGTGGTCATCGTCGGGTATGGTGTCCAGGAAAAAAGGAACTTGACAGGGGCCATTGCCTCGGTAGGAAGCGAAGAGGTTCGCAAAACAAACGTGCAGGATCCCATATCGCTTTTACAGGGAAGGGCGGCCGGAGTCCAGGTGACCTCCAATTCAGGGGCACCTGGGGGAGGAATGACCATCAATATTCGCGGTAACTCCTCGCTGAATGCAGGAAATAATCCCCTGTATGTAGTTGATGGTGTTCCGATCGAAACGAACGTGACCTCGTCATTGAACGGATCCGAAAATTTTGGCCTCAATCCATTGGCGGCCATTAATCCAGCGGATATCGAGTCAATTGAAATATTGAAGGATGCTTCCTCAACGGCCATATACGGTTCCAGGGCGGCCAATGGGGTCGTGTTGATCACCACAAAAAGGGGAAAGGATGGAAAGGCACAAATTAACTTGAACGTACATTCAGGGGTAAGCCAGATCACCAGAAAGCTGGACGTGCTCAATGCGAGCCAATACAGAAGTGCCGTGCTGGATTCCTACGCCAATTCCGATGATGGACGGGAACCTATTTTTGCTGTTGTCGATTCCTTGAGCTCTACCAATAATGGAGATGTGGATTGGCAGCGTGAACTGCTCAGAAAAGCCGTCCAGACCAGTGTGGACCTGTCCGTGCAGGGAGGATCCGAAAATGTAAGGTATGCTTGGAGTTCCTCGTTTTTGGACCAAGACGGTATCGTCCTCAATTCGAACTACCGCAGGATCACTTCCCGGCTCAACGTGGACTTCAATGTGACCGATCGCCTTACGGTAGGGCAAAGTATATCCTATTCAAATGGCGTGAACAACAGGATCAATGCGGCGGGCACCGGAAACCTTAGCATCATCAGGGAATTGCTGATCCGCCCTCCGTCATATTCGATGTACCTGCCCGATGGTTCCCTCAACGGGTACCAGTTTGGCAAACGGAACCCAGTGGGGCTTGCAGAGCTTTCTACAAATCTCAACAAGAGCAACCGCATCATTGCCGGCCAATACCTCGAATACAAATTGGCCGAAGGCCTGAAGTTCAGGACCTCCGTCAACGTGGACTTCCTTTCCATGAAAGAGGATACCTTCATTCCCTCGACCCTGGATTATAGGGAGGGGTACAATACGGGCTCGGTCCGTTCCACCAATAACCTGACCTGGTCCAATGAAAATATACTGACCTATCAAAAGCAAGTCGATGGAAAGCACAATCTGGGTGGTCTTTTGGGCTTCAGTTACCAGGACTGGGACTATGAGCGCACAGGATTGGACGGGATGTTTTTTCCAAGTGATGATATCCGGACCCTGAACGGGGCCGGGACCATTTCAAACCAAGAGGTGAACATAGCCACATCACATTCCCTGCTTTCCTACTTTGGAAGGGTGTCCTACGATTATGAACGGAGGTACCTTTTCGAAGCCAATCTGAGGGCAGATGGTTCCTCCAGGTTTGGAAGGGACAATCGTTTTGGGTTCTTTCCTTCGGCGTCTGTGGGATGGAGGTTTTCCGATGAACCGTTTTTGAACGGTGCGGGAGTGCTTGATGATGGCAAATTGCGCTTTAGCGCGGGCCAGACAGGTAACGAGGCGATTGGGAACTACACCTCGCAAGGAGAGTTTATGGTGGGGGCCAACTACCTGGATTATTCCGGGGCCGCGCCTACAGTGATGCCCAATTCGGGATTGTCATGGGAAACCACTACCCAGTATAATGCGGGAATGGACCTGGCCTTTTGGCAGGGAAGGCTTGGCCTGACCGTAGATGCATACATCAAGGACACCAAGGACCTGCTCTATAATGTGCCCATTCCAAGGGAAACGGGCTTTGGGTACATCACCCAAAATATCGGAAAGATCCGGAACAAGGGAATCGAAGTGCTGCTCAATACACACAATGTTGCCACCCGGCATTTCACCTGGAGTACAAGTCTCAACATCAGTAAAAACACCAACATCGTCAAGGAATTGCCCGAGGAGCTGTTGACCAATGGTTTTATCCAAAACGGAAATTTCCATATCCTTCAGGAAGGATATCCGATCGGTACGTTTTACGGGTGGCGATTTGATGGGGTTTATGCCAGGGATGAAGACAATATCAATGGTGTCACCAATGGATCCCAGGGACCCGTATTCGAAGGAGGGGATCCCATCTGGCATGACCTCAACGGGGATAATGTGATCGATCAAAATGACAGACAGGTCATCGGCAATGCCACACCGGATTTTTTCGGTGGGATCACCAATGACCTTTCCTATAAAAACTTCAGCCTGAGCTTTATGTTTCAATTTTCCTATGGAGGGGAGATCTACAGCGAGATCAACCACCAGCGTAATTCCATTGTACGATACAACAACCTGTCCACCGCTGCACTTGACCGGTGGAGGGAACAAGGGGACATTACCGATTTTCCAAAACCTGTACAGGACGATCCGCTGCAGAGTGACAGCAGGATACAGAGCAGATGGGTAGAGGATGGCTCTTACATTAAATTGAAGAACGTGAACCTGCGCTACTCCTTGCCGCTGGAATTGGTCAACCGTATTGGACTGTCCCGGTTGGATGCCTATGTGACGGGCACCAACCTGGTCACATGGACCAACTATACCGGTTTTGATCCTGATGTCAGTTCGTACAGCGGACTGAGAATAGGAGTGGACGAGGGATCATATCCCCAAAGTAGAACGGTGATCGTAGGCCTATCAATTGGACTGTAAATGAAAAAACTTATGAAAATTAGCACGAATACCTTTATGACAATGCTGGCGCTCGTTTTCTTCTCATGTTCGGACATGTTGGACAAAGACCCGGTCAGCAGCTTTTCCGCCCAGGGATTTTATAAGACTTCGAGTGACGCGCAATCCGGGGTCTATGGCATATACGATGCGGCACAGTCCGCTTTCTCCTTGAACTTTTCCCTGTGGGGAGAAGGGAGGGCGGATGCGGTAAGCACCAACCAGTCCGGGGATCCCTTTCTGCTACAGGAAAACAACCTGAACCCCACGCTGAACTCGGCACGATGGGACAACCTTTACAGGACCATTAGCAGGGCCAACTATGCCATAAAATACATCCCGCCTGTTTTTGAGGAAGGGGAAGAGTTCGGGTTACAGTTGTTGGGGCAGGCCAGGGCCCTCAGGGCTTTGTGCTATTTCTATGCCGTGCGGGTATGGGGAGATGTGCCCTTGATTCTGGAACCTTATGAAAGCGTACAGCAGGACCTGTTCAATACCCGTACCGACACCGAGACCGTTCTGGAAAGTGTAGAAGAAGATCTCTTGTTTGCAGCCGAACACTGCAGGGCAAGTTTTGGGGGCGAAAGGGACAGGAACCTGATTACCCAAGGAGGGGCCAATGCCTTACTGGTCCAGGTGTACATGTGGCGGGGAGACTATGCCGCTGCGATTGCTGCGGCGGAAAAAGTACTGGACAATTCCTTGTACCGTTTGGTATCCATCAGTGACTGGTCAAAGATCTTTACGCAAGGGTACTCCAATGAAAGCATTTTTGAAATAGGCTATAATGAAGTGCAGACCAATTCCCTGCGCGTGTTGTACGCCTTGGGATCGGACAGTAATTTCTTTCCCAGTGAGTCCTTTCGGGATTCCTTTGAGGAAGGTGACCAAAGGCAACGGCTCATTTACGATGTGACCGCTGCCCAACCGCGAAAGATCTGGAAATTTTTTGGAGAGGGGTTCAATGACGAAAGTCCCGATCCGTCTGCGAACAATATCGTCATGGTCAGGTTGGCGGATATCATCTTGCTGAAAGCGGAAGCCCATAACCAATTGGGAGAGGCCGAGGAAGCCCTGTCCCTATTGAATACCATTCGGACCAGGGCGGGACTGGAAAGCCTTACCTTGACGGCCGCACAGACCCTTTATGGGGATTTGGAGTCCGCCATTTTGCACGAGCGCTCGATCGAACTGTGTTATGAGGGGCATCGGTGGTTCGACCTGGTGAGGACAGGAAAGGCAATGGAGGTCATGGGGCCGATCAACGGCCTGAGCGAAGAGGAAAACCTGGTTTGGCCCATACACCAGGACGCCATAAACAGGAATCCGAATTTGGGCCAGAATGGGTTTTATGAGTAAAACCAGTGCCATTAATTTTCAACGTAAAACCAATAGCAATGAAGAGTTTATCGATAAAAATAAATGGAGCCATACTTGCGCTCGTCCTGACCGGAGCGGTGTTTTATGGCTGCACGGTCCAAGAGGATTTTGATTACCGGCCGGCGGGCATTACCGGTAAGCTGGGAGTGTCTGCATTAGAGTATTTCCAATCCCACGAATCATTTACCATGCTCAGTTCTGCCATTGCCCTGGCCGGACTGTCCGATGCCTACCGCGCAGACGAAACCAAAACCTTTATCGCCCCTACCGACAGGGCCTTTGGGGAATATCTCCAAGCAAATGCCTATGGAAGTTTGGAAGATGTGCCGGTGCCGATCTTGAGGAACCTCCTGAGGTACCACATCGTCGACAACAAGGTGCTGTTTACCGATCCAGAATTGTTCGAAAGTAATTTGCCGATACCATATACCACCGAAAGCGGTCAGGTGATGTACCTTTCCCACAACACCAATTTCGTGGGGCTGGTCAATCAGGGGACCAGCAAGCAATGGGAAATTTCCACCTCAAACCTTGAGCCTACCAACGGGGTGATCCATGTGGTAAACGAAATCGTTTATTTTTCGGCAGCATCCACCGATTTGGACGAGCTGGATCCTTCGGTGAAAACGGATACCATATTTCCATTGGCAGATACCTATATAAATGGCGGAGCAGCAGCCAGTAGGAATTTCGGCGCTGACAATCTGTTAAAAGTTAAAAACGTGACAGGTGATGGGGATTACGACCGAAAGGCGTACCTCATGTTCGATCTGAAGGAACTGCCTTCAGAGGGCGTCATCACCGATCTCCGGTTTGAAGTGGGCGTATCCTTTACCCATGCAAAGAATCTGGACATGAACCTTTATCAGGTACCTGATACCACCTGGACCGAGATGGGCCTGAACTGGAACAATGCCACCATGCCGGTCGACCCGCCAATTGCCACCATCACCACCGCTAAGGTCAGTTCCTTCAATTTCGATTTGACGGATTTCTACGGAGGCCTTGAGCAAAGGGGGAAACTTTCCCTGATGATCGATGGCCAGGATACAGGAGACGAAACCAATGATCTGGCCTCCAAGGAGCACGAAACATTGCCTGCCCCCATGATCATCGCCATCATTGCCACAGGAAACAGTGTGCTTGATCTGGAGACCAACACGGGAATATCAGTGGAATCGGGCGGTAGTGTGGCCCTGGACGCGGGGATGCTGGAAGTAACGGGGGCATCGGCCAATGACATCATCTATACCGTGGAGGAAGCTGCCCAGGAAGGCTGGCTGGTCAGTGGAGCGACCATCCTAAAACCGGGCGACCGGTTCACCCAAAATGACATCAATGTCATGAACTTGGTCTATATCCACAACGGAGAGGGGACAGAAGACCAGCTGGTCCTTTCGGCTCGGGATAGGGCAGGAGCAAAACTTGACACCTTCGAGGTGGACATCCGTATCGAATGAAAACAATCACGACTCCCTCAGGGAACAAAAAATTATAGTATTAACAGCGTTTTAACTAACTTATAGAGGGTAAGGAGCAGCCTGTCCGGTCAACGATGGGATGTCCTGCCCGCTTTCTTAAAAAAAAATGATAGACCTTCAAAAAGACATCCATGTCTTTTCCGACCGAAAACTGGCGGGAACGGCCGCGGGGAAAGAAGTAGAGCAATGTATCGTAAACTTGCAGGCTGCCCAGGAAGAAGTAAGAATCGTTTTTGCGGCCGCCCCTTCCCAAACGGGAATGCTATCTTATTTGGCGCAATCAACCCAGATAAAGTGGGAAAGAGTGATCGCCTTCCATATGGACGAATACATTGGCCTCAGGGCAGGTGCCCCGGAATTGTTCGCATCCTATTTGGAGCAGATGTTGTTTTCCAAATTGCCCTTTAAAAAAGTAAATTTGATCAGGACACATGGCGATATTGATGGTGAACTTTCTCGGTATGGGCGCCTGATTGCCGAAGCCCCCATAGACTTGGTCTGTCTGGGCATAGGTGAGAATGGACATATCGCTTTCAATGACCCGCCGGTGGCGGACTTTGATGACCCCCTGGTGGTTAAAGTGGTCGAATTGGATGAAGCATGTAGGATCCAGCAGGTAAACGACAAGTGTTTTGACCATCTGGATGATGTCCCGACCAGTGCGGTTACGCTCACTATTCCCGCCCTAATGGCAGCAAAGGCGATGGTATGTGTCGTATTAGGTGAAAATAAGAGCCAGGCGGTCAGCGATACCTTGACCAAACCTGTCAGCACGGAGTGCCCCGCATCCATTCTGACCACCCATCCCAATTGCATGTTCTATTTTAACAAAGAGGCCGTAGCGAAGCTCGACGAACGGTCCTATAGAATAACGAAATAAATTCAATTAAATAAAATAAAAGATCCCTTGGAAACACCCACCAAAAGCAAAGCCCCCCACAAGCAGGTACTTCCTCCATTAGCAGCCTATCGCCTGGTGATATGCCTTCTGTGCCTTATTCAGTCCATCGCAGCATATCCCCAAGTAAAGGAAGCTGTGAAAGGTGACGACTTTAATGTGAAAGGCTTCCATTTGGACCTTCGCGTCCAAGTGATGACGCCCGAGGCGTTGAAGGATTTTGCAAGGCAAATGGCGGATTTTGGATTGAATACGCTCGTGATGGAATGGGAGGCGACCTATCCGTTCAAGGACCACCTGACCATTGCCAACCAGTTTTCATACAGTCGTGAGGAAATCGATGATTTTATCGCCTACTGTGATCAATTGGGGATTCAGGTCGTTCCCTTGCAACAAAGCCTGGGACATGTGGAATACATATTAAGAAATCCAAGATACAGTGAGCTGAAAGAAGACAGAAAGGACATTTCCCAGCTATGTCCCATGAAAATAGCAGAAAGTGAAGTCCTGTTCCAGTCCCTGTTCGAAGATTTGGCCCAAACCCATAATTCGGATTATATCCATATTGGTGGAGATGAGACGTACTTGCTGGGGCACTGTGATCTATGTCGTGCCAGGGTGGAAGAGGTCGGCAAATCCCAACTTTTTGTCGACCACATGAAAATGATCGCCAACCTGGTCATCGAAAATGGAAAAACCCCATTGATGTGGGCAGATATTATCCTGAAGTATCCCGAGGCCGCTGCCGAGCTGCCCAAAGAAACCGTGTTTGTCGATTGGAACTATGGCTGGAAGGCCAACCATTTTGGGGATATATCCAAACTGCAGGAGTTAGGGTTTGCCTTTTGGGGAGCACCATCCATCCGCAGTCATCCGGACAATTGGTACATGACCAACTGGCGGACCCATTTCAACAATCAACGGGACTTTATTCCCTTTTCCAGAGAAAGCGGGTATGAAGGAATGGTCATGACCTCCTGGTCCACTTCCGGACTGTATGGTTTTACCTGGGACGTAGGCTACGATGTTGCCAATATGGTACAGATCAGGAATACCTATCCCATGTCAGGGTTCAGGATTTTGATAGCCAGCTACGCTGCGGCCCTGTCCCATCCCGAGGAATTTGCTCCCCGGGAATTTGTGTTGGATTATGCTTCGGAGAGATTTGGTCTGGACGGACAGGAATCGTTACGGCTGTGGGAGTTTTTGAATTTTCAGCGGGAGCTGATCTCGGACGCCAAACCGGTGAAGAGCAAAAATGTGGAAGAGGTCAAGCAACATTACAGACAGGTCAGCGATCCGGTATTGCAGCTTGATCCTGGCCGGAATGTGGAAGAATTCCTTCATTTTAAGCTAATGGCAAAATTGCGAATGCTCTATTTGGACTATAAAGAAGTGGATGAAGTGTACAATTCGCCAGCGTTCACACAGGCGCTTGTCCCGAGCCTTATCCTGCAAATGGAAGCTGTTCTGGATCGCTCCGAAGTACTGGGCAAAGAATTTGCCGACCTGAATTCCGGTTTTCTATATGATGCCGAAATAGCGGAGCTCAACAGACAACGGGAGCTGCCAATGAACGTCTTGTACCACCGATTGGCAAAGTTAAAGTAACATGGAGCTGCTGGATTGGATCGTACTGGGACTATATTTTGTGATGCTGCTGTCCATTGGGCTGTGGGCTTATTTCCGGGTAAGGAATTCGGAAGATTTCTATACGGCAGGAGGGAGGCTTCCTTGGTGGCTTTCTGGGATATCCCACCATGTTTCAGGCTATAGCGGGGCTGTATTCGTAGCCTATGCAGGGATAGCCTATACCCATGGATTTACCATTTATGTCTGGTGGGCTTTGACCGTGGCCATTGCCGTTTTGGTCGCTGCCTTTTACATTGCGCCAAGATGGGCCAGGTTGCGGGTGACCTTTGGGGTCCAGTCGCCCACGGAGTATTTGTTGATCCGCTATAATCTTCCCACCCAGCAGATGATCGCTTGGATAGGTACTGTCATCAAAATTTTTGATACGGGAGGAAAATTGGCCGCCATTGCGATTTTGTTGAATGTCTTTAGTGGAACTTCCATCACTTTCGGGATACTGCTGGTGGGCTTTATCTCTTTGATCTATATCACCATCGGGGGACTCTGGGCCGATGTATGGAATGACTTTGGACAGTTTATCATTCAATTGTTGGCGGGCCTTACCATGTTTGTCATGGTCCTCTTCAAATTGGGTGACGGTATTTCGGGAATTTTCACCCTCTGGGACCGGCTTCCCGAATCGCATGGGGCATTCTTCCATGATCCCTACACCATTGGGTTTGCGGCCGCAATGCTGATGATCAATTTTTTCAGCTATAGTGGTGGGACCTGGAACCTGGCAACCCGGTTTATATCCACCACCTCCGGTAAAGTGGCCAAAAAGGCCGCTTTGCTTTCTTCGGTCCTTTATTTTATATGGCCCTTGGTCCTGTTTTATCCCATGTTTGCTGCACCGGTTTTTTTTGAAAACCTCGTAGACCCGACTTTGTCCTATGGTAAAATGGTGTTGGAGTTCCTTCCCAATGGACTGATAGGATTGGTGTTGGCATCACTGTTTGCCAACACGCTTTCCATGACGGCCTCGGATTCCAATACGGTTTCAGCGGTTATAAGCAGGGACATTTTACCGGTGCTGTTTCCGCAGGTCAAGCGCTTTTCCAAGGCCCAGGCCCTGACCCTGGCACGTGTCACTACGTTGTGCTTTACCATATTGACCATTGTCATCGCTGTCAATGCCGCCCATTTCGGGGGCGTTTTCGGTTTAATGATTTCATGGTTTGCCGCCTTGTTGGGGCCCATAGCGATTCCCATGATCTTGGGTCTGCTGCCCGCATTTAAAAGGAGCGGCGCAATGTCGGCCATGATTGCTGTTTTTTCCGGGCTTTTCACATTTGTATTGCTTAAAATTTGCCCAGTGGGCTCGTTGGCCGTGGAAATAGGAGCACCTACCTTGGTCGCTTTCCTTACCTTCGTGGTCACAGGACTCTTTGGAACCGGAGAAATATCACCCGAGGTCGACCAATTAATTGATGGATTAAGCAATCAGGATTAGTATGGGGAAAATAGAACATATCGAAGGCATCCACTATCAAACACAACGGCCTATCCGGCTGACATTTGATGGGGAATGGATTACTGGCATGGAAGAACAAGAGCATATTTCCTCTTCCCTGATGATTGCTCCCGGACTGGTAGATCTACAGGTCAATGGATTTCAGGGAGTGGATTTTAACGAACCCGGCCTTACGGTGGATGAAGTGGTATCCTGTACGCGGAGACTTTGGGAAAATGGCGTGACGA
This sequence comes from Echinicola vietnamensis DSM 17526, assembly GCF_000325705.1. Classification (NCBI taxonomy): domain Bacteria; kingdom Pseudomonadati; phylum Bacteroidota; class Cytophagia; order Cytophagales; family Cyclobacteriaceae; genus Echinicola; species Echinicola vietnamensis. The sequence goes on along the minus strand of NC_019904.1, from coordinate 5,148,930 downwards.
CGTTTTTTCCGACGTTGATCACGGCCAGTGAAGCAGCATTGTCGGATGCCATCAAGAAGATAGTACAAGCCTGCCAGGACCCGGTGATAGCCAGAACAATAGCAGGGATCCATTTGGAAGGCCCATTCATCAGTAAGGATGCGGGGCCTCGGGGAGCGCATCCGCTTAAATATGTGCAAGCACCAAACTGGGGACTGGTTTCCCGTCTTCAAAAAGTGGCGAAGGGAAAGATCAAGTTGGTCACCCTTTCTCCCGAACATGATCAAACCAACGAGGTGATAAAAAAATGTGTGGCCGAGCAAATCCACGTAGCCATTGGGCATACCGCGGCCAAGACCGACCAGCTTGGAAAGGCCGTTGAGGTAGGGGCGGACCTTTCGACGCATTTGGGGAATGCCGCCCACCTTTCCTTGCCGAGACATCCCAATTATATCTGGGATCAGCTGGCTTTGGATGGGCTCTGGACAAGTATGATATCAGATGGGTTTCATTTGCCCGATGCGGTCATGAAGGTGTTCATGCGCGTAAAGCCCGACAAAACTTTCTTGGTGAGTGATTCCACCAAGTTTGCTGGCCAACCGGCCGGCAGCTATCAAAGCCCCATAGGGGGAACGGTTAGGCTGAGCCCTGGGGGGAGGCTGTGCATGCAGGACAATCCCAATTTATTGGCAGGGTCGGCAGCTTCACTCAAATCCTGCCTGGAATATTTGGCCCGAGCAAAACTCGCATCACTTCCCCAGGCCATTGACATGGCATCGATCAGGCCACTTTCCTATTTGGCAAAGGGCAAGAAAATCAAGGCCTTCCAGAAAGGAAGCAGGGCGGATGTGGTCCTGTTTGAATACAAGGACCATAAAATGGTGATCCACAGGGCCATCAAGAGTGGGAGACAAGTTTATTCATCGGAAATATAGTACAGTTTTCAAAGCATTATTTAGATCATGAAATATACCAGATCAGTTTGTTTTCTCCTTGGTTGGATGGTAGCCGTAATGGCCCATGCCGACCTGGAAGCCCAGATCATCCCCTATCCATTGAGCATAGTGGCCTTGGAAGGTGCCTTGGAATTGAATGCAGGAGTACCGATTATCGCAGGAGATGGACTGGGGACAGAAGCCGGATTCCTGTCGGACTATCTGAAGGAACATTTTCAAACCGCATCTCCGATCATGGAAAACGGAAGTGGTATCCAGCTACGTCTGAATGGGGATTTGGCGGATTCCCTGGGTAATGAAGGATATTCCATGGTGATTGACCAATCCATTGAAATAGTTGCCCCTACTCCTACAGGGATATTCTATGGTGTCCAGACGCTGAAACAATTGTTGGCTCCGGAGTTTTCCAAGGGGGTAACCGACCATGTCCAGGTTGCCAATACAAGAATTGTCGATAGGCCACGGTTTTCCTGGAGGGCATTTATGTTGGATGATTGCAGGAATTTCATGGGCATGGATGTGGTCAAGAAGATGCTGGACCACATGGCCATGCTGAAAATGAACGTTTTTCATTGGCATTTGACAGACGACCAGGCCTGGCGCATAGAGATCAAAAAATACCCCAAGCTTACTGAAGTGGGCGGTACAAGAAAAGACACCCAATTGGCTAGAGGAAGCAGTGATAGGGTAGGGGAACCACAAACGGGCCATTATACCCAAGAGGAGATCAGGGAAATCATCCGATATGCAGCAGACCGCCATATCGTGATCGTTCCGGAAATAGAAATGCCAGGCCATGCCATGGCAGCGATAGCGGCCTACCCATGGATCGGTTCGTTGGGAACTACCGTGGAAGTGCCGGTTACATTTGGGAAAATGGAAGACTCTTTCAATGTAACAGACCCAAGGGTCGTTCGGTTTCTAAAGGATATATTGGATGAAGTGGCAGCCCTGTTTCCGGGTGATGCCATTCATATTGGCGGGGATGAAGTCAACCATAATCCATGGATGGATTCCGAATCCATCAGGGGGTATATGCGTGCCAACGGACTTTCTACCCCGATGGACCTTCAGATTCATTTTACCAATCAGATTTCTTCCTATCTTGCCTCAAAGGGCAAAAGGATGATGGGATGGAACGATATATTGGGCCATGATATTCACGATGAACGAAGTGGTTCCACCGAAAAGGTGGAACAGACGCTGGAAAAATCATCTATTGTCCATTTTTGGAAAGGAGACCTGGGACTGGTGGAATCAGCGGCCAGAGATGGTTATGAAGTGGTCAACAGCAACCATTGGGATACCTATCTTGACTATACCTACCAAAGGCTTCCCTTATCAAAGGCCTATGCATTTGATCCGGTTCCGGCAGGTTTGCCCGAAGCGTACCATGGCAAAATTTTAGGATTGGGCACACAGATGTGGACCGAATATACCAGGACCGAAGCTGACATGCTCAGGCAGGCGTTCCCCCGTATATTGGCATATGCCGAGGTCGGCTGGTCTTTTCCCGAGAATAAAAATTACGACAGGTTCCTTAAAGCCGTAAAAGGAATAACGATGCAGTTTAGGCAAAATGGGATAGTATTTGGCGATTATTTGGAAGAATGAAAATGAAGGTTGCTTTGGTTTATAGATCAAGGGCATAAACGGCCATGCGGAAAACAAAAAGGAAGAAAGTGCCTACCAGGATATTCCCGCCTGCAGGAAGCTGGGGGAAACCGAGGTAATGGACAACTATAAACGGATCAAGGCGGAGATCAACGAACTGGTGGAATCGGAACCGGAAAGGATGATGGACAGTCCCGGACTGGAAAAGTATGTTATCGAGAAGAGGTAACTACTTTGTTTTATGTCCGTATTTGGTGGTGGGACTGGCCTCAAAAGGACTCAATTCCACAATTTCCCCATCTTTGTACACCACAATCGGACTGTTTTTTTGCTTTTTGAACTCGACCATTTTTTTATAGGTTTCCTCCAGTCCCTTGATGATTTTGTCCCTGGTATTGTCCATTTTACCTGTCATATTTATGTTTTAACATATCCCAATTTCTTTTGTCATTAACGTTGATTTCATTACCGGGGTTCTCCGCTATGATTTCATAAGGTTCTCCGGAATTGTCAATCAGGAACCATTGGTCAACAATGGGCAAATATAGCTTGAAAAAATTATTCAGCCCCTTTTCATACCTTCTGAGTATCACATCATAGGGGATATGGTGTCCCCCTCCAGGACCCTTACCCTCATCCGTTCGACGGCCAATTGGGGTGAATGTAACCAAAAGAAAAGTAGATATACCTGAAACCCCTTTTCCTTTGCATCTTTGATGAGTTTGGTATAACTCCTGGTCGAAAGGGTAGTTTCAAAAGCAAAACTTTCCCCATTCCTGATCAGGCTTTTGATCCGGGCAAGCATTAGCCTTCCCGCCTGTATGCTGGTCTTTTCAGGCCGGAACGGTGAAATCCCTTTGGCAATTTCATCTGCGTTGACATATTCCTAACAATCCAGTATTTCAGGAAGGATGGTATAAGAAGCAGTGGTTTTCCCGGCTCCATTACATCCCGCCATGACATATAACTTTTTCATGTTATGTAAATATAAGCGATGAAGGATTAAAGAGGCCTATTTTTCATTTCTTATTCAATTACCCCGCAAAGTTAGGCAGGCAGTCCCCATACAGGTCAAGGAACTTCGGCATAAAGCCATTGCCACCTGCTCCGCCTGTTTATTCCGATCCTCCTTGCCTTCAAATGTGATTTTTGGACTCCCCCAAATGGATGATTTCTACCTCCGATTTTTCAACCAGTTGCAGTAATTCTTGTTCCGCGTTCACGCATACAGGACATCCTGCATGGTAGAATGTTGATTTTGCCATAGTTTTGTCAATATTTATGTTAAAGCGATATTGCTTTAACAAAATTGGGAAGCCTGGCGGATTTTTGTATGGACCAGAACCTTTAGGGATTGACATGAACTGGATCAGGGGGAATATAGCTGAGGATGGTAATGGGGCATGAAAAAGCTGCCATTGCACGAGAGAATAGTGGGAGTGTCACGTTAAACCAGCTTCATTTACGGGTAATCAGTATGTATGAAGAGAAATGGGCACGCTCATTATTGCTCCAACGGTACGGTAAAATGGAAAACGGTGCGTCCTCCCACAGGGGACCCTGTCCATATCCCCCCATTGTTTTCAGAGAGGATGGCTTTGATAATTGACGGCCCAGGAGGTTGTCTGTCCCTGTTCAGGCGGAAGAAAACTTTGTATATGTTTTTCCTGTATTCCTCCGGGATGCCCGGGCCATTGTCCCGGACCGGTGGGAGGGCTTTTGGTCCTTTCTTTTCAACAAGTCGCAAATGACCCTTTTGATTGTCGCATTGTACATACATATGATTGGTGATGAACACCTAAATTTGAAACAATGAAGTGGATCAATTGAGCAGGCACTTTGATTAACGAAAACCAATCTACAAATGGTCAAAAAGAATGGGCTTGATCGTAAGTATTTTACCACCCAGGATGGTTGTGAAATTGTATATAAAATTGACGGTGAGGTTACTAATCCTGTTTTGGTGTTGTCCAATTCAATAGCTACGGATCTGGCCATGTGGGATGGACAGGTGGAGGCCTTTTGCAAAAGCTACAGGCTTTTGCGGTTTGATACAAGAGGACATGGCTTATCTGAAAGCCCTGTTGGCGATTACTCTGTAGCGCGCTTGGCAAAAGATGTCATAGAGTTAATGGATTACCTCGGTATTGAGAAAGCCCATTTTTGCGGCCTTTCGCTCGGAGGTTTTATCGGGCAGTGGTTAGGTGTACATGTGCCTCACAGGTTAGATAAATTAATTCTTGCAAACACCTCTCCATACCTCGGTCCCGATACCATCTGGAATGAGAACATTCATTTACTTCGAAACGGTTCAGATATGTCACACTTTGAAGAGCTCTTCATCAATGGGTGGTTTCCAAAGCAAATGATAAATAACCAGAAGAATAGAGTTGTTCCTTTTCGAAAAATGATCCTCAGTACCTCACCCATCGGGCTTGCAGGGGCGTATGCAGCAGTTAGAGATGCTGATTTTCGCAAAACCAATGCCCTTATACCTAATAAAACATTGATTTTGGCGGGTGAGCATGATCAAGTTACCAAACCGGAACACAGTAAGCTTATGCATGAAGTAATTCGAGGTGCTACACTTAAGGTTTTGCCTGTTGTCCACCTCTCAAATATTGAAAGAATAAATGAATTTGAACGATTGGTACTGCAATTTTTAAGCAGTCCTTGAGGTGAACCATTTATCAGAATTGCCGCAAACATAAAGGATTGCTTTAAAACGGTTGTGTGGCATTTGGGGTTGTCCAAAACCTGATTACTGTTTTTGAAATCAATATATTATGGGAAAACTAATAGCGTATGAATTTCTTTCCATGGACGGTTATATGGCTGGTAAGGCAGGCCAGGAAATGGATTTTGTGACCAGTAAATTTTTACCGGAGATGGAGGAGGATATTGCATTGGCCTATCAGCATGTTGATAGGTTCCTTTTTGGAAAGACCACGTATGAAAGCCTCGCCCAATACTGGCCTACTGTATCGCAGGAAGAAGAACCTCTGGCCGATATTATGAATAAAATGCACAAAGTGGTCTTTTCAAGTACGTTGGGACAATTGGAATGGAACAATGCCCACCTGGCGGTGAAAGGGCTTGAGCAAGAAGTAAGGTCTTTGAAGGAAAAGGAAGGGAAAGATATCATGATCATTGGCAGTGCCAGCCTGGTCCAACAGTTGACAGGTCTGGGGTTAATTGATGAATATAGGTTTTTGTTGTTTCCGGTTTTACTGGGAGGAGGCAAACCATTGTTCAAGGCACAGGAAAAAGCCATTAACCTTCATTTGACAAAATCAAAAGCTTATACAAACGGGACGTTACTGTTAAGCTACACGAGGGAATAGCAACCATTAATAAACCCAGGGTATGGTTCCAGGACAATAATAAACATTAAAGTAAACTACATGGATTTAACACATTATCGAACTTTTGGTAGATCAGGGCTGCGGATAAGTCCCATGACACTGGGAGCGATGACCTTCGGATTGGATTGGGAATATGGAGCCTCACCCGAAGATTCAAAAGCCATCCTGGCCAAATACATGGAGATGGGAGGGAATTCAGTGGATACGGCCAATATATACACCAAGGGACATTCCGAAAAAATCATAGGGGACCATTTAAAGGAAAATAATATAAGAAGGGACAGCATGGTGATCGCTACCAAGTTTTTTGGAAACATGTACCCCGGGGATCCGAACGGTGGAGGCACCAGTCGGAAGACAATGATCGAGTCACTGGAAAACTCACTGAGACGCCTTCAAACTGACTTCGTTGATTTGTACTGGGTTCATGCGTATGACGAGTTTACGCCTATCGAGGAAACCATGTCCGCCCTTCACGATATGGTCACTGCGGGGAAAGTGCGTTACATCGCCATTTCCGACACACCTGCATGGAAAATTTCCCAAGCCCAGATGATTGCCCAATTTCGCGGATGGTCTTCCTTTATTGGTTTGCAAACGGAATATTCCCTATTGGAACGAACCTCTGAAGGAGAATTGATTCCAATGGCCAAGGAAATGGGCTTGGGCGTTATGCCATGGTCTCCTTTGAAGCAAGGCATTCTGACCGGTAAGTACACAAGAGAAAACAAGGGAGAAAAGCTCAGCGAACGCTATGAAAACCCAGAGTTCTCTGAAGGAACCTATGACGTAATTGATAGGTTAATAAAACTTGCAAAAGAGAAGGGTGTAACCCCTACAGAAATTGCATTGGCCTGGGTTCTGTCCAGGCCTGGAGTGGTTTCTACGCTTATGGGGGTTCGTACCATGCAACACCTGACCAATAACCTTAAGGCCATGGAAGTGGAGCTTTCCAAAGCGGATATGGCATCGCTAAATGAAGTTTCAGATCCACCGCTCAATTTCCCTGTTCCTTTTCTGAGAAGTGCAAGGAATGTGGCCCATGCAGGGGCAAACATTAATGGCTGGCCATCGATCGTACCACCTATTTTACCGAAGGACCAGAAAGAAGTGTATTGATAAAACGAAGCAACATGAGACTCATCTTAATTCCTGGCGCTTGGTCTGACCAATCTATTTGGGAACCCCTGGCAGCAGCACGTTTTCCAGAGAAAATTGCGGGGCTGATATTTATTGTGGCCTTTTTACCTGAAAATGGGAAATCGCTCCTGCAGGTAGCAGGATTGGATGAGGCTGCAGAAACCAGCGCCATTGAGCAAAACAATGGTTTATGGCCACCACCCACGAAGGAAGAATTAATGGACCAACCATTTTTATCGGAATCTCAAAAACACTATTTATTAAACAAAATGGTTGGCCACCCGGGCAAGACGGTTACCGATAAAGCAAAGATACACGAGGGTGCCCTAGATAAAATGCCTAAATTCTATATTGGAGCTGACTTCTCTAACAGTATAAAGGCAAACCCTGTTAAGGGTAGCATTAATTTTGAAAAATTGGATGGAGGTCATTGGCCTATGCTTAGCAAATCGAAAGAATTAGCTGGAATAATTAAAGACTTACAGATATGAAGTGCGATGTATATACCATTTGGGAAACTTATCAGAGGCAATTACACGCTTATGTAAGAAAACGAGTGTCAAACACTTACGATGCTGAGGATATTTTGCAAACCGTACTGATTAAAGTCACGAATCATTGTGAGCAAAGGAACGATGTAGCCCACATCACACCCTGGCTTTATCGCATTACCCAAAACACCATCAACGACCATTACAAAAGATCAAAAAAGATTGTCCCAACTGATGACCAAACCAACCTAAGTAGAGAACAAGAAGGCGGATATGACGAAGATTTCTTTGTTTGGCTGCACAAGTTTATGGATCAGCTACCCAGCAAGTATGCACGGCCATTACATCTCTCCGACATCAAGGGAGTACCTCAAAAAGAAATTGCAGAAAAGCTAGGTTTATCATTGACGGCCACCAAATCAAGAATTCAAAGGGCCAGAAAAATACTGCGAGAAAGATTTGATGAATGCGGCAAGGTAGAAGCTTCAGGGGACCAGTTACTGTCCTATAACATTACCAAAAGTTGTTGTCTAAATACGCTATAATATTTTGCGTCTTTTCAGTGCTTTCAGCGAATAAACTATAATTTAAATCATTAGGAAAAATGGAAGCGCAGACAAAAAGCGTATTAAAAGTAGAGATCATTCAAGTAGAGATGTCAAACGACACAAGCAGTTCCTGTTCGGCTTGTGACACAGTACAAGGCAAATTAACATCGGCCATTCAGGAGGTACAAAAGCTCTTTGATCATATTGACTGTGAAATCTTGTTGAAGTCAACCAAAGTAAAAAATACAGAAGAGGCTGAAAAAGCTCAAATTATCGCTTCACCTACCATACGGGTAGGCTATTTAGATTTTTACCCGAACCATATCCACGATAATTCTGAAGAAAGGGAATGGACGTGGAAGGATTTAACCTTGCCTGAACCCACAAAAGAAATCCTGATAGAGGTTTTGTTAAAGGGCTACTTTGAACCTCGAGAGGAGTCAAAAAAAATGGAAATGTCACCATATATTTTAAAGTCCTTAAACGAAAGTCAACAAGAAAAATCAGACTGCGAATGCAGCTAAAATATAATTATCATGAAAACAAAACAGATTTGGGCCAACCTGGCCGTAGAGAACATACATCGCACGAAATCATTTTATGTATCTTTAGGCTTTCAGTTAAATGGTAGGCCTTCTGACGATCTGGTCAGTTTCTTTTTTGGACCAGATAACTTTGTGATTCACTTCTTCAGAAAAGAAAAGCTGGAATCGAGCCTGGAGGGTAAAACAGCAGACCTAAGCCAAGGCAATGAAGTCATGTTTTCCTTAGCAGCTGATACTAAGGCTGCGTATGACGACTGGGTAATTGAAATCCAGCAAGCAGGTGGTACCATTGTTTTCGATTCAAACACCGATAGAAAAGCCTATTATGACGACAATGGCTTTTACGTGTGCGTGTTTACAGATCCGGATGGACATAAATTCAATTTGCTATATAATAAGAATATATGATGCACAGATCAACGGTATCATACTTTCATTAAAACGAAGTTGAAGTTCAACAAAACATGAGTATTACCCTATGAAAAATAGACTATTATTAATATATATTGCTTGCAGCATTTTTGTTAGTAGCTGCTATCGAAAAAAGGTTGAAATGAAAGAACAATTAGTAAAAAACAATGAAGTTGAAATTTTTACCCAAAGTTTTGGTGAGGAAAAGAATCCCGCAATACTTTTAATTTCAGGAGCTACGGTCTCCATGTTATATTGGGACGAGGAATTTTGCACGCAATTAGCTGCAAATGGTTTTTTTGTAATTCGTTTTGATAATAGAGATGTCGGAAAATCAACCTTTTACGAACCAGGTGAAGCACAGTATGACATTGTTGATTTGACGAATGATGTTATTGCAATTTTAGATGATTATGAAATCGATCAAGCACATCTAGTTGGGATGTCATTAGGTGGCCTAATTTCACAAATTGCTGCAATAAATTATCCGGAAAGAATTCAAACAATGACACTTTTTGCTACAGGGCCTTGGGGAGATTCCGATCCAAGTATTCCAGAAATGGATACCCGAATTTTGGATTTTCATAGTAAAGCTAGTTCAGTAGACTGGACTAACGAAGATAGTGTGGTAACCTATTTAATTAAAGGTTCCCAGTTAATGTCTGGTAAAAAAGAGTTTGAGAGAGAAAGAATTGAAAACCTAATAAGAGCTGAATTTAATAGAGCAAACAATTATATCAGTATGTTTAATCATGCCACCTTAGCTGGTGGCGAAAAGTTTTGGGATAGATTAGATGAAATCCAACAACCTACTTTAGTGATACATGGGACGGAAGATAAAATTTGGCATTATAGGAACGCAAGTGTTTTGGTGAGAAAAATAAAAAAGTCAAAATTACTTACACTAGAAGGCACTGGACATGAACTACATAGTCAAGATTGGAATGTGATAATAGAAGGTATAAAAAAACACATAAAAGGAGATTAAAAAAACAGCAGACTATGTTGTAATTAGAGGGTAACACTATAAAGAAAACCTGAATGCTTTGTCCCCATTTTGAAAGCCCAATCGTCATTAGGGTGAACATAAAAAATTTATCAAAATGAAAGAATTCGCATTAATTTTCAGATTAAAGGACATTTCGGACTTTAAACCATCGCCCGAACAAATGCAGGAACGTATGAACTGGCTGGGTGGGATTGCCGCACAAAACAAAATTGTCGATAAAGGGAACACCCTCTTGCCAAGCCCGGAAAGTGCCAAAACGATACAACCGAATAATGTCGTCACAGACGGGCCTTACACTGAAATCAAAGAATTTATCAGTGGTTACCTGGTTGTAAAAGCCGAAAACATTGAGGAGGCTGTGGAAATGGCAAAGGGTAATCCGATTTTTGATCAAGTGGGTGGAAGTATAGAAGTGCGAGAAGTCCTAAAACGTGATTAGTTTTTGAAATCTCAAGTATCACATAGGGAACTTGTTCCGCATCTTTTCCGACAGGAATACGCGAAAATGACGGCAATATTATGCCGTCATTTTGGTTTAAAGCATATGGAAATTGCCGAAGACATTACCAGCGACACCTTTCTGAAAGCGTCCGAACATTGGGCAATCAACGGGGTTCCCGAAAATCCTACGGCCTGGCTCTATACAGTGGCCAAAAACAAGGCCAGGGATTATTTCAAGCGAACCGATGTATTTGAAAAGCAGATCATGCCTGACCTTAAGTCAGGTGATACCGAGCCAAGTGAAATGGTATCATTTGATGACCAACTCATTTCAGATAGCCAGTTGGCCATGATATTTGCCGTCTGCCACCCGGCCAATTCAGGTGAAAGTCAAATTGCATTGGCACTTCAAATTCTGTGTGGTTTTAGTGTAGAAGAGATTGCCAATGCGTTTCTCTCTAAAAGGGATACCATTAAAAAGCGATTGCAACGGGCAAGAAATAACCTTCGTAACACCGATTTCCAAATTAAAACATTATCGACAACTGAAATCCAGTCTAGACAGGGAACGGTTTTAAAAACGTTGTACCTGCTATTTAACGAGGGCTACTATTCAACATCGGGCAATAAATTTATCCGGAAAGAGCTTTGTTCGGAAGCAATAAGATTGATGTTGGTATTAACCGAAAACCCGCTCACCAATTCAGCTCAAACCAATGCTTTGATGGCGTTAATGTGTTTTCAGAGTTCACGAATCGAGGCTCGTACAGACGAAAATGGTGAAGTCATTCTGTTTGATGAACAGGACAAAAATCTATGGGATATGTCACTCATCGAACGGGGGATTTATTATTTGGTCAATGCCACCAATGGAAAGGAAACCTCAAAATATCATTTGGAAGCAGGCATAGCTTACTGGCACACCACTCAGCATGGCGATAAATGGGGAAATATCCTGCGATTGTACAATCAATTGCTATTGATGGAATACTCCCCCATAACTGCGTTGAACAGAACCTTTGCTTTTTCCAAGGTTTACGGACACCAAATGGCCATTGCGGAAGCTGAAAAGTTAGGCATAAGAGAAAGCAGTCAATACTATGAATTGTTGGGGTATCTATACGCCCAATCCGATAAAATAAAAGCAATTCAATACTATGAAGCAGCCATAAAACATACGAAATCTAACACCAAAAAAGCCACCTTGAAAAGGGAAATTGAGCGATTGCAGAAGATTATATGGTGAGAAACACAAACCCTAAAAGCAATTGAAATGAAAATCGACCAAAAAGTATCCCACGGAAAAGAAAGTACGAAACAAGGTTAACATTGAAAAAGAAATGGAAACAGAGGTCTACCCAAAAGTTTATTTATACAGGAGAATAGTTCAAGCAAAACTATTCATTGACATCCACTATGCGGATAAAATAGACGTTGACAACATTTCCGATGAAGCCTATTTTTCAAAATTCCATTTTATAAGACTTTTCAAAACAATTTATGGAAAGACACCTCACCAATATTTGAAATCCGTGAGGATTGAAAAAGATCAACAAATTTTAAAAAAAGAAGGTATTTCAGTAAGCGAAGTTTGTACAGCTGTTGGCTTTGATAGCTTCTCCTCTTTTAGTACGTTGTTCAAAAGAATGACGGGCGAATCACCATCCGCCTATTCAAAACGTCATATGGAAACCAAAGAGAAAAAGGATAAGAAACCTTTGGCATTTGTGGCAAGTTGCTATGCCTATCAACACGGATGGTTAGAGAATGGCAATTTTGAAGAAGTCAGCAAATAATTGATTACCGATATTGCGGATGCATTAAGGCTAAAAAAATAGAATAATGATTACAAAAATGACAGTTATTTGACAAAGAGATTTTGTGTTTCACTTTTTTGAGTATAAAAACGCACCCATTATCAAATTCTTTAGGGTGTTATTGATTTAAAACAAATAACTGATTATCCAATAATGCATCAAGCAGCCACTTTTTTTGCCGTAAATTCCTTCACTCTATCTTTTTCTTTTGAAATTCAAACGGCAACTCTGCTCATCTGGAAAGGTTCGATAAACTCTAAAATTTCCATTCGTTTGAAGACTTGGAACAACTAAGGATAATTGCTGAAGAAGGGAGGGTAGATTACAATCATAATCACCCACATAGTTCGCTGAACGGCCTATCTCCAATAACCTTTTACCAAAAGGCTGTTGAGCAAGGAAATATTAAGCCAAGATCGATTGATATTAATCAGAAAAAGTTGAATTTAGAGTGGTCCGATAGCTAGTAAAGCTTCAGTACAACAATACTAGATAATCCAATGAAATACAAAATAATAAAGCCTCCCCTTGAATTAGCCCCCTTTATTAATTTCTATTGGGAGTTGAAAGGAAATAATTTTAAAGGTCAAAAGGAACGGGTTTTCCCAGATGGATGCACTGGTATTGTGATGAATCTAGGAAACAAATGCCTTACAGATAACGGCTCACTATCAATGGAATTTGGGAAAACTTACGTGGTTGGTGCCATGACTTCATTTAAAGATAGCTTTATTGATACTGATACACATTTAATAGGGGCATGCCTAAAGCCGGGCACTTTTACAAACTTCTATGCCTTACAGCATGAACTGACTAACGATACCGTTGAATTTGAAAAACCTCAATCTTTTAATCTTGATAAAACTTTTGAAAATTCTTTCAATTATTTTAATCAGTTTTTTTCGTCAAGATTAAAAAACAAAAATTACCAACTACAATCAATTATCAGCGATATTCATTCAACGAATGGGCAACTGTGTATCCACGAATTATCAAAACGCAACTTTACAACAACTAGGCAACTCGAACGCAGATTTAAAAAACTCGTTGGAATATCGCCAAAAAAATATTCAAACATTATCCGTTTTAGAAATGCTTTAGGTTTAATTAAAGATTCAAGGCAAAATCAGAGTTTACTAGATATTGCTTTTGAATGTGGATATTATGATCATTCACATCTCACAAACGAAATAAAGCGATATACAGGTCTTCGGCCCTCTGATCTCTAAAAGGTCGTTTTTTTCCAAAGCAAGCTTTTGGGGACATTCTTAGTTTTGTGGAAAAATTTATATTCAATGAGAAAAGTAAAACTATTTATAGCAACCAGTTTAGACGGATTTATAGCCCAACCAAATGATGACCTTAGTTTTTTAAAGTTAGTCGAAAAAGAAGGAGAAGATTATGGATATACAGCATTTACATCTACTGTTGACACTATTATTATAGGTCGCAAAACTTATGATTATGTTGTAAAAGAGATTGGTGCTTCTCACTACGATAATGGGAAACGAGATGTTTATGTAGTTACAAGAACAGATCGACCAGATAGTGGTAGAATCAAGTTCTATTCAGGCAGTCTGGTGGATCTAATTGCTAAACTAAAAAGTAAAAAGGGAAAAGACATTTATTGTGATGGCGGTGCTGAAGTTGTCAATGAACTTTTGAAGAATGACTTAATAGATGAACTCACTATTTCCATTGTCCCCATTCTTGTTGGTAATGGTACAAGATTATTTAAAGAAGGTAGACCAGAGCAACTATTGGAATTTGTAAGTGCCAAAACCTTTGATACGGGATTGGTGCAGTTGTATTACAAGCGAAAAAAAATATAAGAAAATGGAAAGTCAAGTCGGAAAAACTAAAGATGTAGGATTTCAATTTGGAATTAGGAAAACTTTTCCTGTTTCGAGTGAAAAGGCATGGGATTTCTTGTTCTCCAATTCTGGTCTAAGTATATGGTTAGGTAAATTGAAAAATGAACTTGAAATTAAAAAGGAATACGAAACTAAAAATGGCATAACAGGTCTTGTTCGTGTTTTTAAAACAAATTCACACATTCGCTTGAATTGGAAACTTGCCCATTGGGAAAACGTGTCAACCGTTCAAATTCGAGTTATTGGAAATCAGACAAAGGCAACCATAGCCATCCATCAAGAGAAATTATTGAATACCGAACAGCGAAATGAAATGAATACATATTGGACCGAGATAATGAAGAAAATCGAGGCTGAATTATTATGATCGAGGTGTTATGGCATCTTTATTTCTGATAAATGGGATACTATCAATAATAACGTTTAATTATATCAACTCATTACGCTTTATAAATCCTTATCAAAAGATTGAATAAACAACTGGGATTTTGGAAAACAAAATATTAAAATACCTCTCAAAACACACTTCAATTACAAAGGAGTTAGAGAATGCCATACACGAAAGTGTATTTTTCAAAACCTATAAAAAAGGTACTATACTACTTAAAGAAGGTAGTTTAGCAAATGAATGCTATTTCATTTTAGAAGGTTGTATTAGAAGCTACTTTTTAAAAGGTGGAGAAGAAAAAACCATAGAATTTTATACAGAAGAAGATGCTGTAACACCTGCCAATTATGGAAAATCAACCCCTTCCAAGTATTACCTAGAATGTATTGAAGATACTGTTGTTAATGTGGGAAATCCAACCATAGAAAAAGAAATCTATCAAAAGTATCCCGAGTTAGAATCCTTATCGAGGGTAATAGCTGAAGTAATATTAACGAAGCAACAAGAATCTTTCACTGAATTTAAAACATCAACCCCAGAAGAACGCTATTTAAATTTACTTAAGACAAAACCAGACTTACTACAAAGAGTTCCTCAGCACCAGGTAGCAAGCTACTTAGGCATAAAGCCAGAATCATTAAGTCGAATAAGAAAAAGGTTGATGGTTAAGTAGATTGCATTCTTAACTTAAGTCAATGTATTCCAATAAGCACCATAATATTTTTGGGGAAATTTTAATCAAAAATTTTATGGATAACCTCAGAAAAAAGTCAATTACCGTTGGTATATTATTAATTCTTGGCATAGCCGTAGGTATTTTAAGTATAGACCCGGTTATTGATGAGATGGGTAATCTTGAAAGCGTTTCGATTCATTCAAATGAAATACTAATGAGGGCTTTCATGCAATTTATCTTAGCTCTGATTTATGCAAGTATTCCTATAATCCTATACACGCTACTAAAAAAAATCAACACCAGTTTAACGATTGGTTTTCTTGTTTTTAGAATTATTTCTGTAGCATTCATTTTTATAGGCTGGCTGAGCATACGTAACCGCCCTATTAACCGCGTGTTGTTTGGTTAAAGTTTTGTGGGTATAGGTCACGGATGTTCTTATGGTTGGTGGTCATGATATTTCTCAGAGCATGTTCGAGCCACTGTTGGGGATTGACGTCATGTAATTTACAGATGCCGAAGAAGGAATAGATCATGGCCGCCCTTTGGGCCGCTTTATGGGAGCCGGCAAACAGGTAGTTTTTTCTGCCGACCACCATTGATCTGATTTCCCTTTCCACGGGATTGTTGTCGATCTCCAGTTTACCGTCATACAGGTAATTGGACAGTTCGGCCCATCTGTTTGCCGAGTAGAACAGGGCTTTTCTCAGCCCACTTTTGGGCAGGGCCTTGGGCAGCTGCTTCTTGATCCACTCGGACATTTTGTTGATCACCGGCAAGGCCTCGTCCAAACGGAGCTTCTTGCGGTCTTCGGCAGAGAGGTTTTCCTTCTTGGCCTTTCTTTCCACATCGTAAAGCTTGCCGATAAAGCCCAGGGCCTCGGAAGCGGCCTTCTTGTTTTCCACCAAGGTCTCAAAAAACTTTCTCCTTGCATGTGCCCAACAGGCCAGGTGGGTGACCTGCTTATTGGCCACATAATGTTCGTACACGCCATATCCATCACTCTGCAGGTAGCCCTGAAAGTTTTCCAGTATGGCACTGGGGCCTTCCTTGCTCCGGGTAGGCCGGTAATCAAAGAGTACGGTGTTTTCCAAAGGGTTATGGTATACCCAGTAGTAACCCGTGTGGCAGGCGCCCTTCTTGTTGTCGCTGTCCAATACCCGGATGGTACTCTCGTCCACCATAAGATAGCCCATGGCCTTGGTGTCGTCCACCAGACAGTCGTACAGGGGTTCGAGTTTTTCCAGCCCCTGTTTCACCCATCCCTCAAGTGTGGTGGGCGCTATGGGGATCTTTTCCCGTTTGAAACGCTGCGCCTGCCGGTACAGCGGCATATGTTCCAGGTATTTCCTTGTAAGGATGTCGGTGAGCAGGCCGTAACCCGGGATGCCCTTTGGAATGGCCCTTTCCGGCAACAGGCCGATCTTTACCCCGGCACTGCTGTACCTGTCCTTTGGGGCATACTTATAGCGGATGTATCTTCTGCGGATATATTGGGCAGGGATATAGTCCAGCTCTTCGGTCACTTCCTTGCCGATACACTCCATGCCGGAAAGGTCCCCTTCCGGATGGATCTCGATCTCTTCCACGGGAAGGTGGTCGGGCAAGGGCTGTCTGCCCGTATGGGCGGGACGTTTCTTGCGGATGTATTCCACCTTGCGGGAAAACCCTTCCTGCTGTTGCTGTTCTTGCTCTTGGTCAGGTTCAAAGGGCAGGGCCATCTGGTCCTTGTTCCCTAAAAAGCGCTCCCGCTTCTGGGCAAAGGACATGCGCTTGAACTTCTCGATCATCGCCAACAACTGCTTCTCATAAGCTTCTTTCTCGGCCAGGATACGTTCCTTCTCGGCTATCACCCGCTCACGGTCGGCCACCTGTTGCTCTGACTTTTGCAGCAGGGCAAGCAGTTCGGCTTTGGTCAACTGGTCGAGTGGCTTTGACATGCCCGAAAATAAAACCTCCCGCTTATAAAACCATGGACTTTTTTTCCACAGCCCCTGTGGAAAAAAACCTCAGGAGATGATTTCGGCCATTCTGGCTTCAAAAAGCTGTCCGTAGGACTAACAGAAGGGCATACAGCCCCGAAAAGCTGAACACGGGTCAGTAAAAAAAATCAACCGGGGATATACCGGGGACGCTGCCGGTAGCCTTCCACCTGGATGCCCGCGACCATCAGCACCAGTTCGGGCCAATCCAGCACGCCGTCACCCCTGTCCTCCGGGAGCAGGAAAGTGCCTTTTTCCAATCGTTTGTAATAGACCACGAAACCGCCCTTCTCCCAGTGCAGGAGTTTGATCAGGTTGCGGTGGCGGTTGACAAAGACGAACACTTCCCCGGAGACCGGGTCACGGTCCAGTTCATTGGTGACGATCCCGGAAAGCCCGTTGAACCCTTTGCGCATGTCAACCGGGCTGCGGTACAGGAAATATTGGTGGTGGGAGCCCAGCGAAAACATCAGTACAGCCTGATCAGGTTGGACAACAGCGATAGGTCCTCGGACGGCACCCGCAGCTTTACCCCGTTCGGGTACACCACTTCCACCGCCTCTGCAGGAACACTGCTGCCCTGGGTACGGACCGGTAGAAAACCAGTGGGTTCCCGGACCTGTTCCCCCGCCAGCTTTCGGTACCAATAATTGAACTTGGGATAACCGATCCCCTTTCGCGCACTGAAGGATTTCTGCGTCAGACCGCTGCTCTTGTACTCTTTGACAAGGGCGGCCATTTCTTCTTGTAGGTTCATCACTTTTGCTTTTTCCACAAAGCTATGCGGTCAAAACACGCCATGAAACATGTACTTTATAAGGTGGTTACGAGCATACTGTTGTTATTGACTTTAAGTCACGAATTTGTAATAGCAGGAAGCCCGGTATCTTCACATTTTCAAACATTAGATAATTTATTACGCTCCGGTAGAGATCTAATAAACCATGTGGCAATGCCCTTAATCCTAAGCGTGGGTAACCTCATGTTCTATTCCATTTTGTATCAATCAAAACTCATCCCGAGGTGGCTATCTGTTTGGGGACTTATTGCTACTGTGTTAAGCGGGATTTTAGCAAGCCTTCTGCTTATGTTTGGTGTTATAGGAATTATTACTCCTACCTATATCTCATTGGCCATTCCAACGGCTTTGTTGGAGATAACTGTAGCAGTTTGGTTGATTGTTAAAGGGTTTGATTCAAATGTTGTAATTTTTATTACTGAGAGAAATGAGTACTAAATATTGTATAACAATGTTCATCTCAATTTTATTTCCCTTGTACGCTTTAGGGCAAAATCAACTATCACAAGACCAAGTTTTAGAGGACTATACCGTTTTCAAAGAAATTATAACCACAGGACATCCAAGTTTGTATGAATATACATCAAAACCTGAATGGGACAGTATTTTTGGCACGTTTGAACAAAAAGGAATTCAAGAAGTAAGAACTTCAAATGACTTATTTAAATCTATTACCTCTATTGCTGACAAGGCTAAGGATGGCCATTTAATAATACACCAAAGAAAAATGGATACGATACCTCCATTATTCCCATTACTTTTGAAAATCATAGATGGGAAACTATATACCGACACAGATGATTTTAAAATTCCCATTGGTTCAGAAATAACGTCTATTAATGGTATGTCTTCTCAAACTATTTTGAAAGACTTATTGAAGTACGCCCCATCCGATGGTTTCAACCTAACGAAAAAATACCGCCAAATAGAAAAGGAATTTGGCATACTTTACTTTTACGAATACGGAACCAAAGCAAATTATTCAGTAAAATTGACGACCCCAAACGGAGGAACTAAAACCGTTGAAATTGCTTCAAAATCATTTGAAAACATCGGTAACCGATACCCTAAAAGAAATTCCCATTTTGCATTATATCACCAAGACACAAATCAACTTGATTACTTTAAAAAAAGGATAGCTGAAAAGTGGCCATTTGTTTATTACCTAGACTCCATAAAAACAACAGTATTAACCGTTAACTCATTTGGTTTGGACCCAAAGGGATTTAAATCCAGACTAATTGAGATATTTAAAGAAATTAAGAAGAAGAAAGCCGTAAACCTAATAATAGACATTAGGCAAAACATTGGAGGGTACAGAATCAACGCAATTAACTTGTATTCCTTTTTAACGGATGAGCCTTTTAAACAAAGAATATCAGAAAGTGCTATCACGAACGTTCTTCCCCACGAAGAGAATGTAATTCATACCTTATCCGACTATAGCGAATTTTTTGAAATGTATTTTGCTTCTGCCAAAAAAGAAAGCGGCAAGTGGATACTTACAGAAGACCACGCTCAAGCAGAAATGATTCCTTATAAAAAACCATTCAAAGGGAAAGTGTATGTTCTAATTGGAGGAAATACATTTTCTGCTGCAAGTGCTTTTGCTTTAAGTGCAAAAAACGACCAAAACATAACGCTTGCTGGAGAAGAAACAGGAGGTGGGTATTATTTTCATACTGCACAATATTCTGCTTTGTATGAACTACCACATTCAAAAATAATGGTTCGTATGCCTTTTGTAAAAATAGATAAGTATGTGCTTGACCATTCTGTTCCAAAAGGTAGTGGGATATTGCCCGATATTGAATTGATCTTAACAGTAAAAGACTTATAGAGGTGACCAGTTAATATCATATTAAGTCAGCAATATGGATTTTTTTCTTACTGACCATTCTGGTGATCAAATTGTGGAAGATCGTGTCCTTGCTCTGTGAGCGGTTGATTCTGTAGGAAAACTCACTTAGGTAGCGGTCTATATGCCTTTTGCTTACCCAGGAAAACGTCGTCCTTAACCACGATTTTACCTGATGGATCATGGTGTGAATTGCTTTAAAATTTAAGCCTAATTCACTGGGAGTCTGTTTGATGGTAAAGTCATTTTTGATAGGACGATACCCTTTCCATTCGTCTGTCTGAACTTGGGCACCCCTGTCGATGTGGCTCTCAAAGATGGGACGTAGTGATTTGGCTGAAAAATCCTTGATCTGTAAAGCATAAAACCGTTTGACTTTTCCTGCATCAGTAAGTTCTACCGCGCATACTACCTTCTTTTTCTTACCTCCATAGCTCCTTCCGGTATGTCCGGCTTCTTGGCCCCCTACTACGAATTCGTCCACATGAACTTCTCCCTTCATCGGATGATTTCCGCTCGATTTCATGGCCTCACGTACTTTATGCATGAAGCTCATGGCTGTTTTACGGTTAATGCCATACCGTTTGGCCATATACATCGCAGAGAGACTTTTGGTACTTGTGCTCATCTCAAAACAGATATAAAATGCCTTTACAAGACCAAATTTGACTTTATGGAAAAGGGTGCCTGCGCCAGCACTTTCTGTATCGCTACATTTATTGCAGGTACGTGCGTAATCCTTTCTGATCTGGCTACCCTGATGACCACACTTGCGACACGTAAATCCATCTTTCCACTTAAGTTCGGACAAATATTTCTTACAATCCAACTCGGTCTGGAACCTTCTACTGAACTCTATAAGCTCTTGTCCTTTGAAAACATCCATTATCTGCTTGTTTAAAAGCATAAATATATGAAATTAAACGGTCACCTCTAAAGACTTAATTAGTGGAGTTGATAGTCAATTAGACTATGTTATAAAACAGATGGATATAAAATAAACGAGTCAAAAGCAAAACTGTTTGAATTTTTAACCACTAAAACATTTTAAACAGGTCTTCATCTGTTGAGGTATTCAAGAAAGTAATCTTGATAAACTTCTGTTGATTTTTATTTATGTAGTCAAATGGCTTCATATATATTTGTAGCCAAATAACTTCATATAATGAAATTAAGACGTGATATTTTTCAAGCCATTTCCGACCCAACAAGACGTGGAATACTGGTATTGCTTACCACACAAGCTATGACAGCTGGTGCCATTGCAGAAAATTTTGATGCAGCAAGACCTACCATTTCTAAGCATATTCAAATATTAAATGAATGTGATTTGGTGGAAGCAAATCAACAAGGAAGAGAAATATACTACGTGTTAAAAGTTGATAAAATGAAGGAAATCGATAAATGGTTAGAGCAGTTTAGAGCCATTTGGGAAGATCGATTTAACCAATTAGATAACGTATTAGAAAAACTCAAAAACAAACAATAATGAACAAAGCAATTCTATTCAACTTTACCGTTGACAAAGACAACAAGCAAATTAACGTAGAACGATCATTCAACGCTCCAAAAGATATGGTTTGGAAAGCCTGGACTACTCCTGAAATATTAGATCAATGGTGGGCTCCAAAACCTTATAAAACGGTAACCAAGTCGATGAACTTTACCGAGGGAGGACAATGGCATTACTACATGGCGGGGCCTCAAGGTGAGCAACATTGGTGCTTGTTTGATTTTGAAAAAATAGTGCCTTTAACGAGCTTTTCTGGTCTGGATGCTTTCTGTGATGAAAATGCCGTGATAAGTGGCACCAAACCGAGAGTGAAATGGCACAACGAGTTTATTGACAAAGGCGATACCGCTTTGGTGGAAATCAACATTCAGTTTGATCAATTGGAAGATCTGGAGACCATCATAGAAATGGGCTTCAAAGAAGGCTTTACTGCAGGGCTTGAAAACTTAGATCAATACATTGAATCACAATTCAAATTACGTAAACAAAACAAACCGAATAATAAGGCACGTGTATCTAGCTATTTAAACTTTCCAGGCAATACAGAAGAAGCCTTTCGCTATTACAAACAAGTTTTTAAATCTGATTTCATCAATGGCATTAAACGCTTTGACGAAGTACCGGCTGACCATAGTCATCCTCCAATGGACGAATCGGTCAAAAAAATGGTGTTGCACGTAGAACTTCCCATACTTGGTGGTCATATTTTAATGGGTACTGATGCTCCTAAAGAATTTGGGATGACTGTAAAGCCAGGTAACAACATGCACCTTAATCTAGAACCAGAATCGAGAGTGGAGGCAAAGCGTCTTTTTGATGCTCTTTCTGAAGGTGGACAAATAGAAATGCCTATCGAAGATACGTTTTGGGGTGCATATTATGGGAGTTGTACAGATAAATTCGGAATCAACTGGATGATTAATTATCAAAACAAATAGCTGCTATGAAGAAGTATAAAACCATATTCTGGATAGCGACTTCAGTCATTTTCGTCATGGAAGCGTTAATGCCATTGGCAACGCTCCTATTTGCACATGAATATTTCAACGCGGGAACCAAACCCCTGGGCTATCCTGACTACTTTGCCTATACTTTAATTGTTTGCAAGATATTAGGAGCAAGCGCAATAATGCTTCCAAAGCTTCCTGTTAAACTAAGAGAGTGGGCTTATGCGGGCTTATCCTTCAATTTAATTTTTGCAACCATAAGTCATATGGCGGTTGACCAAGTAATGGCAAATATTGCAATGCCCATTGTGGTAGGCATTGTGTTGGGGATATCGTATAGCTACTCACAAAAAATCAAACTTCAATCTATAAACTAATAAATATGTCATTCCAAACGTACATTACGAACATAGAAGAAAAAACAGGCAAAAAAGCCCAAGACTTCCAGAACCTTGCAGAAGAAAAAGCCTTCACAAAAAACGGGGAGTTAGTTGTAAAAGCTACCGAAGTAACCACTTGGTTGAAAGAAGAATTTGAATTGGGTCATGGACACGCCATGGCCATGTATGCCTACCTTAAAGGAAAACGGGAATAGCACTTTAATCCTTTTCAGATGACCAAAATAATATCCAGTCCTAATTGTGGCAATTCGCCCAAAATGGAATTCTTAAGACAATTTAACATAGCCTTTGCTGAAGGCAATGTCGGCTTTCTAACGGATAATGTAGCCCAAGACATTGTGTGGGACATCATTGGCGATAAGAAAATCGAAGGAAATGAAGCTTTTAAGGAGGAGCTAGAAAAAATGCAGTCTACAAAAGTTACCGAATTGATATTGAACCAAATCCTATCTCACGGTAAAGAAGGTGCCGTAAACGGACTAATGACAATGGAAAACGGGAATCAATATGCCTTCTCAGATTTTTATGTTTTCCAGAGTACGAAAGGTGAAAAGGTCAAGGCCATCACATCCTATTGCATAGAAGTATAATGTCATAATTGAAAATCTAGAATGAAAGAAAAAGACGAACCAATTGTCCTAAAAACCAATGAAGGTAGAACCTACAAAATGGGTACAATGACCGCTGTTTTCAAGGCAGATGAAGATGAAACTTCTAATAAGTATAGCATTTCTGAGTGGTGGCTCGAACCAAATTCAGAAGGACCAGGAGCGCATCAGCACGAAGAAAATGATGAAATATTTTATGGTATTGAAGGTACTACGTCTATACTGGTAGGCGTAAAATGGATTGATATTGAAAAAGGTGCCTTTCTAAGGATTCCTGCCAAAACCATTCACGACTTTGCTAACCGCACAGATGAAAAATGTGGAGTGCTTAATTTCTTTATTCCTGGAGGGTTTGAGCGAAACATGCCATCCATAGTAAAATGGTTTGAAGAAAACGAGAATGAATGAGCAATTAAATGATCCTCCTAACTGCATTGAGATATTCAAAACGAATGTCGGTAATCAACAGTTGGCCAACAAAATAGTTAGCGACCTCAAACAGCTGCATCCAAACTATCGTATCAATTTAGATTTGGAAGATTGTGATAGGATTTTAAGAGTTGAGGGTCGCCATGCTATTGACATATCAGGTATTCTTAATTTTGGTAAATGCAATGGAATAGAAGTAAGCTTGATACCTTAATAAAGCTGGCATGGAGCTACCTGGCTAGAGTTCGTTTTTCACTTCAGTAGTTGGCAAAAGTCGGGAATCTTCAAGTGCAGCCGTTCGATGGCCAGCATGCTTTAAATAATCTTCGTTTTGGGCAAATTCCATAAACTTCTTTACAGATTGATGCTTCACCAACAAAATGGCATCCCACTTTTCGGTTTCCGGACCAATTAAAAAATCTCTTCCTTTACCGAAATAGAGAATCTCGCTCCCTGCTTCTTGTAGTGGTGGCAAAGTACTGTCAAGATATAATTGATAAGCTTCTTCACCACTTATTTCTTGTTCTGGTCTCAAGTGCGCCATGTCTGAATAATCAGCTTTTTCCTTGAACTTCAACAAGTTAAGCATTGTGATTTCTCCCTTTCCGTTAAAGCTTTGATAAAACTGCTTGCCTGAATCCGGTGTAGCGTCAATATACTTTTTCATGACCCTGTTGGTTTTTATAGAGCTAATTTAATCGATCGTTCTAAAATATCATATTAAGAAAATTTGCGCAACTAAATAACTGCATTTATATTTGCAGTCAAATAACTGCGTAATGAAGTTAAGAAGAGACGTATTTCAAGCCATTGCAGATCCCACGAGGAGGGCCATAATTACCATGGTGGCGGCAAGCACAATGACACCGGGAGCCATTGCAGGGCATTTCGATTATTCCAGGCAAACCATTTCAAAGCACATTCAAATCCTGACAGAGTGTGAAATATTGGAACAGGAGCAAAAAGGAAGGGAGATTTACTACAAACTTAACCCGGTGGGGATGAAGCAAATAGCTGATTTTATCGAGCCTTTTAGAAAAATGTGGGATGATCGCTTTAATGCCCTGGAAGCCGTAATGCAAAAACACCTGTCTAAATAAAAACAAACTATGGTACAAAAAACAAAAGTGAATGCCCCTGAAGGCAAACAAGAGCTAACCATTATAAGGGACTTTGACCTTCCGGTAGTGCTGGTATACAAAGCTTACACGGAGGCGGAATTTGTTGCTCAGTGGATGGGTACAACAGTTTTAAAGCTGGAAAACAGAAATCATGGAAGTTATGCCTTTGAAACCTCGCACGAAGGGCAGGTAATGTTTAAGGCCAATGGCACTATTCATAAGGTGATTCCTGACCAGGAAATCGTTCGAACCTTTGAAATGGAAGGTATGGCGATGGGCGTACAATTGGAGTTTCTACATTTTGAAAAGGTTTCCCATGATAAAAGCAAATTAACGATTCAGATTGTCTACAAATCCGAAAAACACCGAGCCGAGCAACTAAAACTCCCATTTGCTTATGGCTTGAATAGGGCTCACGATAAACTGGAGGAAATTCTAACGGACGTAAAATAACTTGTTATGAAAAAACGAGACAAAATTATTTACTGGATAGCTACGGTCTGGCTGTCCTTGGGGATGTTGTCCACGGGAATTGTCCAATTGATAAAAATGGAGGAAGAAGTTGCGAGTATGCAGCACTTAGGTTATCCGGGTTATTTATTGACCATTCTGGGCGTTTGGAAAATTTTAGGCGTAACCGCCATTCTTATTCCAAAATATCCATTGTTAAAAGAATGGGCGTATGCAGGTTTTTTCTTTGTGATGACTGGAGCTATGGCCTCACACTTGATAATTGGAGATGATACCACTACACTCTTTGGCCCTGGTTTGCTTATTGTATTGACAGTTGTTTCCTGGTGTTTCAGGCCAGAGCCTAGAAAATTAACAATGCCCAAAAAATGAAAGAAATCAAGCCCAGGACAGTAGATGAGTTTATCGATAGATCACCAGCAGTTGCCAAGGAAATAATGCTTAAGCTCAGGGAACTGATCGAAACTACAGAACCAAAGGCAGCGGGGGGTATCAAATGGAACGTGCCTATCTACAATTATAATGGCATTCTTGCCGGATTTTCTTTGGCAAAGAATCACGTGAGTTTTGGTATTGATTCCCTGTCGGATGAAGTGCGGAAAACCCTGGAAGCAAAGGGATACAAAACAGGGAAGAAAACCATTCAAATTAAGTTTGGCCAAGAGGTTCCTTCTTCCGAGATTAAACAACTGATAAAAGATCAATCAAAGCTTAACGAATTATAACAGCATCGAATGGAAATAATAGAACATTCACTTAAGGGTATTAAAGTAGCAGAGGTCATTTCCAATGAAATTATAATTCAAAACCTTGAAGATGCTATAGACTTAATGGGGAACATCTATTACCAAGGTTTTGATAAACTGATCTTATACCAAAAAAATATTACTGCAGACTTTTTTGATTTAAAGACCAAACTAGCAGGCGATATTCTTCAAAAATTTGCCCAGTATCAACTGCCATTAATTATCATAGGGGATTTTTCAATATATTCTAGCAAGAGCCTAAATGATTTTATTTATGAAAGTAACCAAGGAAGGCAGGTGCGTTTTCAAAGCTCACTAAATGAAGCGTTAAACGTATTGTGAAATTAAATAATTCTTGGATGGAAAAAGTTGACCAATACATAGAAAAGATAAAAAACTGGAAAGAAGAGACCCTCTTGTTGCGAGAGGTCTGTTTGGAATGTGGGCTTGAAGAAGATTTTAAATGGATGCATCCCTGTTACACCCACAACGGTAAAAATATCGTGCTCATACACGGCTTCAAAGACTATTGTGCCTTGCTTTTCCATAAAGGGGTTTTGCTGGATGATACCGAAAATATTTTGGTCCAACAAACTGAAAATGTACAATCGGCACGTCAAATACGGTTTACGAGCGCCAAGGAAATCATCGATTTAAAATCCGTTGTCAAGACTTATGTTTTTGAAACCATAGAAGCCGAAAAGTCAGGCTTAAAGGTGGAGTGGAAAAAGACTTCGGAATATGAAGTGCCTACTGAACTTGAAGAGGCTTTTAAAAATTATCCTGAATTAGAAACTGCTTTTTACAACCTAACACCTGGGAGACAAAGAGGTTATTTATTCTACCTCTCTCAGGCCAAACAATCGAAAACCCGGTTTTCAAGAATTGAAAAGACCTTTTCTAAAATATTAGAAGGAAAAGGATATAACGAGCGATAACCCAATTTCAAATTTATTTTAATTGTGACACCATCGATGGTCGAAATTTTTAAAACAAACATTTGCGATGAACACTTAGCCCGTACAATAGTATCTGAGCTAAATCTGATGTATTCAGATTACCTTATCAATATTGACTTGGAAGATGGTGATAAGGTGTTGCGCGTGGAAAGCCGTGGGGAAATTGATGTATCAGGGGTTATCGCTTTTGGAAATGAGAAAGAAGTCCAAATTGAGCTAATTGATGATTAAAAGGTATTGATTGCCCTACCGTACATAAGGGGACCGATTCCCGTTTCAAATTCCTGGCCAGCTTTTACCATCCAATTTTTAAATCCTATGGTATGGATCGGTCGGAAAATTATCGGCGAATATTTGTGAAACCGAAAGGTTGCGTATGTATTTGCAACCAAAAGGTTTCTTAAAGTAGTGGGATGAGAAGAGATATATTTCAGGCCATAGCCGATCCTACCCGAAGGGCAATAATAGTCCTGATAGCCATTCAGGCACTTACGCCCAACGCCATTGCCGAGCATTTTGATGTCTCCAGGCAGGCCGTATCGAAACATTTACGGATTTTGCAGGAGTGTGAAGTGGTGAAAAAAGAACATTCAGGACGGGAGGTCTTCTATGAACTTGAGGTAGAAAAAATGAAAGAGATCGACCAGTGGTTAGAACAATTTCGAAAAATTTGGGAAACCAGGTTCAATCAATTGGACGATGTATTAGCAACCATAAAAAAGAATAATGATGAATAACCATGCTTCATTGGACCTTTCGGTTAACAGGGCAAACAATAGTATTCATATCAAACGTAAGTTCGATGCCGATCTTAAAAAAGTATGGCAGGCCTGGAGCGATCCGGAACTGCTCGACAAATGGTGGGCACCCAAACCCTATCATATTGAGACCAAATCGCTGGATTTTAAAGAAGGTGGACGGTGGCTTTATGCGATGGTAAGTCCTGAAAATAAAAAGGACTGGTGTAAGGCGGATTACAAGATTATTAAACCGTTAAAATCCATTTCCTGGCTGGACGCCTTTTGTGATGAAGAGGGCAATGATACTTCCGGAAAACCAAATTCTTTTTGGACAATCGTTTTTACAGAAGATAACGGAACCACCACAGTGGCTACCACGCTTCGGCACGGGAGCATTACTGATCTTGACAATATGATCGAAATGGGTTTTAAAGAAGGCTATGAAATGGCATTGTCAAACTTGGATGGACTTTTGTCAAATACTGAATAGCCGGCCATGGAATGGTCGTAATTTGACTTTCTCAAAGAAGGGAGGACAACAATGAAACCCGTAGGGGATGGCTGGGAAAAAGCTGAATTGCTGGAAAAACGGTTTGTGCCAAACCATTGGTGGTCAAGTCATATAAAATATGGATCTTGATGAAGGTGGCCATTGACAATAAGCTAAAGTAGGGCCAGGCTGAATCGGATTCTGGGGAGAGCAGGTTTTACCGAAATTAAACGATTTGTTTATTACGATCATTGGATGGATTTTGAGTTGAAAAAGTAAATCCAACTATGCCAAGAACGAAGTGGGACATGATTTTTTCGATTTGAATGAAAAATCAAAAGTGGAGACTATTACGGTGTTTGATTGGTTTGAAAGGTTTAGAAATTGAAATGAATAATAGTTTGTAATTTACCCCGGAAAGATTGGAAGAAGTAGTGGTAATCCTAAAAATAAAGGAGAAAATTATTCCTTGTTAATGCTATTATAGGTCCGTAATTTATTGAGGTATAATGAATGGGGTTGAAGGAAGTGTGGCCAGGATGGAAACGGGAATGGTTCTCCGGCGCTTCAAGGATGAGCAGTTCTTCTCTTCAAGGGTTGGACGCGTACATCAGCTATTTTATCTGGTATGGATAAAATGACCTGGTACGCCCGGGCAGGGCTGTCGTGGAATTTGTTGTCATATCCATTGGGAGTTTTCGATGGAGTATCGATCAATTTTTTTACAAAGTATTGGCCTGATTTTGTGTTTGCCAGTTCTATAATCATCCCCTGTCAATTAAATGCACACATAACCAATGTTGAGCCACTGATGTTTATTGCCGAAACGGAAAACAATACCAAACTTCACCTTATTTTATGGGACGGGTCCTTACGGGAGCTGGTCAGATGCTTTCCGGACAGGAAAACTGATCATTTGGCCGTTGGGATCATACGGAAAAAACTATTTCGATCCAATGGCCGGTTCCTGATCTGTCTTTATGTGGACGGGTCGCGCCATTATAGGCCTGTCCTGAAGGACTGGCTGGACAGGGCAGGGGAGTATATTTATTTGCTCGAACGGGTATATGGCAACCGCCAATTGCAGAAGGGGGGCGATCATGTGGGAAATGATATCGGTTGTTTCAGGTTGCCCGAAGTTCTTTCCGTCACACTTCCTTTCCCAACACCCGGTTTGTTGACCGAAATAGCGCCGCATGCCCCTGAAGATTGCCCGTTGCCGTTTAGGGGGGAGGTTTTCCGTTTTGATTCCAGGTCGTTGTTCTGTATTTATGAAAGACAGGTCCCTGAACCCGCAAGATCCACGGTAAAGGAAACCGGTAACGGTTGAAGCCAATTATTTGCTTTCCTTTTTCTGGAAATGATGGAATTCAATGCCCTTGTGGGATCAAAATGAACCATGACACTTGCCATTGTTCCAAGAAATCTTCCTCCCGGTCCACTGCTTGGTGCCCAAGTGTACAACCAACCTCAATGGCCAATGCCGCCTTATCTGAAAAGGAATTGTTGTCCTCCACGTCCATAGGCATGGTCATGCTCCTGTAGGACCAAATCCATACCGTGAGGTTCGAACAAAGGTCGGAAGGTGATGGTCGTCCAATCCTGGGGAGTTTCCTTCAGGACCATTTGCAGCTATTCCTTTAGTACCTTGAGAGTGCTCGTCCAGGACTATTTCCTGAGAATTGAGCGATGCGATCCTGGCATTGAATTGTCGGTAAGTAGACCGTTTCCTCGAATCCCGCAGGGTCGTTGAGGGGAAGGTTGAGCTGCCTTTGCCAAGGGAAGTCCAGCTTCAGTCCGCCATTTGTGTTCAGGTCATTTCCATGTTTTCCGGGTGTGGGGATACTGGGGGCCATGGCGTGGATGAAACCGCCTAGAAGGTTCAATTGGCCCTATGCCGAATCGGGATGTGTACGGTTTGTCAGGTCGCCGGAATGAAGCCCGAATGTGGCATCGGACATGGCGCATATGCCTGCCTGATCACCCTTGACCACAGGGGCTTCAGGTCATGCCGTAGGAACCTGTCCATCGTGATGTGGACCCACGTGCCGCGATATTTCATCGTTTAGCCGGTCCAAGGTCTCCCGGTCCAGTTTGTAGGTTTCCATGATATGGAGTAAAAGACCGGCAGCTGCCATAGAAGCTTCGTACGACCCGTTTGCCAGTAGGTCCAGAAAAAAGGACATTTTTTCACGGCAGGTTTCCAGGGAATATTCCGAACAGGCTCCGACCAGGAAGGTATGGATTTCCACATGGTCCCTGTCCAGGAGCAATTCACATAAAAAGGGAAAGATCCTATCGTCCCTGAAATTCCTGACCAGTGTTGCGATGATCCCGGGCTTTTCGCCAATGTCTTCGGTGGTCCCTACAAGCCCGATCAGTTCGCCCACCATGTTTATTTTAAGATCGGTAAAGTCCGCGGTATTTGCCATGTCAAAAGGGTTAATGGAATTCCAAACGGAAAAGGGCCCTAAAAGGTTTTGTCCCACCGGATCCCCCATCGACTTTCTGACAATGGTCCGGAAAGGTCCCAAAAGCCGTGGATTAGCTGATAGGAGTGCTGTGCCCAATAGCAAGGGAAATCCCCTGTTATTGGGCACAGGCTTAAGTGTCGAGGGGCGTAAAACCCAATGGATCGTTTAAGGCTGTTGTACCTTTAATATCCTTAACCTCCTTTCGCCTGAGGGCAGGGTCCATGAAAATTCATGGCCCTCTTGGAATCCCAACAAGGCCACCGCAAGTGGGGCCATTATCGAAATATGACCGGCGGTCACATTGGAATCCTGAGGTGGAACAAGGGTGACACGGATGTTCTTGCCCTGTCCGGTATCCAATACCGTTACAGTGGACCCCAGTCTTACGACAAGGTCATTGACCAAATGATCGGCCACGATTTCGCAGTTCCTCAACTCCCTTTCCAATAAGAGTGCGTCCTTTTGATATCCCAGGGAGACTGTAGCCGTCAATATTTTTTTTATGGAGTGATAGTCTGATTTCTTAACTAATGGTTTCATCAAAATCATAATTTGAAATGTATGCTTCCAGCGCTTTCTACAGGACATCAAAAGCGTGCAATGTCGAATTGCCCCATCCCATGGATAGGGGAAAAGAAATGATCGGTCGGAAACAGGCTCTCCCTTATGCCCTAAGGGAGAGCAACGGAATAAAGGCCTTGCTACAGGAATACAGAAATATTGCCTGCCTTCCGGCAGGAGGCAATATTTCAAATAAAATAAGTTTTACGGATTTCGGAATCATGCTTAAAACACCCTTACGGCCCTACAAAAAAAAGAGATGGTCCTGCCATGTCCAATACAGGGGCAAAACATAAGCGTTTTTGCCCATAGGGACTACTCCCCGATGACATTGGTGTTTTGTGACCAACCCGAATCGATATTTATCCGACATATTCCTCAAGACAATGGGAAGTTAATGATTATTTTAATGTTCGGCCATATAACGGTCCTAAATCTGTACTGCTACCGGGAGGAGGGTAGGTCAAATAGTCCGCTTAAGCAGGATATGGGTAGTGTGCTTTAGGTAGTTTCTGAATTTTAATACCGGTATTGGGTGATATTGTGCAATAAATGGGTAATGGTGACCGGTATTTGGAAGGTTTCCTTTTGTATGTTTGTAGATGTTTGATAACTTCAGTCTGCCTATAGAACTAATTGCTACATGATGCTCTTCCGGATACCTTTACTTTTCATATTCTGCCTCTCCATCCAATTGGTCCTTGGACAGGACAATGCTCAGGAAAGGCTGACAGGATATGAACGGAATTATATTGGGATAGAGAGCGGCCTGTCCAATAATGCGGTCACGGCAATTTACCAGGATAAGAAAGGGTTCGTATGGATCGGTACCTATGATGGCCTGAACAGGTACGACGGATATGACTTTTTGGTGTTCAGGAATCAGCCCAGGGATACGTCATCCTTGGTCCATAACCGGATTGTGAGTATTTATGGCGACAGGAACGAGGTATGGGTGGGAACCAAAAGAGGCCTCAGCGTATATGATTACCATACGGGGAAGTTCCAAGCAAGGTATTACGAGGATCCCAAAACCAAAAGAAGGCATAAACTAACGGCCAACATCAACCACATCACCGGCAGGGACGGTAAAATCGTAGTGGCCACGGCAGGACAGGGAGTGATGGTACGGGCTGATGGCGGTCCCCTGTCAAGGGTTCCCTTGTGGGACGCAGGGAAACGGTATTATGACTATCATGCCCAGGGAGCAGCCGTTGACAAGGACCATAACGTTTGGGCCTTTATCCAGGGATATGGACTGGCCGTAAGGAAAGAGGAGGACAGCTGCTTTAAGGTGGTGCTAAAGGACATAAAAAGCGCCAACTGTATCGAGTTGGACAGCGAGGGTAATATTTGGATCGGTTCGGACTATGGCCTGGCCCGTTTCCATGTTCAACAGAAGGATTGGTATTTGTATCCGGCGCAAATCACCAAAAACAAGATTACCGATATCATGAACGTCGCCGATGACGGACAGATATGGGTCGCCACGGATGGAAACGGGTTGCTCGTCCTGGAAAAGGGATCGGAAAAGTCCTATTTTCTGAAAGAAGGTACCGTTCCATCCGATTTGGTCAGCAATGCCGTATATGGCTTGGCCCTTGACCGACAGGGAAGGAAATGGGTCGGCACCCTAAGGGGAGGGGTCAATATCCTTGAAAAGAAACAAAACCGGTTCGTTACCGTCCATAACCCCGATAATTTGGTAAATGGCCTGCCGAGCGATTTTATACTTTCTTTCTGCCAGACCAGTGGTGATAGCCTCTGGGTCGGTACCGACGGGGGTGGGGTGAGCATATGGGACAGGAAACGTGACAGGTACACCAACTACCGACACCGGAGCGGAAAGCCTGGGTCCCTTCCCAATGATTTTGTAACGGCCATCGTGGAAAGGGAAAACAACCTGTGGCTTGCTACATATGGTGGGGGCGTTTGCAGGTATGACAGCCGGGCCGATGCCTTTGTCCCCTACACCCTGAGCAATCCGGAGGGCATGGCCCACTGGTATATTTGGGTCCTGTTCAAGGACCGGTCAGGTGATTTGTGGGCAGCCACATCAAATGGAGAAGGGCTTTATCGGTACAACGGACAAAAGGACCGCTTCGACTTCGTGGACGTGGGCATATACGGGATCATCTCGATGGCCCAAGACCATAATGGAGATTACTGGGTGGGGACGTTTGACCATTTGGTGAAGCTTGACCTATCCGTGGAGCAGGACCATGAAGTGATTGACATAGGCTATCCTGTCAGGGATATCATGTCCCTAGGACCGGAAGACCTTCTGGTGGCCACAGAAGGCAGTGGGATCTGGAGGTTTGACAGTGGACAGGGAACAGCCAAGACCTACCTTCAGGAAGAGGGACTGCCCAATAATTCGGTACTGAAAATGGTAGGGGACCGAAATGGAAAAATTTGGATGAGCACCTATAAAGGATTGGCAAAATTTGATCCGGAAGGAGAGAAATTCACCAGTTTTTTTGCCTCCGACGGCCTGCAGAGCAACCAGTTCAATTACAACGCCGGAATAAGGCTCGATGATGGGAAATTGGCCTTTGGTGGCATTAAGGGATTTAACCTCATAGATCCCCTGCACCAAAAAAGCGAAGGGAGCTTCCCCCACATTCACCTTACCCAACTTAGGGTGAACAACCAACCGGGGCATCCCGATGGGAAGACCATATTTGCCCTTGACAAGCTTGAACTGCCATATGACCAATCCATGGTTTCCCTGGATTTTTTGGCCCTGGAGTATGCCCATCCCGAAAAGATAGCATATGCATACCACATGGAAGGGTGGGACGAGAAATGGCACTTTGTCAAGAATTCCAGAATGGCCAATTATTCCAAGCTTAGGGAAGGGGAATATACCTTCCACGTCAGGGCAACCAATGCTCAGGGAGAATGGAGTCCCCAGGTGGTTTCGCTCCCCATTTCCATCCTTCCACCTTGGTACAGGACCTGGTGGGCCTATGGACTCTATAGTGTCATCGTTGGGGGATTGGCAGGGATATTGGTCCTTTACCAAAGAAAACAGGACAAACTGAAGTACCAGGTAAGCCTTTCAAGGGAAATGGCCCGTCGGGAAAAGGAACTCAACGAAAAAAAGTTGAACTTCTTTACCAATATCTCCCATGAGTTCAGGTCCCCTTTGACCATGATCATCAACCCGTTAAAGGAGGTGATGTACGGGGAACGGAAACAGCTTGAAGCGGGGGCCGTAGAGGTGGTCTATAGAAACTCGAAAAGACTATTGAGCTTAGTGGACCAACTGCTGCTCTTCAGGAAGGTCCAGACCGAAGTGGGGAATGTGAAAATGGTAAAACTGGATGTTATTGGCCTTTGTAAAGAGGTGTTTAGCTGTTTTATCCACCATGCCAAGGATTTGGACATTTCTTATCAATTCCACGCAGAGCTTGATTCCTTCGAAGTTGTTGCAGACCGGCAGAAATTGGAAATTGCGGTGTTCAACCTGGTATCCAACGCCCTGAAATTTGTGCCGCCCCATACGGGAAAGGTCCTGGTCAGTGCCGTGCATGCCTCCAATAGGTTTACGGTAACGGTGGAAGACAACGGAAAGGGAATCGGAGAAGGGGACCGTGAAAGGATATTTGACCTTTTCTACCAGGGGAATTCCCAATCAGGGGCAAAGGGGTTTGGAATTGGGCTCTATTTGGTGAAAAAGCTTGTGGAAGAGCACAAGGGATCCGTTGACCTTACCGACAGCACATGGGGAGGGGCAAAGTTTACCATTGGCCTGCCTACCGGGAAATCCCATGTCCCGGACGGTCTGGTCCATGAGGACGTCGGGGAACAAATGGTCTTCCTGGAGGAACTGTTTGATTTTGAAAATAACCACATGCCCCAAAAAACGGAAACATGGGACGGGCTGGCCACGATTACCGATGGAGTCGTGACGGCCAAAAAAAGGGTGCTGGCAGTTGATGATAATCCCCAGCTCCGCCAATATATCAAGAGAATTTTCGAAACACAGTTTCAAGTAGTGCTGGCAGAGAGTGCAGAGCAGGCACTTGAAATAGTGGAAGGACAAGAGATCGACCTGATAATTTCAGATGTGGTCATGAAAGGAATGAACGGTGTGGAGCTGTGCAAAGAGCTGAAATCCAGGGAGGAATATCGCTATATTCCAATGGTGCTCTTGACAGCCAGTGCCTCGGACAGCATAAAGCTCAAGGGCATTGAAGTAGGGGCCGATGATTACATTACCAAACCATTTGATAAAAATTACCTCATGGCCAGGGTAAAAGGGATACTGAGGCAGCAGGAATCCGTCCAGCGCCATCTGCTGACATCGGTTTCCAAGAAACCCACCGATAGGAAACTGTCCAAGGAAGACAAGGAATTTATCGATAAAATGGTAAAGGTAATCGAAGAAAACCTGGACAATGATGGGTTTTCCATCCAGGTGCTCGCCGTCGACATGTGCATGAGCCATTCCATGTTGTACAGGAAAGTAAAATTGGCCACCGGCAAAACGGTCAACGAGATAATCCGCTTTGTGAGGTTAAGGGCGATCGCCACTACCCTGATCACCACCGATGCCCAGGTGAACGAGGCCGTTTCAAGTGCCGGTTGGCACGACCTCAAATATTTCAGGAAACAGTTCAGCCAGCAATACGGTATGACCCCTTCGGCATTTCAGAAAAAATACAGGGGAGCGGTTACCGAACGACAGTATATCCTGAATGCAGGCTTTTTTAAATGACAGGTGTAAAATTGCCCGTATGTTGCCATTCAGGCGCTTATGTTTCCCAAATGTTATTTCACCCCCCTTATTAGCCGAAAAAACCCCGCCCATTTTTAAGCTGTACATGCCAAATTTGGAAAGATCTGGGAAGTAGCCCGGATCTTGAAAATTATTGTTTACCCAAAATACAGATGAAATGAGAAGACATATACAGGGCATGGGCATTCTCTTGTTTGCCCAACTGCTACTGTTGTTGTTTCACGGTGCTGCCTACGGGCAGCAGATTACCGTAAGCGGAACAGTGACCTCCGGGGAAGATGGGACCACCCTGCCCGGTGTGAATATCCTGTTAAAAGGTACCGGAAAGGGTACCATTTCGGATATCGATGGCAAGTATTCCATCACCGTGCCCTCCACGGGCACCTTGGTCTTTACCTTTATTGGCTATAAGTCCAGGGAAATGGCCATTGGGAACCGAACGGTACTGGATGTCGAAATGGGCCCAGACCTCCAGGCGTTGGACGAAGTGGTGGTAGTGGGATTTGGAGAGCAGAAGAAGGCGACCATGACAGGGGCAGTGGCCAGCATTGGGGACAAGGAGTTGGTACAGAGCCCAGTGGCCAATATCAGTAACTCCCTTGTAGGCCGGCTACCAGGGCTTATTGCCGTGCAGTCCAGTGGGGAACCCGGCTATGACCAATCCAGTTTGAAAATCCGGGGAATTGCTACCCTCAATACTGGGGCCGAATCAGATCCGCTGATCTTGGTGGACGGCGTACAGCGTTCCAACCTGAACCAGATCGATCCGCATGAAATCGAAACGTTGAGTATCCTTAAGGATGCCTCTGCCACTGCGGTATTTGGGGTGCGGGGAGCCAATGGGGTGATCCTTATCACCACCAAAACCGGTAGCAAGGGGAAGCCCGAGATCAACTACACGGCCAATTTTGGGCTCCAAAGTCCAAATTCACTGCCAGATTTGCTGGACAGCTATCAGTATGCCATGCTGCGAAACGAAGCCAGCGTCAATTCAGGACAGGAACCTTACTTCAGTGAATCTTCACTGGAACTGTACCGGAATGGGGGTGATCCCTATTTCCATCCCAATGTGGACTGGTTTGACCTGGTGCTAAAAGACTATTCTGCCCAACAACAACATAACTTTAACATCAGCGGGGGAACGGACAACACCCGGTACTTTGTATCGCTTGGATATTTTGACCAGAACGGAGCATATGATGTCCAGGATGTGCAGACAGCCTATTCGGCCAATCCAAAATTCAAGCGGTATAACTTCCGCTCCAATTTTGATATTGACTTTAATAAGGACTTTTCAGCATCGGTAAAGCTCAGTGGCCAGTTTACCGATTCCAATTATCCAGGCTATGGGGCAGGAGAAATCTTTTTCAGGATACTGAATTCCAATCCCATGATGAACCCCGGGGTCATTGATGGCAAATTGATCTCCGGTGTGGAAGGGCTTCCTTCCAGTTCGGGAAGCCCGTTGGATGCCATTGTCAATAACGGCTACCAACGGAATTTTGGGAGTACCATGAACACCAATGTAAGCCTAAAGCACAAATTGGGCTTTATTACAGAGGGATTGAGCGTAAGGGGGATGGTGGCCTATGACAACTACTACCAGCATAATGTTAGCAGGAGCAAGGAAAGCATGAAATACCGGATCGTAAAGGATCCTGAAGACCCTACCCAACCGGTGTTTTTGCCCCAGGGGATGGATGCGCCATTTTCCTTCGGTGAGAGCTATGGAAGGAACAGGAAGACCTATTTTGAAGGAGCTGTGGACTATTCGCGCAGTTTTGGACAACACAATATCACTGGTATGGCGCTTTATATGCAGGAACGCTATACCGCCCCCGGACAGGAATACAACGTGCCCAGGGGCTATCAGGGGTTGGTCGGAAGGGTGACCTATAACTTTAAGGAAAAGTACCTTTCCGAATTCAACATGGGCTATAATGGTTCGGAAAATTTTCCTGAAGGCAAGCGTTTTGGTTTTTTTCCCTCCTTTTCCTTGGGCTGGGTGCTGACCGAAGAGTCCTTCATACCGACGGGAGATTTCTTGTCCTATGTCAAGATACGTGGTTCGTATGGTGAAGTAGGGAACGACAAGATCGGCGGGGCTCGGTTCCTTTACCTGCCATCGGTCTTCTACCCCAACAGTGGAGGGTACCATTTTGGCCAATATGGGGACAACTACCAGTGGTATTCCGGGTCCCAGGAAGGCAGAGTGGGCAATCCCGATGTTACCTGGGAGAGGGCCAAGAAGTTCAATCTTGGGATAGAGACCGGTTTTTTTGGGGACAAGCTCCGGATCAATGCCGATATCTTTGCCGAAAAAAGGGACAATATCCTCTGGTACCTGGGTACCGTGCCCGATTTGGTGCAAGCTGACCTGCCCCCAGTGAACATAGGTAAA
Organism: Echinicola vietnamensis DSM 17526; assembly: GCF_000325705.1. Classification (NCBI taxonomy): domain Bacteria; kingdom Pseudomonadati; phylum Bacteroidota; class Cytophagia; order Cytophagales; family Cyclobacteriaceae; genus Echinicola; species Echinicola vietnamensis. The sequence continues at coordinate 5,110,429 of NC_019904.1, read as the reverse complement.
GTGGAAAACAAAGGTTTTGAACTGGAAGTGAACTTCAACGACCAGATCGGGGAATTCAAATACTGGGTAAAGTCTAATTATTCCCTGGCCAAAAACAAGATCCTGTACATGGACGAGCCCAATAGGGCCCATGAATGGCTGCAGCGTACCGGGCATCCGGTGGGCCAATACTGGGGATTGCAAAGCGATGGTTTTTACAATACCGAAGAAGAGCTCGCATCGGCCCCGACATCGGCATTTACGGCCGAACTCCAAGTAGGGGATATCCGCTATGTAGACCAAAACGATGACGGTACCATCGACCAGTACGATGAAGTGCCCATCGGGAATTCAAATTTTCCACAGGTCATCTATGGGCTTTCCTTTGGAGGACAGTACAAGGGCTTTGATTTTTCGGTGCTGTTCCAAGGTGCCGACAGGGTGTCCACCTACATCGACCAGATGGGTGCCTGGGCATTTGATACCGATTGGCGGAATGCCACTTCCCGGCACTTGGAACGTTGGACGCAAGAGCGGTATGAGCAGAACCTTCCCATTTCCTATCCGCGGGTGGAACTGTCCCCCACTTCAGGGAAGCATAATTACCGACCTTCTGATTTTTGGCTGGAGGATGCCAGCTATATCCGCTTGAAAAATGCGGAGATCGCTTATAATTTCCAAAGCCGTTTTTTGAACAGGCTCGGAGTGACCAACCTTCGGGTATTTGCCAATGGCAACAATCTGTTGACCTGGAGCGATATGGTGAATTTTGACCCTGAAGCACCTGCAGGAAGGGGTGGTTTTTACCCTCAGATGCGGGTGTACAACTTGGGACTGAACGTCCGCTTTTAACCGTAAACCTTAAGATGATGAAAGCCATAAAAAGAACGATATTATATATGGGAATGGCCACAGCCTGTTTACTGTCGTATGCCTGCGATGATGAATTTTTGGGCAAGCCGGAAAGCAATGATGTATCCATAGAGGACATCTTTTCCAATAGGGTGCAGGCCGAATCCTTCCTTTGGGAAACCTATAACAGCTGTATGCCACTTGGATTTCCCATTGATTGGGGAAAGCACAATGGTATGTATGCTTCCATGTTGATGGCCGCAAGTGACGAAGGGGACGTGTACGATACCTGGCCTTCCTCAAATGACCATAACACCGGGGTCTGGAGCACCGCCGACAACAGGGAAGATGATTTTGGCACACACTACAAGGGGATAAGGAACACTTGGATTTTTATCGAAAATGTGGACATGGTACCCGATATTCCCGATAGTGAAAAACAACAGCTAAAAGCTGAGGCGATGGTCCTGATGGGACTACAATACCATGAACTCATGAAACGGTATGGGGCAGTGCCATTGGTGACCGAAGTGCTGAGTGCCTCTGGCGACATCATGCTGCCGAGAAATACCTATGGGGAATGTGTCGAATTTATCGTCCACAATTGTGAAACTGCCGCCGAGGTGCTTCCAGACAGCTATCCATCGGAATTCATGGGGCGGATTACCAGAGGGGTGGCCCTGGCACTCAAGGCACGGGTACTGTTGTACGCGGCCAGTCCATTGCACAATACCGACGCACCCTATCTGCCGGGGGAGGAAACCCTGACCGGCTATGGGGATTATGATGGGCAACGGTGGCAAAGAGCGGCAGCGGCCAACAAGGCCGTTCTCGATTGGGCAGCTGAGAACGGGACCCACCTGGTACGGGCTTCAGAAGATCCGGCAGCCAATTATCGAGCGGCCGTAGAGGTACAGGGCAATCCGGAGATGTTGCTGGCCAACCAGTCCAATGGATGGTGGGGTGCATGGAGCCCCATGTTTCAGCAATTTGTCATGCCCCGCGGGATCTACGGGGGATGGTATGGACACGGAGTGACCCTGAACCACGCCAACCAATACCATACCCTTTCAGGGGAGGACCAGGTATGGGAAGACCAGGGCACCTATGCCGAGTTTACCTCCAAAATGCAGGCCATGGAGCCTCGCTTCCAGTATTCTGTATTCTATTCAGGTTCAAAATGGAACGATGAGATCGGGACGAGGGAATTTTTTAAGCGTACGGACGGTACCTGGTCGGACGGTGCCCCGGTCAATGGAGTAGGCTACATGAAAAAGTACTTGGGAAGGGGCAACTGGGGCGGTGGCCAGTTCCATTGGATGGTCTTCCGTCTGGCAGAGTTTTACCTGAATTATGCCGAGGCCCTAAACGAAGCCAGTCCCCTGGATCCGATGGCCATCGAAGCGCTGAATGCCATCAAGGAAAGGGCAGGTATCCCGGCCATAGATGCCGCAGACCCACGATACAATACCCAGGATAAGCTCAGGGAAGAAATCAAACGGGAAAGGGCCATTGAACTGGCCTTTGAGGAACATCGGTTTTTTGACGTGAGGAGATGGAGGATTGCAGGACAGGAGGGAGTCATGAGCGGCCAGATGTGGGGACTAAACCTATATGAACAGGAAGCCGGGAACCTGGTGTACCGTAGGGAGCCATTTGAGTCTCGGGTATGGGAGGACCGCATGTACCTGTACCCAATCCCGCAGAGCGAAATCGATAAAGGTTACCTACAGCAAAATCCAGGTTGGTAAGGGAAATGCAACCTAGGGCATTTCCAGGAAATCGTTAAATCTGAAATACCAAAATCTATGAAAAATTCATTAATCAGCTATATAAAACAACCGGGAACACGGATGATGGCAGTGGGGTGCCTGTTGGCAGCATCCGTTACCATTTCTTTTCCTTCCATGTCCCAATCCATGGCTCCAAGCATTGCAATGGAGCGGGATTCGGTAAAAATGGAAAATACCGCAATTCCCGCTTCCTATGGAAGGAACACCCATATTGCCTATGGTACCGAACGGGCACTCCGGGTTACGGGATCGATGGCAACCATAAACGGTGAGTCCTTGCAGAAAACCTTTGTGCCCACCCTGAGCAATACGCTCTTTGGCCGGCTCCCTGGCCTTACGGTCATGCACGGTTCGGGGGAACCGGGCTATGACGAGCCCAATCTATTGGTCAGGGGCCTAGGGACCATGAACGATGCCACTCCCCTGGTCATGGTAGATGGTTTTGAGGCTTCGTTTGACCAGCTTTCCGCCTATGAAATCGAAAGTGTATCCGTACTCAAGGATGCCGCAGCAGTAGCTCTGTACGGTATGAGGGGAGCCAACGGCGTATTGCTGGTGACGACCAAGAGAGGAAGTGCAGGGGATACACAGATCCGTTTTACCGCTAGGACCGGGTTCCAAAAACCCACCAGGTTGCCCGATTTTGTCAATGCCTACCAATATGCCAGCCTTTATAACGAAGCCCTTTCAAACGATGGCCTTCCATTGCGTTATTCAGATGAACAGTTGGAAGGCCACCGGACCGGGACGGATCCCTACCTTTATCCGGATGTCAACTGGTACGATCAGGTGCTGCAGCAAAGTGCTCCCATAAGCGATTATAACCTTACCTTTTCCGGTGGAAGCGACAATGCCCGATATTTTATCCTGTTGGGCTACCTGCAGAACCAGGGGCTGTACGCCAATACCGATGGGGACAGGAAGGAAAATTCCAATGCCCATTTTGAACGGGTGAATTTCCGGTCAAATATCGACGTTGCCCTTTCTCCCAAAGTGGCCGCATCCCTGGATTTTGGGGGTAGGATAGAAGACCGGTATTTTCCGAACTATAATGGGGCAGCCCTGTGGGAAAACATGGCCCGCTATCCGGCAGGTGCATTTCCGGTAAGGAATCCCGATGGTTCCTGGGGGGGCACCACCATTTACCCGGACAATCCCGTGGCTTCCGTACTGGGCAGGGGATATACTTCCTCACATGACAGGAACATCATGGCAAACCTCAGGCTTTCCGAGGATTTGGGGGATTTTGTTCCCGGCCTACGGTTTTCCCAGGCACTGGGGATCAACAATTGGCATCGCGGGAATTACAACCGGACCAGAAACCTGGCGTTTTACGAACTTTTGCCCGGAGAGGGCACAGAAGATTACCGCTATATCCAGCGGGGGCTGGACACAGGTTTTACCGTGGACGAAAGCGGGAATGACCAATGGAACAGGTTGAGTGTACAGTTGGGATTGGACTATCGCAAAAATTGGGACAGCAGTGACCTTTTGGCCATGCTCATGTACCACCAGGACGTACTCTTCGTAGGAGGAAACAATGTGCCCTACGCACAGCAACGCCTCATGGGAAGGTTGTCATATGGTGTAAAGGATACCTATTTCACCGAACTGGCCTTTTCCTATAGCGGTTCGGAGCGGTTTGAAAAAGGGAGCCGCTTTGGGTTCTTCCCGGCCCTGTCGGCAGCTTGGCTGGCCAGCAACGAGGACTTCCTGAAAGGGAACAATGTGCTTACATTTCTTAAAGCCCGTGCCTCGGTAGGCCTTGCCGGCAATGACCAATTTGGCGGAAGCCGGTTTGCCTATACCCAGGATTTCTACTATTCGGGGGACTACAGGCTCGGGGCCGACAACAATTCCATCGGCACCATTGTGGAGGGCCCCTTGGCAAACCCCGATATCGGATGGGAAAAGGACCTTAAGTTCAACTTTGGCCTGGATGGGCAATTGTTCCAAAAACTCGATGTCAGCCTAGACCTGTTTTACAACAGGCGGAATAATATCCCCATTGATGGTTCCAATATCTTCCCAGGTTACCTGGGCGTAACGGCTCCCTACCTGAATTTTGGCACCGTGCATAATAGGGGCTTTGAGGTCAATCTGCTTTATAACGGTGATTTCCACAATGGCGGATACTACCTGGGCGGTAGTGTATCCTATGCGAAAAACAAGATTATGGATATGCAGGAAATGACCTATCCCGAATCCTATATGCAGCGGACAGGCCATCCCATAGGGCAACCCTTTGGCTGGCTGTCAGATGGCTTTTACCAAGAGGATGATTTCAACGCCGATGGCAGTCTTCGGGACGGGGTGGTGTCGTCGGCCTTTGCACCGGCCAGGCCAGGCGATATAAAATATAGGGACCTGAACGGTGACGGAACCGTCGACCAAAACGATGAGACGTCCATTGGGAACCCTTGGCAACCCAAGGTAAACTATTCCTTTACCCTGGGGATGAACTACAAGGGATTTGATCTGGAAGCCCTGTTCTACGGATTGGCAGGAAGGGATGTGGCCCTTAACGGGACCTATTTCTGGGCCCTCCAGGACGACGCCAATATCGGTGTGAATGCCTTGGGGAGATGGACGCCCGAAACAGCCGGATCCGCCACATATCCAAGGTTGACCACACTTTCCGACCCACACAATTACCGGCCTTCGGATTTTTGGCAGGAATCGGGAAATGTCCTGCGCCTGAGGAATGTGGAGCTGGGCTATACCTTTCCCGAAAGCCTTACGGAAAAAATCAGCGTGGACAGGGTAAGGGTGTTTGCCAATGCGGTAAACATGTTGACCTGGGACAAAATGGAAATGGTAGATCCGGAAAGTTATGGGGGATATCCACCGTTAAAGTCATTTAATTTAGGATTGAGTGTCCAGTTTTAAACCGATAAACCCGCAATGATGATGAACATAAAACAAATGATACCGCTGTTGGCACTGTTGCTTGCCTGTGCATGTGTGGAAGATGTGCTGGACAGGAGAATGGATACCAATTACACCGAGGAACAGGTGTTTTCCTCCTATACCACTATAAGGAATTTTGGAATAGGCATTTACAGCCACCTTCCGGCGGGCTTTGACCGTTTTGGCGGGGGCACATTGGCCTCGGCAACCGATGACGCCCTGCATTCCGGACAGGATGGCCAAGTACAACAACTGGCACATGGCAATTGGGGCGCCTTTTCCAACCCAGATGACCAATGGGGAAATCTCTATGATGGGATCAGAAAGGCCAACCTGTTTCTGGAAAATTCCGTGGACTTTGAAAATACCATCCTGCGCGATACCATTACAGAACAGGGCAAGCAGACCTATCAGACACAGGTAAACGACCTGGGATGGTTAAGGGCAGAGGCACATTTTCTAAAGGCTTTCTTTTATTTTGAGCTGACCAAAAGGTACGGTGAAGTGCCCATTATTGAAGAGGTGTTGGACCTAGAGGACGTGGTCGGATATGAGCGCCGTCCGTATGGGGAGTGTGTGGATCATATGCTGTCCGAACTGGAACTGGCCATGGAAGGAATGAGGGACACTTGGGAAGGATATGACGAAAACAGGATGTTGGGCAGGGCGACCACTGGGGCAGCCATGGCCCTTAAGACAAGGATCCTACTTTATGCAGCCAGTCCGCTCCACAATCCGGAAAATGATCCTTCCAAATGGCAAAGTGCGGCCCGAGCGGCATATGAGGTGATCAACAGTGGCAGGTATGGGTTGTTTGATAACTATGGCAACCTGTTCAGGAGCAGTGACAATACAGAGATCATTCTATCCCGCCGATATGCGGCTTCAAATTCCCTGGAGCGGAGCATGTATCCTGTAGGGTTTACCGGGGCTTTGGGCGGCACCAATCCCTCCCAAAACCTGGTGGATGCCTATCAGACCATTAATGGCCTTTCCATCACTGAAGATGAACGTTACGACCCCCAACACCCTTATCAAAATAGGGATCCCCGCTTGAAGATGTCCATCCTGACACATGGAGCAAGCTATAAGGGCCGACCATTGGAAATTTGGCGAGGGGGATTGGATGGTCCGGGAAGGGCCAGGGCTACCAAAACGGGATATTACCAGAAGAAATATGTGGATGAAAACCTCGACCTTCTGCAGAACAGGACCAGTGTCCACGCCTGGATTTATTTCAGGTATGGAGAGATATTGTTGAACTATGCCGAAGCCATGAACGAGGTACATGGTCCTGATGGAACTTCTGAAATGATGCCCTGGTCAGCAAGAGAGGCACTGAACGCGTTAAGGGCACGGCCCGGCGTAGGGATGCCCCCTGTAACTGCCGACGGCAAGGAAGCGTTCCGCACCATGGTCAGGAACGAACGGCGGGTGGAACTGGCATTTGAGGAGCATCGGTATTGGGACGTGAGAAGGTGGATGACCGGAATGGACCTCTTCAACAGTGCTGTACGAGGAGTACAGGTGGAGAAAATCTCCGAGAACGAGTTCTCTTTGGAATACGTGGAGGTGGATGACCGTTTCTTTGCCCCTCAAATGAACCTCTATCCCATCCAGGCGGACGAAATAAACAAATCGAAAGGAAGCCTATCCCAGACACCGGGATGGTAACCAAAATAACCTTGAAACAATAAAGATAATGATAAGGACTACTATACTGGCCATGGCCTGTTTGATCAGTATCACAGCGTTAGGTCAACACGCAAAACAGCAGCGCTTTTCTCCTGGAAAGATATGGGAGGATACGGAAGGAACACATATCAATGCCCATGGTGGCGGAATGCTTTTCCATAACGGAACCTACTATTGGTTTGGAGAACATAAGACCGCCGGCAGGGGCGGAAACAGGGCCAATGTGGGGGTGAGGTGCTATTCATCCCAAGACCTATACAACTGGACCAATGAGGGGGTAGCCCTGCCGGTCGCAGCCGAAGGAAGCGGTTCGGACATTGAAAAAGGGAGCGTCATTGAAAGGCCAAAGGTCATCTATAACGCTTCCACTGGGAAATTTGTGATGTGGTTCCATCTTGAACTCAAAGGTCAGGGCTATAATGCCGCACGTACAGGGGTGGCCGTCAGTGACCGACCGGAAGGTCCCTATACCTTCTTGAGGTCACTGCGGCCCAATGCCGGTACCTGGCCGGTAAATTTTCCCGAACCTTGGAAATCTAAAGAAGTGACCGAAGCGGACCTGGAAGCTTGGAGTCCTGCATGGAGAAAGGAAGTGGCCGAGGGATTGTTTATCAGACGGGATTTCGGTACCGGGCAGATGTCGAGGGACATGGGACTTTTTGTCGATGATGACGGAAAGGCCTACCATATCCATTCCGCAGAAGAAAACCTTACCCTGCACATTTCAGAGCTGACCGATGACTACCTCGGATTTACCGGGAAATGGGCAGTGATGGAACCGGCCGGCCACAACGAAGCACCTGCACTCTTCAAAAAGGACGGGAAATACTATATGGTCACCTCAGGCTGTACCGGTTGGGATCCCAATGCGGCACGTTCCTTTGTGGCAGATCACATCATGGGGCCATGGAAGTCCCTGGGGAACCCCGCAAAAGGGGAAGGGGCCTCCATTACCTTCGATTCCCAAAGTACCTATGTCCTTCCTGTCCAGGGCAAGGAAGATGCCTTTATCTTTATGGCCGATCGTTGGGAACCGCAAAATGCCATTGATGGCAGGTATGTCTGGTTGCCCATTGAATTTAACGAGGGGAAGCCAGAGCTGAAATGGCATGAGGAGTGGTCTTTGGATTTCTTCGATCAATAAACGAACAATTACTATCATAAACCTATTAGACCAATGAGAAGAATGTTTTTTATCCAGCTGGGAGCAATATGTACTTCCTGGCTCCTTACCGGGTGTGGCAGCGGAAATACCTCGAACAATGCAACAGAAACCCCTGACTCACCTTACCAAGGGTATGAGTTGGTATGGCAAGATGAATTCGATATCGATGGAAAGCCTGACAGCAGGTTCTGGTCTTACGAGGAGGGCTTTGTCCGGAACCGGGAACTGCAATGGTACCAAAGGGACAATGCCAACGTTAAGGGAGGATTCCTGGTGATTGAAGGAAAAAGGGAACAGGTGGCCAATCCTGACTATGAAGAAAACAGCAGGAACTGGAAGAAAAACAGGCCCCATTCCGAATACACTTCCGCCAGCATCAATACGGCCGGAAAAAAGACCTTTCAATATGGAATAGTAGAAGTAAAGGCCAAGCTGGATACTGCCCTGGGCATGTGGCCAGCCATATGGACCCTAGGAGAATCAAAGGGCTGGCCAGCCAATGGGGAAGTGGATATCATGGAGTATTACCGCGTTGATGGGCAACCGACCATTTTGGCGAATGCCGCCTGGGCACACGAACAAAAAAGAGCGGCTTGGGATGAAGCAAAGGTGCCCTTTTCGGAATTTTTGAAAAAAGACACCAGTTGGCCGGAAAAGTTTCACATCTGGAAAATGGAGTGGACACCTGAAACTATCCGTCTTTCCCTGGACGGGGAGTTGCTCAACGAAATAGATTTGGCCACCACATTGAACCCTGATGGCAGTAACCCCTTTCACCAGCCCCATTATATTCTATTGAACCTGGCCATTGGTTCCAATGGTGGCGATCCTGCCAAGTCCGAATTTCCAAAAGAATACCTGGTGGATTATGTAAGGGTGTACCAAATGAAATAAACCGGCCCAAGCCAAGGGTCGGCTTAGTTTAGCGGTGTAAATTTTAGGACAGGGAGACCAGGAAAGATCTCCTTGTTTTTTTGGATTTTCCCTGGAAGTGGTTTGATACCACAAGCTTACCTTACCAATGGGTGTGCGCAGGAAAATGATTGTACACCATTCCCCTCCCTTGCCCGGATCGGGCGCAGGGAATGCAAACGGGATACCCTCCTTGGATAAACGTCACCCGGCAAAGGTTGAAGGAAGCGGTATCAACTTTCCCCGGTAGGGGGATCATAACGGTCTATCAAAGCCACCATCCGCAAGCGAACGGACTGGTGGTAAAGAAATGGACATAGGTTAAAAAGTAAATTAAGGGCACAGAGCAGGATAATGTACGTCCAGGTAATTCCAGAAAAACATGCTCCAATAGCCACGCCAATAAGCAAAAGAAAGGCCAGCAGGTGTTCTGCCTCCCTTTTGAAATGACGGAACATGGCATCCTCCAAAGAATGGCGGTGGTAATTCGGAGAATAGAGCAAATGATGGTCCAGGTAACTGAACGGTCCAAGGGACATTAAAAAACCGAAGCGGTAAATACCTAGTCTCCGATAACACCCTTCCCTGTTAAAAAGAAAACGCCTGCGGTACCGGCCGAACAACTTTGGCGGAGAAAGCCTGTGCAGGATAAAGGCCCCACAAAAGAGGGAAAACACATAGGTGAACAGGGCAAGAAAAATATTGTTGATGTAATGCATTTGGGCGATGGTATTGCGACGCGGAAATTAGATGAATTTAATGGATATTCTTATTTCTTGATTTTATTTGTAAGGATAACGCAGCAAAGTGTTATCGATATACGTTTTCATGCAAAAGGTAGATTGTGTTTTTTTAAGGTCTTTTGACCTATTTATGGGTGTTGTGTAGTTTTTTTTGTAAAATTAACCATTTAAATTGTTTTTAAATGCGTCCTTGAAGATGAAATTTGTTTGTTTTTGCATTACGTTACCTCCATGGTCCTAAACGGGGACAGGAAAAGATGAACGGATTTCCGAAGGGGCCGGTTCCGGTCCTTACCATTAGAGGTGGCATGCCCCTTTTATGGAAATCCCTGTACAGGTTCAGCGCTTTGGCCATTGGTAGTACGGGTTTCAGGATATCCTTCCGGTGGTCGAAGTGGTTGTCGGGGCGTGAACAGTGGATAACTTTCGGTAAGTTCCCCACAATTAACACCCTTAACAATACGGGGCACGTTATCAGCCTTATTTCTGGTAGGCCACATCAGGTTTAAAAATCGGCGCTGTTCCTGAATACAGCTTCAACATTTCAAGCATGGCCAATATCCTGCAAGCTTATGGAATGACAGCCTTCATACCAGGAGTTGGCCAGTGGTGCATCGGTTGGTCGTTCTTGTCCAAATGGTCCAATCCCTGTACCGGTGAAATCACCCCAGGGTCATTGTAGATAGGTTGATCCTTGAACATTGATGGGCTGTGTTGGGGGCCGGCTTCGGAAAGTCCACCTGTTAGCGGTAGGGGGATCACTGTTGCCTTTCCCGTGCAGCCTTTGAAACTGGCCTTGGGAAGATGTGCGGGTGCTTTCATTACAAAATTCACTATATTGCATTTTGCTCAACGTATCTTAACAACAGGAAAAAAGCTGAAATACGATGAAATGGCAATATGATGAATTTAAACAAATAGGCAGGGATTATTCCAAGAGGGAAGAAGTTGAACAATATGAGCAGACCCATGCATTGTTCAGGGACCTCTTGAAAGAGAGCATTGACATTTTGGAAGCATTGGAGCTCTCGGCCAAGGATACCTTGGTCGATTTTGGATCCGGAACCGGGAAGCTCGCCATTGAGGCGGCAAAAAGGTGCAGGCAAGTATATGCCGTTGATATTTCCTGCGAAATGTTGGAATATTCAAGAAAAAGGGCCAGGGAAGAGGGGTGGCCAATATCGAATTTGTCCACGCCGGTTTTTTGAACTTCCAGTCCAAGCCAGGATCAATAGATGTGGTCACATCCATTTATTCTTTGCACCACCTGCCCGATTTCTGGAAAAGAATTGCCCTTGGTAGGTTGAACGATATGTTAAAAGTGGGGGGACGTTGTTTATCAGGGATATTGTCATCCAGGACAACAACCCGGTTTTCAACATAGGTGCTTTCATCGCTGCACAATACAAACATGGAGGTGACTTTTTGGAAGAGGATGCCGTTATTCATTTTAAAGAGGAATATTCAACATTCGATTGGATCATGGAGGAAATGTTGGAACGGTCGGGAATGGAGATCACCGAGCTTGGGACAGAAAAAGGGGTGATTGGAAATTATACTTGCAAGAAGGTGAAGAATATCCGCTGATCCGAAAGGAATATTTCCGGCAAAGGTAAAGAGAGGGCCACCTTGCAAAAAGTGCCTGGTTCGAATTCGTGGAGACATGCTCCCTTGCCATTACATTATGTTGGTTCATGGCGTACCATGGAGGGACATTTCCTATAAAACTGCATAACATGTTGTGGGGTACGCTGATGATGGACCCGTGGACGGATCAAGATTGAGGATCTGCAGTGTTTTATTAATGGAAAAAGTGGAATATGGTGGTATTATGACCGATTAGCTGACAGATTTTGGCGAGAGGGGATTTATTATGGTGAAAATATGAAGTATCGGTTCAGGACATGGAGTGTACCCCCTGTATTTCATTGAATGAACTTATTAATCTTGGCCGGACCTTGACCATTTCCGGTCGGCTGGTTTTCCGGTTTCAGAGGGAAGAAATGGTTGAAGATACTGTTCAGGATCTTTTTGTGATTATAGTTGCCGATTTTATGGAAAGGGACCAAAAAATCGACAATCCGTTCTACGCTTCAGACCAACATGTTGCACCCAGGCCGTTCCTTGAATCATTGGACTTGAAGTCATTATTGATCAGGTTGGGGGACCGGGGGAGGGCAATGGACATGGTAAACCATATGGTCATAGGTATCACAGGGTTTTCGATACGGTGTTCCCGGGAACCGAAACTACAATTTGGACGCACCTGGACTTTGTGGTTTTCAATTAGGGTATCCTGTGGCAAGGTCCTTGGGAATGTCGCTCATGATCTTTGTTAGGGCAAGCTATTTGGGAAGTTTGCCCCGGTTATATCAACTTCAGTATCCGTTTTCATAAGTTCGGGCATTGAGCGAGGTGACATGAGGTCAAGTGCCATGGTGTTCGTTTTTAATGGCCCTCAACCATGCCAATGCGCTGGACTCTTCATGAAATACACCCAGTGGGAATTTTGGCCTGTTGAATCCCAAAAAGAAACTTGCAATAAGGTTGGCCCTTGTCGTAGTGGCAATAATGCCTACCGCTTGTTGGAACTTGCCGGTGTCGGGATGGCAAAAAAGGTCGCGGCATTCGCTGGTTACCTCCTTGATCATGCTGATATCGACCATCAAGAGGGCTGGACCGCCCCCTGACAGGGTTGAAACGGTACTGATGTTTTCCTTGGCATCCTCAACGGTAAAACAACTGTCAGGAAGGACCCTACTGTAAATTATTCCACTGGGCAGTTTCCTGAATTCCTGGGTCCTGGTTATGAGCGCGAACATTTTGAAATTAGTTGGTTATTAGTGAAATCCCTGCTGAACTGATAAGAATGCCGAAAAGGCGGTTCATGGCCTTCTTAATGATTTAAATATCTACTATATGTATGTCCTAACGAAAATCAAGCCAAATTTTTAATAAAATCAAAATAGCGTGCTTTAAATACACTAAAAGGTTTTTATTGAATATTTGTAGTATAAACAACAGGTCCTTTGGTTAAAAATGTAATGTTCTATGGTGGTGGATAAAAATATAATAATTACCTTTTGTCATGATTGACCGTTAATTTGTGGAGGGTAATGTCCTGTTTGGTCCATAATGGAAGCCCAACCTTCAGAAACACGTTTTATATTTTATCTTCCAAAAAGTGTGTTTATGTTGGATATATTGAGAACCACCGACTTTTTTCTGAAAATGTTTTGGAAGGTACCGCGGTGGTTGGAGCTCGTGAAGGGTAAGATGGAGCGATTAAATGACTTTTTTAAAGTTTACACTAAAGATGAATGCAGAATTATGAGATTTTATTGGTAGATGATGACGATCTTATAAACCTTGTCCACCAAAAAATGATCCGAAAGTATTGGCCTTCCATAAGGTTGGAGGTGTTCACATCTGCAGAGCAATGTGTCCACTACATTGCAGATAAACAAGGAATACGGTTTGTACTGTTTGTCGATATCAGGATGCCGCAAAAGAACGGTTGGGAGCTATTGCAGGATCTGCGTCAAAGGGGCCTTACCGAAGGATTGAGCGTATATATTGTTTCCTCATCCCTGGATCCGGGAGATATTGCCCGCACTCGGGAAGATAGGCTGGTCATCGACTTTCTTAACAAACCCCTGACTGGAGAAATCCTTCTTGGAATAAAGGCCTCTTTCCTGGATTGAGCAAGGGAGGCGTTTGGTACAATCGGTTCAATGGACCCGACAGCCCTTCCACCGTTTGTACACAGGGTTGATCATGGGATCACTGTGTGAAAAAGTGTCCATCCGGAACCATGTTTTACCAGGCCAATCATGGTCGGGGTCCTTAAAGTGATTAAGGAATGTTTGGATGGACCAATCTATATTATAACCGTTGTGCCGCTTTGAGGGGGTACCTTCTTTACCTCACCAACCTCTGCAGAATAGGAGGTCAGGGAAGTTTGTTCTGATCAGAAAGGCCCGACAGAAAAGGTGCCGGAAGGTTTGGGTAAGTGCAATTTAATGGATGGAGCGTCATCACACCATGGTGGCGAAGTAGCATATAATTGCTGTACCGAGCGGTCTCTACCAATCCCATGGCCCAACGGATCGCAGAGAAAATCCGGCGTGGACCATTATTCCGTTGTGAAAATACTGGCCGTTTATGGTCATGGGCAAGATCATAATGAAACCACTTGAGCAAACAGGGGTGGCTCGAAACGCTAAATTACAAAACCTATCCCCCCATTAATATGGTTTTGCTGAAGGAAGCCATTCAATTTAATGAACCCATTGCGAGAAATCGTCAGGGTTGATGGTGTGGAGGAGGCAAGGGGGCTATTCACCTACCAGACAAATTATTTCACATGACCTACTGATAGATTGGGAAAGACAGGAGGGGATTGAAGTACTATGATGCCGTCCAAATGCACAAAACAGTATAGGGCTAAAATGAGGGAGGGAAGGGTCCCAATACCGGTTGTTCAAGGTCAGGTAGGAAAACTATCGCAGATAAAGAGCAGTAGGCCTGCAAATGGCTGTAAGGAAAACCAAGGAAGGATTTAAGGTTGAACTGGAATTTCTAAAGTGGTCCTAACCTACATTCCCTTAGAACAGCCGTCCGGAGACCTACTGGTTGTGGAATGCCATGTCCTGAGGGAACGTCATAAACCTTTTCCGGATCCATATTCGATCAGCTATACCCGATCCCATTACTCAGTTCCGGGATCCATTAAATAACATTTGTACTTGCCATAATGAGTTACCCGGGTGCCCACTTGTATTCATGGATTTGAAAGCTGTCATACGCCTGGCCATTGACCAAAAAAAACAGGGGTCATGGTTGGTTAGTAAGCACGGTCCACTAGTGGATTCCGGTAATGGAAAACATATCGTTTGCATCCGGAACGAGTTGCCGGATGTTTTAACAGGAGGGGTGCCAAATTATATTTGTTTGAACTGAGTTTTTTACGGTGTTTATGAACAATAAATAACGCTGTATGTTTGGTTTATTTTGTTTTTTGTATATATTGAATTGTGGTTAAAAAAAGTATATTTTGTTAATAATGGGTTTGAAAAATTATTTTAAAAATATCTTTTATTATATAAAAGCCCTATGCAACGGCCATTCTATAACGTAGTATTTGGCCGCCTGGACCAAGAACGGGGGAGATAACAAGCTTGACAGGATAGGTCCCCAAATGTAATTTTATGGATCACGAGCAAATGACCACAAAATTGTTCTGGTACAATCCTTACGGAGCAAAGTAGACAACAATACAATGGATTATGTAGGCGCTTGGCATGAGCAAAAGTGCCTTCCTGCTTTCGTTACAAATTGTGAGGTGATGGAACCGACCAAGTCCTGTAGCCATCGGGCGAATGGATTTTTGTGCCCAAATGGAAATTGCATCCCCTGTGGGTTAATTACTGGAGATGACAAGGACAAAGAAAATGGGTGCCACGTTTGAGGAAAATTAAAGGAAGGGGAGATATGGTTAAAATTAAGGTAACGGGAAGGAACCCGAAATTTGTAGATAATATTTGCGAGATCCTTGGTCTTTTCGGATATCAGGCCGAAGCGGTCGATATGGGAACTGATGTCCAGGAAGTCTGTTGGGACTCTGTGAAGTTGGTAGTATTTGATGTATCCAACGGATGCCACACTTCAGGGGACATGGCCTTGATCAGGTATTTATGTTCCTTTGGTATACCAGTTCTCGTGCTTGGATATCCCGATGATTTGGGATACTATATGCATGGCCTTGACAATTGGCCAAAAGTCCATTACCTTAAAAAAATGTCCTCTGCAATGGCCTTTGAAAAAAGGTTGGTCCAACTGGTAGGTTCTCCTTCCGCTAACTGAGCTAATCCGGACCCGGAATAATACCGGTTCCACAATCCCGCAATACAACTATGGAACAAAAAACAATGGATGATGACATTTTTGAAGTGTCCCCAATTCCCATGTGGGTATATGACCCTTCCACCCTTCGTTTTTTGGCCGTGAACATGGAAGCCGTTGTGCAATATGGCTATACCAAAGAAGAATTCATGGAGATGACCATAGCCGAGATCTTCCCCTCCAGTGGAGCGGCGATGATGCACACCAGGGAAAAAAAACAAGGCCCCGAAGCCGGTGACAGAACAGTTCGTGTGGACCTGCACCTGGAAAAGGGCGGGAGACTGAGGAAGGTCAAGGCAAAGGGAAGCAAAATTAGGTTCAAGGGAAAGGATGCCGAATTGGTGATCGCCGTGGATATCACCCATCATGAAGGCCTTGGGGAAAGGGTGACCGGGCAAAGGGAAGGTCTAGAATTTCTGGAAGGGATTAACAGGCAATTGATAAAGGCATCATGTGCCGATGAGGCGGTCACATCCGTATTTTCGATGTTATGGGAGCCATGGGGGCTAGAAAAAGGATACTTTCTCGAGGTTTCGGATGAGGCGGTTGGCACCGGCCCAACATGGACGGTAAAGACTTATGATTTTCCTACCAGGGCCCTGTCCCCAGGATTAGGGACAGCCCCCTTCAAGTTGGAGCATTGTGTCGGACCAGGCGCTTATGGACCGGGACATCCATACAGGAAAGAGCTCGACCAGGTCCTTCCCGAAGTTACCATGGACGGTCTGATGATGGTTGTTCCCATATTATCCGAAGGAAACCGTTCAGGTTATCTGGTTTTATTGGGGAAAAGGCACCCATATGGAAAGTTACTAGACCTGTTGCTTTCCAACATCGGTAGTTCACTGTCAGGTTTGGTGGAAAAATTCCGGTCCCTTGGCGTATGGCACTTACACGAAAGGAAGTTCAAGGCCCTGGTGGAAAGAAGCAGCGAACTGATCGCCATCCTCAACAGTGAAGGAAGAATAGATTATTTCAGTCCTTCCTGTGCCAACCTCCTTGGGCAAAATCCGGGGGAATTCATCGGGACCTTTTTCCTGGAGCATGTCCATAAATCCCATAGGGAAATGGTTTCGGAGAAGCTTAAAAAGGTGAGAAAAAAGGGCCGGGTGAAACTGAAGGCTTTCAGGGCATTCGAGCAGGAAGACAGGCCACGGTGGCTTGAAATGAACCTGTCTGATATGCACGGAGTTGCCGGAGTTGGAGGCACCGTCCTAAACATGGTGGAAATTACCGAACTGAAGGTCGAACAGGAAAATGCAAAAATGATCAACGAGCGCTATCGGTTGGCAGCATTGGCCTCGAAGGACCATATTTATGATATGGACATGAAAACGGGGATGGTTACCAGGATGGGCCGCGCCCTTGAGAGTCTTTTTGGTGATGATGATCCCTACCGTACCCAATACCCATACGGGTTTTGGAAGGACAGGATCCATCCCGCAGACAGGGAGAAGGTCCTATGGTTGGTGGATGGATTTATCAGTTCTCCATACAAGGAGAACCTCTCGTTATCCTATCGTTTCCGTCGGGCCGATGGAAGTTATGCCCACGTGCTGGATTTTTGCAGTGCAATCCGGGATCAAAAAGGAAAGGTTTTGAGGATCGTGGGAAGCCTTCGGGATATCTCCAGGGCCATACATCATGAAGAAATGAAAGACCTAATGTTCAGGGTATCCTATGCCATGGGACAACCGGGGAAGTTGGATGCCTCCATGAAAAGGGGGCTTGTGGAACTGTTGATCCATACCGGGGGCGAATTGGGGGAGGTATGGCTCAGGTCCAAGGACGGCAGTAGGTTGTACCTTAATACAACCGCCCGTAGGAAATCTAGGACACAACCTTTCAATGCAAAGAAAGGTACCTTGAACCAGGTTAGAAAGGGAGAAGGCCTTCCAGGGCACGTTTGGAAATTCTCTTCGGTCCAGATTTGGGAAGGACTGGCCAACAACCCGTTGTTTTTGAGATCCGGAGATGCACGTGAAGCTGGGCTCGATTCCGGAATGGGCATTCCCATTGTTCATGGCACGGAGGTAATAGGGGTTTTCCTCGTGTTTACCTCTGGCACGGCCCACGCTTTCCATCATCACGAAAAGTACTTACAGGAGATTGGCCTGCAAGTTGGGGCAACGGTCAAGAACAAGCTCATGGAAGCAGAGTTGCTCCAGTTTATGGGGATTTCCAGCAACCTTTTGGCCATAGTTGATCCAGACGGTAAAGTCATTCGTTGCAACGCGGCCTTCGCTAGGGTCCTGGGAAAGGAAAGGAGGGATGTCGTGGGAAAGGGACTTGACAGTTTTGCAGTGGGGGAAGATTCGGAAAGGTTACTTTCCTTCCTTGATCCCTTGGACAGGTCCGACTTTTTGGTAGTGGCCATGAAAAACCGTGCCGGGGATCAAAAATGGGTGGCGTGGAAAAAAAACTTCAGCAAAGGAGAGCAGGTTTTCTATTGCATGGGCCAAGATATATCCGAAAGCAAAAAGGCCCAATACAAACTCAAAAATGCCTATCGCAGGTTGGATAGTGCCCAGCGCATTGCAAAACTGGGGTATTGGAGCAGGAATTGGGATGAAACGAATTCGGAATGGTCGGAACAGACCTATCGGATTTTTGGAGTGGACCCCAGGGAGTTTGAGCCCACCTATGAAAAGGTCTTGGAGAGGTTCCATCCACACGACCGACATTTGATGGAAAACGTTCCGTTGGATAGGTTGAAAAATTCAGGTCCGGTTAAATTTGTCCACCGTATCCTTAAGGGATGCGGAACTACCCGCTGGGTTGCCCAGACAGTAAACCTGGTGTTGGACGATGAGGGAAACCCGACGATGATAGAGGGAGTGGTGCAGGACATTACCGAACAAAGGGAATCGGAGGATAAGATAAAGCTTAACAATGAGCGTTTTAGCCTGGCCATGAAAGCTACCCGGGAAATGATATGGGACATTGACCATGAATCAGGATCAATCCTCCGGAGCGGGGCCTTGACCCATTTGGTAGCGTACAGGGAAAAGGAAAGGTTTTCAATAAACAATTCTTGGCTGACGAATGTCGTTGCAGGCGATGCAGTCTGGAAAAGTTATATGTTGGTATGTGGAAACAGGGATAAGCATTATTGGCAAATGGAGTACAGAGTCAGGAACAAGAAAGGCGAGCTCCTTTACGTGAAGGACAGGTGTTATATCATCCGTGACAAAGAAGGAAGGCCTACACGCGCGGTGGGTGCCATAGAAGATGTTTCGGAAACCAGAAAACATATGGACATCATTGCTGAACAGAACAGGAAACTCCGGGAAATAGCCTGGAAACAATCCCATCTTGTAAGGGCCCCACTCAGCAATATAATGCTGTTGACCAGTCTGTTGCAGGCTGGGTGTCCAGTGGACAGGGAAATACTGTCGAATTTATCCATTGCCGCAGGCAATCTCGATGCTATTGTACACCAGATCAACCAAGAAGTCCAGGCCGTAGAAAAATACCTGTCCGAAACATTTTACAAGAATTAGGAAAGTATGGGAGGTGCCATGAATCCCGTATAGTGGTGATTTTTTTGCATTCGTGCCAAGCCGCAAAGGTTCAATGGCCCACCAAAGGGCCATCCATAGTAAATGGCTGATAGATGTTAAGGAAGCGATTCCTACGTTTGCCCGACAAAAAGGCTTTGTTGACGATAAAATGACATAAAACGTAAACGGTACGGTTATTACTGTGTATGTACGGCCTCGTGCAGATATGTCAGACCTTTGGTGCGGAGCAATTGAAATGGAGGACCGATTCTTCTAAGGACGGAAATTCCTTGCCTTCTTTGACCAGTGCCTTCCTGGAAAATCTTATTTCCAGCGAAAGGCCCAAAGGTTTTTCCATTCCGTGATATTAGCGGAATGGTTCAATTGATGGCCGTTGAAAGGGAGTGGGGTTACGGTAGGTTTTCAGGATTTGCTCCACCGGTCTTCTGCCCTGCTGGAGCACCGAGGTAGACCAAAGCATGAAGCAATTAGGGGAGAGGCTACCATTAAGGTAACTTTTCACGTCCACTTCTTTCCTTTCATTGCTTAATAATAATTAACTTATGGCGAACTCTATTTTCGGCAGGATAGGTCTTGGCCATTATGTCCCGATACAGGACCGTGCACATCTTTCAATACTTTGAAGCTGTTTGAGCTACCGGCCTTTCATGATTAGATTTATCCAGGCTTATAAAAAACTAGCCAGTACCTATTTCAATTCCTTAACGGTCAATATTTTTCCATGCAGCATACCTCCATGATGCCCCCAGGGGAGAAGTTTAAAAATAAACCCGTCCATACAACAGATCTTAACTTATAAATACTTTGTTATAATGGAAACAAGCCTTTTATAATGGGGGATTTTTTGGAATGGTATCATTTGAGGTAATATCAAGTAATCATGCAACTTACTTTTAGGTTGAATGGGCATGTCCACCCAATGAACAATATGGAAGGTGAAAGGTAGGCAAAACGACATCGAATTCAGAATGGTAAAAAGGGGGGCTGAAATAATTTCGAGCGGCTCCCAAAAATAGTTTGGTAATAGGATTGGCGTGCCCAAATATTGAGAAAAATAGGTTTGGCCGGTATAATCCCATCAATTCATCTATCAAGTGGTCAGGAGTCAATTAGAATCCGGAAAAGTTCATCGATGCTTTTATGATGGACATCATTTAATTGGAATTGATGGAAAATCCTTTCATGCGTATCCTCTATCACAAATCGTGATTCGATATCAACATGATTGTACAATACCAAATACCCTACCTGGATAATTGGGGATATGTTACCAGGTCTTGAAGGTGTTTCTCCTAAATATTGGATATGGACAAATTCTTTTTTGTTGAAATCAGTAATCATGGTGTGGCAGGGATATAGAAAGACAAGTTGATATGATCCTTTTTGAAATTGCAACCAGAAAGACATCAGCCTGTCTTCTTTGGTATTCATTTTAAGGGACCGTATAGTTGGGTTTCGAGTTTTTATGGTCAGATCAACCCATGCTTTTGCGAGAATGCGAGCAGTTCCAGGATGGTCTTGCTCCCTGTCTTTTTCATCATTTTCCTTCTGTGAGAAACAATGGTGTGCCGGCTTAGATGAACCAACTCTGCTGTCCTGTCGATTGAAAAACCCTGGGTAAACAGCTGTAATATTTCAAGTTCCCTTGGGGCCAATGGTATTTTTTTTATCCTTTCATAGGAAGCAAGGATCTCCTGTATTTCCGGGCAAATATAAAATCGACCCTTTTCAAGATTTTTTAGACATTTTATCAATAGTGTCCTAAATAAAAAATGAGAGGTTCTGTTTTTTGCCCAAAAAAGTTATTTTGGGTTTGCACCAAAAAACACGAACCTCTCATGTTTAATATTACATAGTTTTCACAGATTATTAAAAAGATAGACCGATCAATTTTCAAGAAATTGGCCAAGGAAAAGCAAACCGGTAAGGGCTGCAAGGGATTTGACCGCTGGACGCATCTTGTCTCGATGTTGTTCTGCCATTTTGCCAAGAGCACCTCGGTAAGGGACATTTCCAACGGACTCCGGTCTGCTACCGGGAACCTTAACCATCTTGGTATTGCCAAAGCCCCCTCCAAATCAAGTATCAGCTATCAGAACAAACGAAGGGATTCGGACTTGTTCAGGGACCTTTACTATTCCCTACTGGGAAGTTTGGGACAGCAGGCAGCTGTCAGGAGGTCCAAACTCAGGATCAAGGTCTCCGTTTACCTGCTCGATGGCACGGTGATCAGCCTTTGTCTTTCGGTGTTTGACTGGGCTACTTTTCGTACCAAAAAGGGAGCTGTAAAGATGCACACCCTACTGGAATATGACGGGAAACTCCCTGTTTACGTGAACATTACCGAGGGGAGTTTAGGGGATAATAAAGAAGCTTACGACATTCCATTGGAAAAGGGCTCGGTGATCGTCGCCGACCGGTATTACAATGACTTCCCCATACTCAACGTCTGGGACCAGCAAAGGGGTGTTCTTCGTGATCAGGCACAAGGGAAACCTTGCCATCAGTACCGTCGAAGAACTGGAGCTTCCCGAAACAACCGCCCAACATGTGCTCAAGGACGAAGAAATCGAACTGACCAACCCACAATCCAAAACCAAGTATAAGGGAAGGTTCAGAAGAGTGGCCGTGTGGGATGAGGAAAACCGGCAGACCATTGAACTGATCACCAACAACTTTGCCTGGGCGGCCCAGCCCATTGGGGACCTCTACAAATCAAGATGGGAGATTGAGGTGTTTTTTCGGGACATCAAGCAGCTATTGCATATCAAAACCTTTATCGGAACCTCTAAAAATGCAGTAATGATCCAGATATGGACGGCTTTGATCACCATCCTGCTGATCAAAGTCATGAAGGCAACAACTAAATTCGGCTGGCACCTGTCCAATCTGATGGCCTTTATCCGGCTCAATATATTCCTGAAAATCGAACTGCAAAAATGGCTTGATAGCCCATTTACGGAACCCGAAAAACCACCCCTGAAAATAGTACAGGGGGATCTGTTTGCTCAAACTCCTTAATATGTCCCCAATTTGATTTCAAATACAGACCAAAGAGTAAATCAAAAATTATTTAGGACAGCATTGTACTGATTATAACAAAGGAATCATTTTAGTTTATATTGTATATTGACCGGATGGTACAATAAGGCAATGGCATCCACCACGGGTTGGTTTTTCTTACCTTCATAAAGTAGGGTATGGTTTGACCATTAATCATTCCACAAAGTTAGCTTTCGGGCGGCAGGGCGGCCATGAGCTTACGGCATAAACACCACTCTTCCCACCGTACCTTCCTTTATTCCGTTGCCACTTGGCCTTGTTTGCCCGTAAGCGGAAGGGCTTCCATAATTAATTTTCAACCTTAAACATGAAATGTTATGGATACCAACAACACCGTTCTCAGCCACGTAGCCGAAATTACCCTAAGCTACCGCCCCAACTCCAAGATGTCAGACAAGCCACAGGTCGTTTCCTCCCAAGGTGCCGCCAAAGTGCTCAGGGCAAACTGGGACGCATCCAAACTGGAATTCATCGAAGAGTTCAAGGTAATCCTGCTCAACAGGGCAAACCGGGTACTGGGCATTGTCAACGCCTCTTCCGGTGGAACCTGCGGTACCGTAGTGGACCTGAAAGTGATCTTTGCAGCGGCCATGAAGGCGTCTGCTTCATGCATGATCCTTGCCCACAATCACCCCAGTGGTACCCTCCGGCCCAGCGAACAGGATACCCAGCTGACCGAGAGGATGGCCAAGGCCGGAAAACTGTTGGATCTGCCGGTAATGGACCATATCATATTGACCGCAGAGGGTTACTATTCATTTGCCGACATGGGAGGGCTTTAGGCCCTCTTCACTATGCTATCCAAGAGCCGAACAAGGGAAACAGGTACACTTTTGGTGATGAGGTTTGTTTGCGTTACAATAATTTTACCCTGCGCCAGTAAGGAATTAAAAGGTTGTCAACTACAGTCCGCAGTGGGAGCACTTTACCTTTATTGCCCAGCTTACCGGTTCGACCCAAAGCATATTCTTTGCTTGTAAAGCAAGGAGTCCATGGGCCGGAAAATTCCTAAGCGGGAGAACCGATAACAGGTGGCCACCAACGGGAACCTTTTCATTTCAGGATTTTTTAGTTGGTACCCCAGGCGATGTTGCAGTTTGGCAGGATATCTTTATATTTACCTACTAAATCGATAAACCTATGAATAAACCTGTCCTCTTTTTATGCCTGGTATGGCTGTGTGCCTGCGGAGGGAAAACAACTGAAGAAGTCATTGAGCCACCCGTGTCCATCCAAAATCCCATCATACGGGGAGAATTTCCCGACCCTTCGGTAATTCGGGTGGACGGCACCTATTACGCCTGTGGTACCTCCAACGATTGGGCACCGATCTATCCCATTTATTCCTCTACCGACCTGGAAAACTGGCAATTTGAAAGCTACGTGTTCATGGAGGCACCGGATTGGACCATGGGCAGCTTCTGGGCTCCCGAGCTGTTTTACCGGGACGGTAAGTTCTTTTGCTATTATACCGCGCGGCGGAAGGATGGCGTTTCCTGTATCGGCGTGGCCAGTACCACTGATATCGGTAAGGGCTTTACCGACCATGGAGAGCTGATCGAATGGGGCTCGGAAAGCATCGATGCCTATGTCTTTGACCAAAATGGGCAGTTGTACATTACCTGGAAGGCTTATGGCCTTGATCCTGAGCGGCCTATCCAGTTGCTGGGGGCAAAGCTTTCTGCCGATGGCCTCCAGCTGGAAGGGGATGCCTTTACGGTCGTGACCGCAGAGACGGACACTTGGGAGCGTGGCGGAATAGAAGGGCAATCCATCGTGCAGCAGGGGGAGTACCTGTACCTGCTGTATTCCGGAGCGGCCTGCTGTGGGGGCGGCTGTGACTACAAGGTCGGCGTGGCCAGGGCCAAGCAGATGGAAGGGCCTTGGGAAAAATACACCGGAAATCCCATCCTGACCGATTTTGGCGATTGGAAATGCCCCGGACATGGTACGCCAGTATCCACGGGACAGGACGAATGGTATTACCTCTACCATGCCTATGCCACCGAAGGATTTCCCTATATGGGCAGGTCAGCACTGCTCAGCCCTTTTTATTGGGACGAAAAGTCCGGTTGGCCCTACTTTAAGACCGTGGACCTGATGGCGGACAGTACCGGTGGTGTGGCCCCACTTTCCATTGACGATAACTTTGATGGGGACCAGCTCGAGGGTTGGTGGCGCTGGGACCTGGCCAGCAACCAACCCTCCACAAGAGTGGACGATGGACAGATGCAGTTGTCGGGCAGCCTGAAGCAAGAGGCCTGGGCCACGGCACTTTGTGTGGTGCCTGAAAAGCCGGCCTATCAAGTGGTGGCGGAATTGCCCAACGAGGGCGATCACCTCAAAGGGCTGATGCTGTACGGTACCCATGCCAATATGCTGGGCATAGGTCTGAAGGAGGGGCGTTTGCAGGTGTTTGAATTAAGAAATGGAGAATACAGCCCGCTGGGAGAGGCGGTAGCCGTGGAGACCGAATCGGTAAGCCTCCGTGGGCAAGTAGAACAGGGGCACTTGGTGCGTTTTGCCTACCGAACCAAAGGCGGGGAGTGGAAGGCACTTTCCCCTGCCAAAACAGAAAACAGTCCGCTCAACGGCGCCTTTCTGGAATTCTGGCAATGGGGCGTAAAACCGGGGCTTTTCGTGGAAGGAGATGGTAAAGGCACCTTCAGCCGGTTTGAGTTGGAGTATGACGGATGGTGATTGTTGTCTGATGGTTATTTGATGACGGAGGTTATATTCCTGGTGTATCTTTAGCATTAAACGTACAATCCCGCTATTTTAGCATTATGGAAAATGATCACAAGGACACAAGGTGGGGTCAGGGTTTTGCTAATTTTAAGAAAGCATTTGGGCAATTAGAAAAGTTTGTAAACCATGGTTCATTGAATGAAATGGAAGAACAAGGGTTGATCAAGGCTTTTGAATACACTTATGAATTGGGATGGAAAACACTACAGGACCTATTGGCGCATAAAGGTTATCAGGGGATAACTGGGCCAAAGCCTGTAATTGAACAGTGCTTCTCGGATGGCTATATTGCCGATGGAAAAGGGTGGGCCAGAATACAAAAAAGCAGGAACCTAACTAGCCATACCTATAATGATAAGACGGCCCGAGAAATAGTGATAGGGATAAAATCGGAATATGTTAAACTTCTTCAAGATCTTAACTTAAAACTTGAGGCAGAAAGGTCTGGAAATCAAGGAGCAATATTTGAAGGTGAATAAAGATACCGGCTTGACGGATGCTGAGGTTAATGCCATAAATACGGTGTTCAAAAGACACCCTAAAATAGGTAGTGCTGTTTTATTTGGCTCAAGAGCAAAAGGTAACTATAAAAACGGTTCTGATATTGACATTGCCCTAAAAGGAAAAGGACTGCTCTTAATGGATATACTGGATATCTCGATCGACTTGGAAGATCTGATGTTCCCGTACAAATTCGATATAGTAGCTTATGATAGGATAGATGAAAAAGACTTAATTGAACACATAGACCGGGTAGGCATCAGGTTTTATAAAAGGACCGCTTAACCGATACCCATAAAACCTTTAATCAATCCGAAAAATCGAGGATAATGTGTGGGGTGGTGCTGATGGCACGGAAATTCCGAATTTTATAGAGATTTTCGTTGGTCTCTATTGAAGGAGCCTTCCAAAAGGCGTTCTCCTTGGATTTTTTCAGTCCCACAGGGGGCTTTAAGCAGATATTTGCCCTCCCCCCAAAAAAAAGACCTATACTGGAACCGAAGGCTGAAAGTCATTTATCCAACTTAGCCCAAGGCATGGCCTTGGGGTGTAGACGCCATAATTTCTTCCTTTCAGGTTGAAAGCGGATCAAGCCATATTTCTGGGGGCGATAAATTCCTTTTAGTCCAAATTATAGCATTCATTTGGGGCCTTTGGGAGGTTGTGGCATTTTTATTAATCCGTGGCTTTACCTTTGAGCCAACTGCCAGTCCCAAACTTTTCCGATTGATCAGAAATATGGGATGGGCCAACGTTTATTCCACTCTCTATTATCAGAAAAAATAAAACCGGGTCACCTTTCCCTCATCCCTTTTCAAACAGTTATTAGCGATTGTTGGATTGTAGCAGAAACGGGACGTTTTAGGGAAAGGTGGCCCGGCCAGGCTGTGGTTTATGTATAGTGGTTAGTTGGTTTTGCAGTTATTGCCCCTTGCCGTTGACCATCACCTTGACGGTTTGATAGATGATGAACATATCGGTCTTCAGACTGGGACCAGTGAGGTAAAGCAGGTCGTATTTCATCCGCTCGACCATCTCCTGTACCGTTTCGGCATAGCCATAGTAAACCTGCCCGATGGAGGTAATGCCCGGCTTGATGCCCTGCAGTTTTTTATAGCTCGGCGATACGC
Organism: Echinicola vietnamensis DSM 17526; assembly: GCF_000325705.1. NCBI lineage: Bacteria > Pseudomonadati > Bacteroidota > Cytophagia > Cytophagales > Cyclobacteriaceae > Echinicola > Echinicola vietnamensis. Next base: position 5,083,510 of record NC_019904.1, on the reverse strand, counting down.
TCACGATCTGGTTGATAAAATGCTCCCTTTCCGGACGAGGGCCCACAATGGACATATCTCCTTTCAGCACATTGTAAAATTGGGGGATTTCATCCAAATGGGTCTTGCGCATAAAACTGCCCCATCGGGTCACACGGGGATCATTGCCGCGCGTGAGCTGTGGGCCGTTTTTTTCTGCATCCGTATACATGCTCCTGAATTTATAGATTTCAAAGGGCCTTCCATTTTCGCCGATCCGCTCCTGTTTGTAGAAGATAGGTCCCTTGGACGTCAGCTTGGTCATGGCCATGAGCGCCAAATATACCGGAGCGCCAAGGAGCAGGACCGTGACCGCAAAAAAGATGTCAAAGACCCGCTTGATGACCTTGGTAGTGGTGTCCATCTGCAGGTTCAGGATACCGCTCTGTAAGCGGTCCCGCGTGATCATGTCCGAAAGGGTAAACAAATCAGGAATGGCAGCCGTGGTGGTTACCGCCCTGTTAAAATGTATTTCTTGATTATGGTTAGTCATCTTGTTGGTTGTTTAGTCAGTAAATCAGTAAAATAAACCTGATTCACTTAAGCCAACTTATATGCCAAGGGGGAAATCACCTCTGAAAGGGCCTTAAAATGGTGTTAAGAGCTGATTTTGTGCGGGTTTGCTGGGGAAGGCTTACTCACTGTGTGGAATGCCAAAAATGCTTGTGCATGGATAAAAATTTGTTAAAAGATGTTGGCAACCGTTTGTGCATCAGACCTATTTTATAACCGGTCCATTTGGCGAAAAGGGAAGCAATGGATTTGGGAAGGGCCTTGGGATCATGCTCCAGAACATGGGCGATTTCCGATCGCAGGTATTGCATCCCCCGGCCTTCAGCGCGGCCAAAATGGTCAAAGATCCAGGCGCTGTCCGCATGGAACACCCCGATGTCAAAATAGCGCTTGAATTCCTCTTTGACCGTGTAGTCATGGGAATGGTGGACCTGGGCATTGGCAACATAGGCCATTTCCCAGCCCTTCAGCAGCATTTTGCCCGCCAAATAGGCATCCTCGCCCAAGATAAGGCCCGTGGGAAATCCTCCCGCTTCACAAAAAGCCTCTTTGCGGTAAGCTGCAAAAGAGTTGGAACAGGATATCGTCTTGATGCCGTGGCGGTGCCGGTCTTCAAGGCTGCGGACCTCACTTTTTTTAGGGTAATTAAAAAGCCTGGCGTGGGCTTCAAGGGTGGTGGCCCCATGGTGCGGCAGCTGACGGCCATAGGCCATGCCAAGTTTGGGGTTGTTTTCCAGGGCGGCCACCAACACGGAAAGGGCATATGGCCCCGCAGGAATGGCATCTTGGGTAAGGAAAATGAAAATGTCCGCATCGCCAAACTTTTCCACTGCCATCTGGCGGGTTCCCCCATGGTCAAAGTCCCTTTTGTCAATCGATATTACATCAAAACCATCCAGCAAAGGGTCATCCAAGGTGCCGTCAGTAGATCCCGAGTCGATGATCACCTTGCGGTGCAAAGTAAGGGACTGCTCGGCCAGCTGCTCCAGGGTCTCATGCCATTTTTTGCCTGCATTCAAGGTGGGAATAAAAAGGTTGGTCTTCATGTACGGTAGTGTTAAAGGTTACTGGTGGCGACGTTTACCCCGTCGAGTTCAACGGTTCCCCGAATGATCTTTTCTGCATCCATTTGGGCGGTGCCCTTGCCTTCCATGTAGATCACCGGACGGTCATCCCTGCCGGTATGTTCGTTGCCGGCAAGCAACAGGCCCTGAGGATTTTTGCTCCTGAAGGTAAGGGAATGGTTGCCGGCGTCCATGGCCGTGAGCTTGTTGCCCTTGATCCGGAGGTGTTGCGCACCTTGGTCGATGATGCAGGTGTTTACCGCGCGAATGGTGTTTTCTTCGACAAGGACATCAGCTGCCGTGGCATGGACGATCAGGGCAGGTGCGCGGTTGCTGACGATACGGTTGTTGGCAAGGTGGACCGCATCTGCCCGGACCAGCAGCAAAGCAGGATTTTTGCCTTCGTTGACGATTCGGTTGCCCACCAGCTGGACGCTTCCTTTCAGGTTGACGTTGAGCGAGGCATTGCCCAGCTCGTTCTCATTGACCAAAAGGGAGTCTATCCGGATGCCATTGGGCATGTGAAGGGTGGTCAGCTGGTTGTTTTCCATGCAGATGTAGCGGGCATGTACATTGTTGATAAAGGTGATGTTGGAAAAGGTATTGGACAGCAGGCTCAGGCTATTCAGGGCCCCGACCAATTCCACTTGGTTGTCGGCCTCATTGTCCTTGACCAAAATCTCCCCACAATCTTCCATGTACACGGCAGGGCGGTTGTTTCCCATGGCCTTATTGGCAATGACCGTCACTTGCGAAACGTTCACCAGCGTGGCAATCCCGGAGCCATCGGGGGTCGGTTTTCCTTTCACAAAGCCATTGTCCTTGCTGTCGTTGTGGAGAATGGACGCATGGATGGCCAACGGTTCGCGGGATCCCCGGTTGTTGATGTCCACGGCATCACTGGCGTTGCCATGCAGGATGTTGTTCTCAAAGCGGTAGTTTTTTTCCACTCCGCTCGTACCAAAGGCCACTTGGATGCCGCTCATGCCGTTATGGCTGATGGTAGAGCCCAGCACCCTTACATCGGGGCTGGCATGAATGAATACGCCGTTTTCCCCGTTGTGGGAGATGGTGGCCGCTTGAATGGTGACCTCCTTGCTTTCCAGGATCCGGATGCCGGTGCCGGGCTGGTAACGGTCCGTGTGGCGGCGGTCGGTGCCGAATCCGGCCACCGTGGTGCCTTCAATGGTGATATCGGAGCATTTGTAGAGCAATATTCCGGCAAAGGAGCGCAGCTTGGTGCTGTCCCCGTGCAACTGGGAACGGTAGATGGTCACCCGTTGGCTGCCGCTCAGGTAAATGGCCTCATGCAGCGCTTGGGCATTCAGCGAGAGGGAAAGGTCCGAGATGTCCTTGCCCCGAAACAGTGGCGCCGAGGAATTCTGGCGCTCTTTGGTGAATTCCTCCGTGCGGTCCAAATGCTGCTTCAAGGTGCCGTCGGCCTTGATGTGCACCCCGGAGCGTAAGCCCAAGGTGCTTACCTTGTAGGTGCCCTTCGGAATCCATACGGTGTCCCCGGGATGGGCCATGCGGATGGTCGCCTGAATGGCCTCGGTATCATCGGTCTGGCCATCGCCCTTGGCATGGTGGTCCCGTACGTTCCAGGTTTTCACCAGGTCCCGTGTGTCCATGTCCAAAGCAAGTGCAGCAGGACTTCCCACGGCCAAGAGCCATCCGATCAACAGGTAATAGGTCATTATTGCTTTTGCCATCTTCTTCCGGTATTCGTGTTTTTTTCAATAGGTTTGATTTGTCCGAAACTTCAGGAAAGGATCTGTTCCCAGGTCTGGGAGGCGGTGCGGGCCCACGGGAATTGCCTTGCCCGGCGGAGGCCCTTTTCGACCAAATCCTCATAAAGTCCATGGTCGCTGACCAGCCGCTCAATGCCGTGCTGGATGTCCGCGTGATCCTCTGGCCGTGCCAACAGGGCCGCGCCACCAGCGATCTCCGGAAGGGAGCTTTCCGTGGAGGTTAGGACCGGGGTGCCCGAGGCCATGGATTCCAGAACGGGCAGTCCGAAGCCTTCCATTTTGGAAACAAACAGCGTGGCATAGGCTCCCCTATAGACCTTCGGAAGCGCTTCCTCGGGAATGAACCCCAAAAACTGCACCCTTTTTTCAATGCCCAGCCCTTCGATAAGTGCCCGGAGCTGGGAATCGGGGTTCCCGCTAAGTGCAAAAACAAAGTCCTTGGGAATGCGGGCATGGGCAAAGGCCGTCAGCATGGCGGGAAGGTTTTTGTTCTCCCGACGGTTGCCAACGTACAGAAAATAGGGCCTGCCCAGTGAATGGCCCTCCTCATTGGCCAGGAAATGGTCGTCCACGCCGTTATAAATCACCGAAATCAGCGATTCGGGGAGACCCAGTATGGTGACCAATTGCGCTTTGCTGAAGTGGGAAACGGTAATGAGCTTTTTGGCCCGTTTGGCGAGCCGGGCAATGACCTGACGGTAATAGACCCGGTGCAGGGGAGAATAGTAAAAAAGGTGCATCAGGTCATGGACGGTAAAAACAAAAGGCATCTTCGAATATAGCGGGGGCATAAAGGAAGGACTGTAGAAAACTTCCCCATCTGACCTGCCAATGTCACGGGCAAGGGCAACCGGGGAAAACATACTTCCCAGCGGGACAGTGGTGCGCACATAGCGGCAATCCACTCCTTGTGGAGCTGCTTGCATGACCTCCCGGTAAAGCCTTCCGATTCCTGTATCCCCGGCCCATCGGCCATCGATCAATACTTTTCTTTTTTGTTCCATAACCCAATTTTTACATCGCCAAAAGGAACATTGTCACGGCAAGTGCCCAGAGGAACCAGCAGGACAAGGTACATGGCGATATCATTATCGTATCCCGAATACAGGATGCACATGATGGCAAGCAGCGGCAAAAAGCATGCTATCCAGAAGTGAAGGTGCGGGTTTATGATAAAACAAGACCGCGAATAGCCGACCAAAAACACCACAAAGGATGCCAGTCCGATGATGCCCAGCTCCAAATAACAGGACATGAAGGTGTTGTGGATGTGCGGCTCCCCATGGTAAAATTGGGCGTATTCGTTCAGGAAGGCCGGAGCGGTCATAAAGCCCTTGCCCCAAAGGGGAATGTCGGTGATATGGGCAAAAAAGGCCTGCCAATAGACCAGGCGTACGCCCATGCCGTCGTTGGAGGCGGTCAGCTGATCCACGCGGACCACCTTTTGGAGGATGATGGGGACAAGTGCTGCCAAAGCCACGACCATGACGATCCGGTATTTCTTGGAAAGGACCGTCCACAACAGGTAGCCACAGCCGATCAAAAGGGCCACCACGGGGGTCCTGGAAAGGGACAGGTAGGCAACCAGGAAAATAAAGGCGATCCGCCAAAAGGCCACCTTCCGGTAACGCACCACCGGTATCAGGATATACAGAAAACCCAGTAGGGCTATCCGGCCTCCCAGCATGTTCTTATCGGCCAGCCCCCAGAAGAAGAGTTGGGGATCATAAAGCATGCTGGCCTGCCCCGAAGAACTGCTGCCCGTGACCAGCCGGAAATGAAGGGCCTCATGGTAAACCAACAGCTGCAACAGGACCAATGCGAAGATCACGTGCAGGGTGATGTCCACCAAATAGAGCAGGTTTTGGTTGTTGCGCTGGGCAAGCCAGTTGAAGGAGCAGTAAAGAAAGGCGAAATTGACCACCAGTTTGATGATGGCCGTCACCAAAGCGGCCTGGCCTTCGTAAACCAAAAAGAAACTGCCCACAGCATAAAGGGAAAATATTCCGAGGGCGATGACCCAAGGGGCAAGATATTTTTTGTCGGATTCAATAAAGGAAAATCCAGCAGAGACCAAAAAGAGGGCCGGATAGATCTTTACCGGCAGGCATGTGGATGCCAAGGCGATGCAGAACACCAACTCGGAGAGTTGGATATCCTTCCACTCCAGCACGGGAAGGGGCAAAGTACTGTTTTGTTGCTGCAGGGCGGTGGCCATGGATCAGATGGGGTTTGTCGTAAGGTCGTTTAACGTTGTTTCCAGAATATCCTGGTAGGCATCCAGCATCCTGTCCCGGTCCAAAATCGCCGCGACCGAACCGCGGGCCTGTGCGCTGAGCCGTTGATAGTCCTCAGGGTTTTCGTACAGGGTCTTTAGCGCTGCCGCAAGGGAAGCCGGCTCATCACCATGGCAAAAGAATCCGTTTATGCCCTCTTGGACCGTTTCCTTGAGCCCTCCGGCGGCATTGGCCACCACCGGGATATGGTGGGCAAGGGCCTCGATGGCCACCATGCCCAGCGGCTCTTCCCACAAGGAGGGGACCGCCAATACATCAATGTTGGAGAAGAGCTCAGCAGGTTGTGCATAGCCCATAAACTCAATATTAGCATGTTCCTCGCTGATGGAGCGAAGGTGTGTTTCATAGCTTTCCTTGCCCTTTCCGGCAATGTGAAGGTGTATCGGGAAGTCCACCTGCTTGACCGTTTCGATCAGCCATTCGATGCCTTTGATCCTGGAGAGGGTGCCCAAATACCCGACACGCAAAGGAGCCTGTGCCGTTCTGGTCCGCGGAGGGCCAGGGTCGGGGATTTGCCGGGTGTTATGGATGACCTGTTTGTGGGCATGAGGAAAGTAGCCTTCTGCCTCAAAGCGCTGCAATATGCTTTGGCTGATGCCCACGACCGCGTTGACCTGCGCGGACTTGCCTTGGTGATGGAGCCGCAGCAGCTTGCATTCCATACAGATGCCTTTGCAGGCCGTGTCGTTCTTGTACATATTGCTGTTGGGACATAAAAGGTAAAGGTCATGCAGCACCTGGACCATGGGAATCCCCAGGGTACGGAGCTCGTCCCAGACCGCGACGGACCAACCGGCCAAATTGTGGCAGGAAACCACATCGGGCCGTTCCCGCGCCACCACCTCACGCAAGTAGGGCATCATGTCCCGGTTTTCACGGTCCTTTACATGCCAAAGCAACCGTTGGTACGCAGGGGGCTGGCCGGTGTCATAGGGCCAATACCGGTTTTTGAGGCCTGCACGGTAGACCTTCACACCATCCACCGTGGAGGAATGAAGCTCCCCCTCGGGCATCAGGGCCAATACCGCCACATCAAACCCTCTGGATTGCATGCCTTCCACCATGAGCTTGAGCGAAAGTTCGGCTCCACCACGGATGTCAGGGGCATAAAGTGAATTGATATAGAGTATTTTCATGGTCGTTGGTCTTGCATGTCATTGCCCGCCGGGGAAGGGCTGCGTTTACGTGAGAATTTACCAAAATAATCGGATAAAAGCAGGTTTTCCTTACGATGAAACCAGTTTATGGTAAAGTTGTTTGAGTTTATTCCCTACACGGGCCTTGGGCTGCCGGCTGAGCACATGGGCCTGCATGGCCTTGCCCATGGCCTCAAGGGCTTTCGGGTCCCTTTTTTTCAAGGCCATGGCCTGATCGATGGCCTGTCGGATCACCTTCCGGTGCCCGGCAGGGTCCTCATAGCGGTAGCCAAAGAAATTTTCCCGCGCCTCCTCCATATCAACCAACGTGCCAATTTCCGGACAAATCACGGTTTTTTGATAGCTGAAGGCCAGCATGACCGTGCCGGAATTCAGGCTGCTGGCCAGGTCATAGGGCAATATCACCACATCGGATTTGGCGAGCAGTTCGGGAAGGAGACTGTCCGGAACAAAAGCGAGGTTCAGGTGGATGTTGGGGAACCTTTTCGCTAACTGGGTGAGGCTGTCTTTATAAGCTTCGTCCTTGGCCTTGCCGGCAATCATAAGGGAAACATCTTTCATATCGCCCACCGTTTCGATCAGCAGCTCAATGTTTTTGTACGGTTTGACAGCGCCCACAAACAGGAGCCTCAGCGCGGAGTCATCGCTTGGACTGGAGGAAGGTACCGGCCCGTAGCAGTCCACAAAATCCGGATGGGGGATATAATGGATCTTCTGGGAAAGGGATGGGGACTGTGCCAAAATGAGCGCTCGGGAAAGTTGGCTGTGAATGATAATGGCGTCCGACCATGCCAGCAGTCGATCGGTCAGGATGCTGCTCATCTTGCCGGTTTTTTGTTCGTGGGTCATACGGTTGTGCATGGTCCACACCAACTTTTTCCCGCTCAGGTGGATGACCGTCAGCACCACCATCTTCCGGAAAAAGCTTCTCAACCCCTTGAAAAAGCTTGTGTCATCGATGTTCTCAAACCAATTGAGGTGGACCAGACGGATACTCCAAAAATGTTTCCACCCGGAAAACAAGCCGTCCAGTTCATGGATGCGGAAGCCATCCTGGCGCAGTGGCTCCACCATGATTTGGATGTATTTGTTCTCGGTATTGTCCGGTGGGTTGAAAATAATATCCATGTATAAAACGGTGTTTATGAGTTCTTTTCGCTATTTCCTTTTTGGCGTCCATTAGGATGGCATCCCCTCACTTTTTTGCCTTATGCCCAAACAGCTATTCCCTGAGCTGTTTTCTCATTTTCCTGCTTTTGACGGCAGCCGTTAAGATATCCTTGGTCGTGAGCTGGAATTTCTTTCGGTGCCGGAGCCATTTGCCGATACGGGGGATGGCCTCTGAGGCCATGATCTTGGTCATGGTAAAGATCCTCCGGTCGCGCATGTAGCGGTCTTGGTTTTCGACCAGGTGCCGATAGATGACCGTTTCGACAGCTCCCAGGGGATTTTCCTGGAGAAAGTTTTTCAGCCAGGCCGCATAGCCCATGTCCGCTTCCAGTTTGGCCAGGCCATTGGTGGTCGTGGAGGTAATGGACATCCCATGGCTCCTGTAGCGGAAGACCGCCTTTGGGCTGTGGGCAATGCCTTTTTGCCCCATGGCGATGAAGGCGGTGATGTCATCAGATCCCCAGGCCAGGGGAAGCGGATGGAAACCTCCTTGGTCCCGCAAGGCCTCGGTACGGTAAAGGTAGTCGGAAATATAGTTGGAGCGGTACTGGTTTAGGCGGTGCCAAATGCTGTCATAAACATCCTCGGTGGCGGGACAGGCCGGGGTCAGCAGTATCGTATTTCCGTTTTCGTCGATGATCTTGCTCCTGCAGTGGTAGACATCCAGGTCCGGATGGGCGGCGATCAGCCCGGTGAAGGTCTCCAAATAATCGGGTTCCAAAAGGTCGTCATCGCCCATGATCACGATAAACTTTCCCGTGGCCAGGGAAAGGCATTTGTTCCAGTTCTGGACCAGGTCGACGGCCCCGACGTTCGTTTCGTTTTTATGGTACTGTATCCTTTTGTCATCAAACTGGGAAACCACTTCTTCAACAGGTTGGGGAGAGCAGTCGTTCAGGATGATGAGCTCAAAGTCTCCTATGGTCTGGCCCAGGATACTGGCAATGCATGCGTGGAGATGCTTGCTCTTATAGGCGGGGATACATATGGAAAAGGTGGTGCCGTTATTCGGATTCATGGGTTCAGGGTTGGGGTGAAAGTTTGCTTTTTAGGTAGTCGATATCGGAACGCTTGATGACAAATGCCCCGTGAAAGCCTGCAAAAACCAACAGAAATACCGTGGTCTGCAGGGCCATTGCCAAGTAAGGCTGCGCCAAATCGACCAAGGTTCCGGTCAGATAAGCCAGAAACCATGCCAAGACCGCCCCCAGCAGGGAAGGTGAAAAGGCCTTGAAGAAGATCCGGGCGCTGCTCATGTGCAGGACCTTGGGAATATAGTAAAAGTAGAAGAAGCCCATCTGGATGAGCATGTAGACCAAATACCCCATAACGGCCGCACCCACGCCCATCTCTGGGGCGAAGACCACGGTAATCGGCAGGGAAAGGATGCAGCCAATGGCCGCCGAATAGACCAGGGCCTTGGTCTTCCCGGAGCTCAGGACCAAGCTGGCCACGGGAGTGTTGTGCATGGACAGCAACACGGTGAGCAACCAGATGATCAGCCATTTGCTGAGGTCGGCGTAACTTTCTCCCATATAGAGCACCAGCAGGTTTTCTGCGTTCAGGATCAGGGCGAATACCACTAAGGTCAAGAAAATAGCGATATAGCGGGTGGCCTCGAAGACCATCTTTTCCATTTTGTGTTGGTCGTTTTCAGCATGGGCCTTTGAAGCAGAGGGCAGCAGCACTTGAAGAAAGATGCTGCCGAAGGACATGACCAGGTTGGCAATGGTTTGGATGACCCGGTAATCGGTCAGCACATCGATGCCCGTGGCAAATTTGGCCAGCAGGATAGGGCGCAGTTCTTTTGCCGAAAATTGGAACAGCCCCATGGCAAAGATGGCCATGCTATAGCCCAAGATCTGCTTGAAAACTTTTCCGTCCCACTTGGGAAGCAGGAGCTTGCGCAGCGGAAGAGGATAGCGCTTCAGCCGGAGGACATTCAAGGGGATGACCACCATTAGCGATAGGGTGTAAAACAGGAAGTAGACCTCCAAGGACCATTGGAAATGGATGGCGGCCAGGGCAATCAGGAAGTTGAGGACACTGCTGATGACGGTGATGCGGTGGACAAACCCCAGCTCATCCTTGGCGCTCAGCAACTGGATGACCACGTTTGACAGCCAGTTGAACACCGTGCTGGCAGCGAGGATATACATCATGATCCGATAGGTAGGGGCTTGGTCCTGGCTGATATTGAAAAAGTCGGGACCATGATCGGCCATCCAAACGAAGATCAGGGCGTTGACCAGGCCGATGAGCCCGTAGAACACCATACTGGACCGTGAGGCCGTGGCAATTTTATCATACTCGCCTTTGGATTCCCACATGGCAAAATACCGCACCGATCCGATGTTCATGCCCAAGTCCATCAGGCGAAGGTAAGCATTTAGCGAGAAGGCCAAGGCAATGAGTCCATAGTCGGTTTTGCCATAAAAGCTTACCAGCAAGGGAATGGTCACAAACTTCGCCAAGGCATCGAGCACCTTGGCAGCGATGCCCCAAACAGAGCCAGAGAAGATTTTCTTTACCGGAGATTGTCCTGCCATAGGTAAGTCAATAGATCAATGCGTAAATTAAACCAATTTTAAGGATAATTAAGGGTTTTGGGCTCCCTCGGAAAAAGAGATTTTGCCCGAAAAAAACTGCTGGAAAGGTGATAGCAATCTTAGTGCTAGAAATCATGGAGCGGCGAGATGGGGTAGGCCTTGCGTTATTTGTGGGATAATTTTTTCAGTAGTACCAAAACAGGTAGGTTTTTTGATAGAAGGTAAACCATGGAAAATATTTTGATCATTGGTGCTTTTGACCGCTATAATTACGGGGACCTGCTTTTTCCCCTGATCATTGAAAAACAGCTCGAAACCTTGGGGAAGGAATACCGTTTCCGGTTTTTTGGACTGGTGAAAAGCGATCTTTCCCAAGTAGGAGGGAAGCCCACCGAGGATTTGGCAGCTTTTTACGAGGCCTGCAACGCCAACGATGGGCAAAACCACGTCATTATCGCCGGAGGCGAGGCCCTGGGCGTGACCTGGCACTCCCTTTTTGCCGCCTTGAACCCAACTTACCAAAAAATCCATCGCTACCGCCATCGCCTTTCCAGGTACATCGACCTGAATGCCATGGCCAAGCGTTTTCTAAAAGGGAAAACGGTATTGCCGCTGGTCTTTACCAAAGATGATCTGGGAAAGGTACGATCGGTGATCCTCAATTCTCTCGGGGGATCGGGGATTGACAGGAGCGTTTTTGAGCGCTATCCGTTTATGCAGGAAAAACTACAGCAGGTGGATTACTTGGCCGTAAGGGACGGACAGACCGTTAAAAACTTGCAGGCAAACCAAGTGGATGCACGGCTTTTTCCCGATTCCGCCGTCCTGATGTCAGCATTTTATCCCGTTGCTGACTTGGAGGCACGTGTGACCCCACCGGTAAGGGATTATGTCAAAGCCCATCGGGGAAAGTACCTCTTCTTCCAGATCAACCGAAAAAACACCATGGGAAAGGAAGCGGTGATCGCTGGCCAACTGGAGCAGGTGTTCCGGCAATCCGAAACGGAGCTGTGCCTGTGTCCAATAGGCAAGGCCCTCGACCATGACGACCACCTGGCCTTGGCGGAGGTGCGGAGGCGGATGGACTGTCCGCACGTTTATTTTGATGCCGAAAATATTTGGGATATCATGTACTTGATTGCCAATGCAAAATGCTATGCCGGCACCAGCCTGCACGGTGCCATCACGGCCATGAGCTATGCCGTGCCCCATGTCGGGCTAAAGGTAGAAAAGCTGAATGCTTATTTGGCCACCTGGGGACTTCCCCGGAACAATTTTGCGGTTGGCTTTGATAGGATCCATGCCCAGTTTGAGGTGGCCGTTTCCTTGCCGAAGGAAACCTATAACGAAAAACAACAGCTCCAAATGGAACAGGCCCGAAAGGCCTTTGCCTTGATAGGAGAGGTCATCGGAAAACCTTGATTTCCCAACAAAAGCTCCGGGAAGGTATTTGGATGGGAAGTATTGGTAGGTGGTTTGTGGGTGGTCTTTCGAATGGAAGCTCCGTGACTTTGTCTACATTATGGTACAATAATTCTACAATTTGTCTAATATTTCAGATTTTAGAACCTGAAGTTTTTTGATGATGTTCTAAAAATACCACTTCAGATTTCTTAATTGGCTATATTCATTGTTTTTTGGTGATTTTTTAAGGGTTGTGGAATAGGACTTGGATTAATTAAGGTCATACCATTAGAGCCTTAAAACCAACAACGATGAAAATACCGTTAAAGCGTATCAACCATCTGGTATTGACATGGAGCTTGGCAGGTTTTACTTGCCTGCCTGCTTTTGCCCTTACCGAGAGCTTTCCGGATTGGCGAGCGGCCTCCGAAGAACTCACCCCGTATCAGGATACCGTACCACAGCAACCCCGTCCCACATTGGACGTGCAAGACACTGTTCCACCTTCCACAAGGACCGTAAAGGGCAAGGTGACCGATCAGGAAGGAGCCTCCTTGCCAGGAGCAACCGTCCAAATAAAAGGAACCGATACGGGAACGATCACCGATGAGCAGGGGAATTATACCATTAGGCTTTCTGGAGGGAGCAGTGAACAGGTGCTGGTGTTTTCTTTTGTGGGCTTCCAAGGAAAGGAAGTAGCCGTGGGCAACCAAAGCCAAGTAGACGTTACCCTTGGTTCCGAAGAGAAGGAATTGGAGGAAGTGGTGGTGATCGGGTACGGTTCGGCACGGAAGGCGGATCTTACTGGAGCCATTTCCCAAGTCAGCACCGAGGAGGTAAATGCCTTTCCCACCACCAGCGTGGTGCAGGCGTTGGCTGGCCGTGCTCCGGGCGTGCAGGTGGTGCAAAATGACGGTTCTCCGGGAGGAGGAGTGGACATACGCATCCGTGGGAGCAATTCCATCCAAGGGGACAACAGCCCCCTTTACGTGATCGATGGATTTCCCTATTCGGGCAACCCGACCAACCTCAACAATTCGGACATTGCCAGCATCGAAGTGCTCAAGGACGCTTCTGCCACGGCCATATACGGTTCCAGGGGGGCAAACGGAGTGGTGCTCATCACCACCAAAGGAGGGGTGCAGGCTCCCACCCAAGTGGAATTTGACAGCTATTACAGTGTGCAGCACTTACGGAAAAAGCTGGACCTGATGAACGGGCGGCAGTATGGCCAGCTGATGAACATCCAGGCCGCAAATGATGGTTTGGATCCCTATTTCAGCGAAAGTGAGCTTTCGGCCATGGACACAGGGACGGACTGGCAGGACCAAGTGTTCGACAGGGCACCCATCAAATCCAGCTCCATCAGGGTTTCGGGGGGAAATGAAAGTACCCGATTTTCGGTAGGAGGAAGTATTTTTGACCAGGAAGGGATCATTCGCGGAAGTGACTATAACCGTTATGCCCTGCAATCCTCCATCCATCATTCCCTGAGCGATAAGCTGACCATTGACTTTTCGACCAACTTGACCAAACTGACCACTGCCAGAAGGGACAGCGATGGCGGGGCTCGGGGAAACTCCATGATCGGGGCAGCCTTGGTGGCCTCTCCCTTGTCCTCGCCCTATGCTCCCGACGGCTCCTTGACGGTATTGTCCGAAGACTTCCCCTTCGTTTCCCCGGATATCATCAATCCGCTTAACTATATCAATGAGGAGTTCAACACCGTTAATGCCAATATTGTCCTGGCCAATGCCTCGGTGAGTTATCGGCCCATTCCAAAATTGACCATCAAAATCCTTGGCGGGATCGAAAACAGGGATGACCGAACGGATGTTTACCGGACCACCGATTTTATCAACAGCGATGGCAATGCCAGCGTCAACACCCGGCAGTACATCAGCCGGCTCAATGAAAACACCATTTCCTATGCGGACACCTTGGATGAAAAGCATAAGTTTGATGTCCTGGCGGGCTTTACCTATCAGGATTTTCAGACACGCTACCTGGCAGGAAGTTCAGCTGGATTTCTCAGCGACCTGTTTGGAACGGATAACTTGGGCGCGGCCAATACCCCCGGCGTGCCCACTTCGGGATATGCCAAGTCGGTACTGCTTTCCTATATCGGTCGGTTGAACTATAATTATGCTGACAAGTACCTGTTTACGGCCACTTGGCGTGCCGATGGTTCCTCGCGCTACAGCGAAGGTAACAAATGGGGGCATTTTCCCTCCGCAGCACTGGCTTGGCGGGTGTCCCAAGAAGGATTTATGCAGCAACAGCAGGTGGTGTCCGAGCTGAAGATACGTACAAGTTGGGGGCTTACCGGAAGTCAGGCCATTGATCCGTACAGTACCTTGAACAGGCTTTTTCCGGGCTATACCGTTTTTGGCGAGGAGCTGTACAGCACCTTTGCGCCACAGTCGGTCCTGCCGGGAGACCTTAAATGGGAAACCACCGAGCAGTTTGACGTTGGGCTGGACCTTGGGCTGATCGGTGGCCGCATCATGCTGGGGGCGGACTATTACATCAAAAACACCCGCGACCTGCTCAGCACGGTCAGGCTGCCCAGCTCCTTTGGCTATACCACCACCGTGGCCAATGTAGGCGAAATTCAGAACAAGGGCCTTGAGCTCAGCATGGATGCCATAGTGCTGAACAGGGGGTTCCACTGGAACTTGAGCGGGAACATCGCCTTTAACCGAAACAGGGTCATCAGCCTGAACGATGGCGAACCCATTCTGACCAACTATATTAATGTAGTGACCGTGGCGGATAACTTTTCCATCATGGAAGAGGGAAGGCCCCTGGGGCAGTTTTGGGGCTATCAAGAGGACGGCTATACCGAAGATGGTAATATCCGCTACAGGGACCTGAACGGGGACGGGGAGATTAACGAGTCGGACAAGACCGCCATTGGCGATCCCAATCCCGATTTTTATTATGGCATCAATTCCACGATGACCTTCAAGAACTTTCAGTTGGACCTGTTCCTGCAGGGGACCAAGGGCAACGATATCTTTAATGTCAGTGCCATATCCAGCACCATGGATTTCGGGCAGGGGTTGAACATGCCGGAAGAAGTGCTGCTGGATCATTGGACCGCAGAGAATACCGATGCCAAATACCCGAGGATCAGCCGAAACAATGACCTGAAGGTGTCCGACCGCTATGTGGAGGACGGCTCTTACCTGCGGGTGAAAAATATCCAACTGGCCTATGATTTTGCCTTCCCGGAATCCAAGTGGATCGGTAACCTGAAACTTTATGTCAGTGGCCAAAACCTGCTTACGTTTACCGATTATTCCTGGTGGGATCCCGAGGTAAACAGCAACGGTGCCGATGCCAGTCTCGGGATCGACCACTTCAGCTATCCTATTCCAAAATCCTATACCGTGGGCCTCAGGGCCACCTTCTAACCATCCAAACGCGATACAGACCATGAATACCGATCATATCATTTCCCGAAATTTATGCCAAAGGCCTTTCCGATTTGCTGGCAGGGCACCGATGATCCTGTGGGCATTTACCGTACTGGTAGGGTGCAGCGATTTGCTGGAAGAAACGCCCAAGACCGTGGTGGCGGAAAACTTTTACCAGTCCGCAGCAGATATCGAAGCGGCCACGAATGCCATTTATAATCCGCTGCGCAATGTACGTTCCGAACAAGTGGCCGTTCTGAGCGCCCATACCGATTGGGGATACGGGCGGGGAAGCAGGGCCCAATACAATGATTTCGACGGGTTGAATGCCACCAACATCAACACCGCCGCCAGTCGCTGGACCATGTTTTACGAAGGGATCAGAAATGCCAACCTGGTGATTTTCCATGTCCCCCAAAGTGAGCAAGTGGCACAGGAAGTGCGCGACCGCTTTTTGGGTGAAGCCCGGTTTTTAAGGGCATTGACCTATTTTGACCTGGTCCGTAACTGGGGAGGGGTGCCGCTCAGGACCGAAGAAAACATGGAGGAAAGGGATGTGCCCAAAGCCAATGCGGATCAAGTATACGCGTTTATCTTGGAAGATCTGCGGATGGCCGAGCGTGCCTTGCCTGCCGAACCCGCACAGCCGGGAAGGCCTACCCTATGGGCGGCCAAGACGTTGATGGCAGATGTTTTTCTTCAGCTTGAAGCGTATGATTCGGCCCAGGTCAAAGCAAAGGAAGTGATCGATTCGGGGCAGTTTGGACTTGTTCCGGTCCAACGCGTAGAAGATATCCAGTGGAAGATCTTTGGGCCTGATTTGGTCAATAGCAGCGAAGAGGTTTTTTACCTGAAATATGCCCGTCAATCAGCCCAGGGGAATGGGTTGCCGTGGATATTGAACCACCCCAGTACGGGATTGTACAACTTTGGCGGGGCCTATGCCCATTACGGGGATGCCGCCAATCCCTTTTTCGAGCAATGGGACGATGCAGACCTGAGAAAGCAGCTGTGGTCCAACGTGGACTTTGGCCTGGGGGCGACCACCTTGGTCAGCGGGAAGTATGTGGAGCCCGAAGCGCCGGACAACACCGGAGCGGGAAATGACCTGCCCATCTACCGCTACGCAGAGGTGTTGTTGCTGTTTGCTGAAGCGGATGTTCGCGCTTCCGGGACGGTGAGCGGCGAGGCCCTGGAAGCACTGAACCAAGTACACAGAAGGGGGTACGGCTTGGATCCTTCGGTGCCGGGTGAAGTGGATTTCGGTCTCTCGGAGATGTCCACGGAGGCATTTCTGGATGCCGTGTTGCAAGAGCGGGCCTATGAATTCCAATTTGAAGGGAAACGCTGGCTGGACCTGAAGCGGTTGGGAAGGGCAGAGGAATTCGTTTCCCAAAACAAGGGCATCAGCATTGCCGAGAAACATTATCTTTGGCCGATACCCGTGGATGAGCTGAATTATAACCAGGCCATGGATGCTTCCAGCGATCAAAATCCCGGATATTGACCGTGTTTTTTATGTTGGAATAATCCTCGAGGTTCCTTTCTGGTCATGCGGAAAGGAACCTTTTTCGTCATGGGACTTTATCAGGAAAAAGATGGAAGTCCTTTCCCCAAGAAAAGAAATCGGGGATCAAGCAGAAAAGATGGGGGTAGCCTGTTTCGATGGGTAAATATGATCTTCGCCATCTTTGGTTGCTATTTGGCCACGGATGAACGCTGATAAACACAGATAGGATGCTTAAGAAATGGCAAATCCGTGGTATGGTGTAAAATGTAACCTCGAAAGTTAGCTCCAAAGGGACGGCACATTCATAGCCATGGGTGAAGCCCATGGTAAATTAACCCAACCAACGTTTTCCGTTTTAGCGTCATTGACCGCCCCATTCTCCACAACTTCCCGCTAAAACCCATTCGAGCGGATGGAGGAAAACCATCGTTGTAACGGTGTGAAATTTTCTTTCATAAGAACATGTCGAAAATCATCCCCCCAGAAACATTGCTTGATCCGAAATCGGATGTTAAATAATTTTGAATTTTTGGTCGAAAAGTCTCGCGAAATTCCAATTTTAGGCGGTTATTTTATAAATTCGCACTCCTACCGCCATCAGAATGAAAATTTCAGAAACCTTGGATGCCGTTTTGGTGTTTAATGGTTCTGAAAAAGTATCCAACTATTTCGTAAAATTTGTAGCGTAACTTTATGAGTACTTTATCCCCTGTGAAAAGGCTATGGCGGCTTTTGAAACTGTATAAGCCCGAAATAAGGCAGATTTATACCTACGCCGTTTTTATCGGTGTGGTAAACCTGTCCCTGCCACTGGGAATCCAGGCCATCATTAATTTTCTCCAAACCGGACAGCTGTCATCCTCTTGGTTTATTTTGGTTACCGTGGTTTTGATGGGGATTGGCGTAGCAGGGGTGTTGCAAGTGCTGCAATTGCGGATTGTGGAGAACATCCAGCAGGATATTTTTGCCCGCTCGGCCTTTGAGTTTGCATTTCGGTTTCCCAAAATGAAAGCCAAGGAGGTGGATAGTATCCACGCACCGGAGCTGGCCAACCGTTTTTTCGATACCCTGACCATCCAAAAAGGATTGCCCAAGATCCTGATCGACCTGTCGCTGTCCACCTTTCAGATCTTTTTCGGGCTGTTGTTACTGTCCGTGTACAGCCTGTACTTTATCTGGATGGGACTGGTCATGATCCTGATCCTTTATCTATTGGTGAAAATCACCGGTAAGATCGGTTTGGATACCAGCATTGAGGAAAGCAAATATAAGTACCGATTGGCACACTGGTTGGAAGAAATTGGTCGTGCCAGGAGGACGTTTCAGCTGAATGACCCAACGTCATTTCACCTGCGAAAGACCGATGATATTACGGCTGATTACGTTAACAGCAGGGAATCCCATTTTAAGGTATTGCTGGATCAGTTTAAGTCCTTTGTGGGGTTCAAGATCATCATTGCCGCAGGAATCTTGGTCGTGGGCGGGCTGTTGGTCTTTAACCAGCAGATGAACATTGGCCAGTTTGTGGCCGCCGAGATTGTCATCATCCTGATCATCAATTCGGTTGAGAAGCTATTACGGGTCTGGGACAATGTATACGATGTGCTGACAGCTTTTGATAAAATCGGTTTCGTGACCGACTTGGAGCTTCAGGAGAACAAGGGGCAGGAAGTGCTTGCCGCCGATGTGGAATGTTCGCTTTCCTTGAAAAAGGCCACCTTTCGGCATAAAGGAGCTGCTGATCCGACCTTTAGCGAGCTGGACCTGACCATTCCGGAAAGGGCCAGGGCGGTGCTCAACAGCGGAACGGGCTCGGGAAAATCCACCCTGCTGCAGGTGTTTGCCGGAGTGCAGGAACTGGAATCGGGCGACGTGTTGCTGAACGATATTTCCTATAGCGTACTGAGCAGAAAAAGCCTGCACCAAAAACTGGGAATTGTCTTTGCCGCCAACCAGATATTTGAAGCAACCATCAGGGAAAATATTTTAGTGGGCAGGCAGGTGCCCGAAAAGGAATTATCGGAAATGTTACGCGATTTGGGGCTGGAGGATTATATCAAGGGCCTGCCAAAAGGATTGGAAACGATCATGGACAGCGGGGGGAGGCGCACGCCACGGTGCATCATCCAAAAAATACACTTGGCACGTGCCATTTGCCACCGGCCAGGGCTGCTGCTGATGGAAGACCCTTTGGTCAATATGCCAACCGCCGAAAGGGTTCAGTTGATCGATTACCTGACCGATGAAAAACAGCCATGGACGCTGGTTGTCATCAGCGATGATGAGGAATGGTTGAAAAAAAGTACAATGACCGTGAAGCTGTAACCTGCTATGCTTAATATCTCTGAAAATAGTATTCATAATTATATCAAAAAGAAGGATTTCAAGGTCTTTAAGGTGTTGGAAGATGCCAAACCCTTTCAGTTTTCAAGAAGGACCTTCCTGATCATTTTTATAGTGTTTGTGGCGGCCATGTTTTTGCCTTGGACACAGAATATTCAAACGGACGGCTACGTGACCACCCGCTCCCCGGAGCAGCGGCCACAATCCATCCAATCGGTAATTTCCGGGAGGTTGGAACGATGGTACGTAAAGGAAGGTGATTTTGTCCAGCAGGGCGATACCTTGGTGTTCATCTCCGATGCCAAGAGCGAATATTTTGATCCCAACCTCTTGGAGCGTACCGAAGAACAGCTGAACGCCAAGACCCAAAGTGCGGATTCCTATGAGATGAAAGTTGGGGCGCTGAGGTCGCAATACCAAGCGGTCCAGGAAGCGCTGGAATTCAAATTGCGCCAGCTGGACAATAAGATCCTTCAGGCCAAGAACAAGGTGGAAATGGACAGCATGGACCTGGTGGCTTTCAAGACTAACCTTTCCATTGCCGAAAACCAGCTGCAGCGTACCACCGAGCTGCACGCCAAAGGCCTTAAGTCCCTTACCGAGCTGCAGGAAAAGGAGCTGAAGGTACAGGAAACAAGGGCAAAGGTGACCGTCCAAGAGAACAAACTCACCAACCAACGTAACGAGCTGCTCAACCTGGACCTGCAGATTTCCTCCACTGAGCGGGAGTACCGGGACAAGCTTTCCAAGGTACAATCGGATATCCAAACGGCCCTTTCCTCCAAATTGGGCACACAGGCAGATGCTTCCAAACTTCGGAATCAACTGCGCAATTATACCGAAAGAAGGGAACGTTACTTTATCACCGCCCCCCAATCAGGCTATATTACCAAAACCGTGACCAAAGGGATTGGGGAAATGATCAAAGAAGGTACCGATATCATGACCATCGTGCCAGAGCGCTATGACCTGGCCGTGGAAGTGTATGTCCGCCCACGCGATCTACCGCTGGTTCAGGAGAACGAAAAGGTACGACTACGCTTTGACGGCTGGCCTGCGATCGTCATCAGCGGCTGGCCAGAGGCTTCTACGGGGATCTTTTCCGGAAAAGTGGTAGCCATGGACCGCTTTATCAGCAGTAACGGCTACTACAGGCTGCTGGTGACCCCCGATCCAGAAGAGCGCAAGTGGCCGGAAAGGCTCAGCATCGGTACAGGAGCGCGGGCATTCCTACTTCTGAACGATGTGCCGCTATGGTACGAGATATGGAGACAGCTGAATGGCTTCCCTACAGATTACTATAGCGAAGAAAAGGCCAATCCCAAGGCCATTAAATTAAAGGCTCCCTTGAAATCAGTAAAATAGGCATTGACATGAGCAGAGTGGTAATTTATACGGGCTTATTGTGGATCCTGATCACCTCGCTGCAGACCCGGGCATGGGCGCAGGAAGCGGGGGAGGAGAGGTTGTATTTTGAGCAATATATCCAGGACGTACTGGCACACCATCCCCTGTCGGCAAAGGCAAGGCTCAATGCCCAAAAGGCAGCAGCTACCGTGCGGGCGGCGAGGGGGAATTTTGACCCTGTGGTCGGGGCGGATTTCAGCCAAAAACATTATGACGACAAAATATACTACCGTAAGCTGGCCTCGGGGTTGAGGATTCCCACAGTCGCAGGATTTGACCTGGTGGCGGGCTATGAGAAAAACTCGGGCTATAACCTGAACCCTGAAAACTATATTGCCGGAGATGATGGCCTGTGGAATGCCGGTATCGAGCTGAACGTGCTCCAAGGACTCTTGATGGATGAAGGCAGGACGGCCCTGAAGCAGGCCAAGGCCTATGCGGCCATTGCCGAGCAGGATCAGGTCTTACAGACCAACGACCTGTATTTCAGTGCTGCAGAGGCCTATTTTTATTGGGCTAATAGCCATCAGTCTTTGGAAATCGTCCAGGAAAGTGTGGAACTGGCTGAAAATTACTTTGAAAACACCAAGACAGCTTACTTAAACGGCGAAAAAACCGCCATGGACACCTTGGAGGCCTTTACGGTTTGGCAGGATCGGCAAAACCTGCTGCAGTCTGCCCAATCCAGTTATGTGGCTACCGTGCGGAATTTGGAAAACTTTCTTTGGGACCAAGATGGAAATGCTTACCTGCAGGGAAGGGATCCTGAGCAGTTGGAAACTTTGCGCGAAGCCGCAGGGGTGCCTGAGTTTCCCATCGACTCGGTGGAGCAGCATCCCATGTTACAGAAGAGCAGGTTGGACCTTTCTGCCCTCGAAGCGGAAAGAAGGATGAAACAGGAAAAACTGCTGCCCAAGCTCAAGCTCAAATACATGCCACTGCTCACCCCGGACGGGGAAGGGCTGCCGGGGTACAATGAAAACGACTACAAATGGGGCTTTTCCTTTAGTTTTCCGCTTTTGCTCAGGGGCGAGAGGGGAAACTTACAGCTCAGCAAGATCAAAATCCAGGAAAAGCAGCTGGAGCTGGAAAACAAAAGCTTAGGACTCCGAAACAAAGTGCTCAACAGCCAGGCACAAATAGGATTGCTGGCCAATCAGGTGGCCAACCAGCGACAAAATGTGGAAGGTTATGAGCGCTTGTTGTGGGCGGAATCCGAAAAGTTCAATTATGGGGAGAGTTCCGTGTTCCTGCTCAACAAGCGGCAAGAGAAATTTTTGGAAGGCCAGTTGAAGCTGATCGATTTGATTACCAAATGGCAGCTGGAAAAGCTGAAGTATGGTTATTTTTCCAATACGCTGGACATTCCCGAAGCCACCCAGTAAGGTGCATCGTGCTGTTGTCCGCTCGCTGTCCAGCAGCACGAGGTGAGGTGGGTACCTTGCCGGATTTGCTGTCCTACCTGGATCGGAGGAAAAGCGCTTCCGGAAGAGTGAAAGCCACCAATCCTTTCGGTTTGGTGACGCTTCGGCCATTATTACCACCGAGAAATGCGCCAATGCTTAAAAATTAGCGGGATTTGTGTTAACTTTCCCAAACATTACAAATCACTAATCAAAAGACAAAAAAGAACGTTATGAGCAAATTGGCTGATATAGGCCTGATAGGGCTGGCGGTGATGGGTGAAAACCTGGTGCTGAACATGGAGAGCAAGGGATTTTCCGTGGCCGTCTATAACAGGTCTACAGACAAAGTGGACAAATTTATCCAAGGACGTGGGGCAGGAAAAAACTTCATCGGTACCCATTCGGTAAAGGAACTGGTGGATTCCCTGCAAAAGCCCAGGAAAGTAATGATGCTGGTGAAGGCAGGTGATCCTGTGGACAGCTTCATCGAGCAGATCATCCCCCACTTGGAGGAAGGTGATATTATCATAGACGGAGGAAATTCCAATTTTACCGATACCATCCGCCGTACCGAATACGTGGAAAGCAAAGGATTCCAATACGTCGGAACCGGCGTTTCGGGCGGGGAGATCGGAGCCCTCAGGGGGCCTTCCATGATGCCCGGAGGCAGTAAATCCGCTTGGCCCCATGTCAAGGAAATTTTTCAGTCCGTTTCGGCCAAAGTGGACGGGGGCGTTCCCTGCTGCGACTGGGTCGGAGCGGACGGTGCCGGCCATTATGTGAAGATGATCCACAATGGCATCGAATACGGGGACATGCAAATCATCACTGAAGCCTACCAGTTTATGAAAGACGTGCTGGGAATGGATTATGATGAGATGCACAAGACCTTCAAAAAATGGAACAGTGAAGAACTGGATTCCTACCTCATTGAGATCACGGCGGACATTCTGGCCTATAAGGACGAGGACGGCGAGCCGATGGTGGAAAAAATACTGGATACTGCAGGGCAGAAAGGTACAGGAAAATGGACAGGAATCGAAGCCATGCACCTGGGCGTGCCCCTGACCTTGATTGCCGAGTCGGTTTTTTCCCGGTTCCTAAGCGCGCAGCTCGAGTTGCGCGACCAGGCCTCGCAGGTGTTTGACGCACCGGCCATTTCCTTTGATGGAAACAAGGAAGCCATGTTGGAGGACCTGAAAATGGCCGTTTATGGGGCCAAGATCATTTCCTACGCCCAAGGTTATAACTTGCTAATGGAAGCCTCCAAGGAACATAATTGGGAGTTGAATTACGGGGATATTGCCCTGATGTGGCGTGGAGGCTGTATTATCCGCTCCGCTTTTCTCGGTGATATTAAAAAGGCCTTTGACAAGAATCCTGGACTGCCTCATTTGCTTTTGGACGATTTCTTCAAGGAAAAGGTTCAAAATGCCCAGGCAGGATGGAGGAAGGTCTGCGCAGCGGCCGTGACCAATGGAATTCCCGTGCCTGCTTTGAGTGCCGCATTGGCCTATTTTGATGGATTCAGGACCAAGCGGTTGCCGGCAAACCTGCTTCAGGCCCAACGTGACTATTTCGGTGCCCATACCTATGAGCGTACCGATAAGCCTAGGGGAGAATTTTTCCATACCAATTGGACAGGCGAAGGTGCCGATACGGTTTCTACGGCCTATAACAGCTAAGCTGACCAAACTTAGACAAACGGATTTGGGCACACTGTCCGAATCCGTTTTTTTTTTGTGCCTGATCATCAAGCAGCAGGTTGATGGATAAAAAATCAATGAGGGCTAACCTTTTTCGATGGCTTTACCTATTCTTTGCCATTATTGGTTTCTATTTGGCCACCGATGAACGCTGGTAAACACCAATAGAATGCTTAAGGCATCGTAAATCTTTGACCACCCCTTTTTATTCTTACCATGAGGTTGACGTTGGATCAAGCGGGAAAATTGGGAGCGGCGGCAGCCCGGTCACCGATTACCCTCGAGTAGTTGGGGTTAGGTGACGGCCCACGCGTAGTTTTTCAGGTGGACCAGGAATCGCTTACTTTTCCTTTGGTGTCGTACTTGAGCTCTAAATGACTGATTTTGCCATCTTTGTCCGGTACCGCGTATGGAAGGGATGACATGCCCTTGGTCATCACACCGCTAGCTTTGGCGTCATAGGTCTTTTTTTCGCCACCTTTCATGACAATGGTAATTTCCTGAAGCTGCAGGGTCCCTTGAGTGCATTTTAATTTGATTTTGTCCACGGTATTGTCGTTCCCCAGCATGGATACCTTGTCGGTTTCACTTTTGAAGGCCACCGTTTTCTCGCCCAGCTTCACCCAGCCCTTTTCTTGGGCTTTTACCGTCAGGGTCATGAAAATCATCAGAGGGATCAGAAAAATATATCTCATATGTTTATTGAATTTGATTTAATATAAATTTACCAAAAATTAGTAGTTAATAGAAGTATTATTTTAATAGTAAATTGTTGGTTTCAAGCCTTTTAAGTTGATGGTGATCCCGGGTCCTTTCGATGGAGCTTAGAAATTTTCATTAAGCCTCAAGAACAGACCAGAGGTGCCGTAGTTGCCCCAGCCATAATCGATACCGATGTTGGTACGTGCTTTTTGACTGATATTAAACCGTAGGCCCAACCCATAGCCCGGCTCGACATACTCGAATAGGTTGATACCATTGGCTTTTCCATTGGCGGTCGTCGCGTTTAAATAGAGGATGGCGCCCATAAATCGGGGATTTTTTCGGGTAGCAAACAGGTGCTTCCTGTATTCCACTCCGCCAAACATCAGGTTCCTGCCCCGGAACCTTCCTTGAGAATAGGGTTCTCCGGATTTGGAGTACTGGTCCCAGCCAATGGCGGGCAGGTTCATATAAGGCAGGTCTCCTGAAACCGTAAGGTTGGCATAGGTCCAAAGGGCCAGGATATTGTTGTTGTCATCGGTCAGGTTAAAATAGTCACGGTACTCCATCCACAGCTGGGTAGAGCTTTGGTCGCTGCCGAGAAAGGTAGGATTCACTTTGAAATTGACCATGGCATATCGGCCGGCATAGGGATTGTTTACATTGTCCCGGGTGTCCAAAACACCATTGAAGGATAGCCCTACCAAGGTGCTTTTCTCTTGATCAAATCCGTAGGTTTCATTGTAGGCATAATATGGGGTGATCACGGGAGTGGAAGCTTCCAGGTCCAGCAATTGGTCCTTGATGTCACTGAAGATGTCCACGTGTACACCCAGTCCTGCATAGAATCCTTTGGAATTGATCTTTTTCAGGAACGTTTGATAGAACCTGAAAAACTTAAATTCCATCATGTCCGCCTCGGAATTGCCCTCGATACTGCCATCGTCAAAATTAAAATCATTGCTGGCCAGCCGGGCAGACTGCGGACCCGTTCCCAGTCCCCAAGTGGGCTGGCTACTGTCAAGGTAGCGCCAATCCCCAAGCATGATGAAATCATTGTCTTCGCCATAAACCGTACTCTTTAAGGTAATGATGGTCTGTTTCTTGGTGGTGAAGGCCACCCCGAGCAAGGCATTGGAAATCTTGGTGCTCGCCGGATCCCCCATAAACCAACTGGCGGAACCACCGACCCCATAAATAAAGCCAAATGCCGGATTGGCACCGATCACGGGCACGGGAGAGAGGTACAGGCTCCCTTTTTGGGGAGGATCATTTTTCTTCTTTTTTTGTCCGTAACTGTTGTCAACGACGATCACGGAAAGCAAGAAGAGGAAAAAGAGAGTGGGGAGGTTCAGTTTTTTAGCGGTCATATCCAATTTTTTTTCAACAGGTAGTGGTTGCCTTTTAGAAGGCCATGGTTGAACTTGGCATGGCCACTTTCGGCATTTATCCACTACAAAAATAGAAAAGTGGGGTGGGGGGAGGGCGGAATATTGGGGGGAAGTTGGTTAGTTTTATAATATTGGGCATGAAAACCCTTGCCAGAACGGTGCAATGGTCAAACCGGTGAAGGGCCAATAAAAAGTAAAGG